>NZ_QMFZ01000081.1:0-15157 GCF_003294055.1 Burkholderia reimsis
GGTCGGGGGCGTGGCGTTGCTGGCTTCCGGCAGTGCGATGGCGGGGCATGTCGACCTGTCGGTCGGCATCGGCGTACCGGTCGCACCGGTCTATGTCGAGCCGGCGCCGGTCTATGTGGCGCCGCAGCCGGCCGTGGTCGCCTATCCGGGCTATGGATACGGCTACTACGGCGACGAGGACGACGATCGCTATCGCAAGTGGCGCAAGCACTATTACAAGCATTGGCACCGGCACCACGGCGACGACGATGACGATTGAGCCCGAGGCCAGCCCCGCCGGCGCGCATCAGAACGCGTAGTCGGGGTTTTTCGGGTCGAATGCGGTGTCGTCGAGCGTCGCCGGCGCGATTTTCTCGATGACGATCCGCTCGAAGATCTTGCCGTCGTTGTCATAGGACTCGACGGTCCGGAAATAGGGCGCGTGCAGATCGAGCCCGAGGACTTCCTTCTTCGCGTAGAACTGCGGCCGGCCGGTCGGTGTCTCGTAGGTGAGCGCGACGACGCGCACGCCGCCGATCGTCCTGGCCTCCACATCGGTCGGCCGCTGCACGCCGGCTTCCACGTATTTCTTCCCTTCGGTCAGGTACAGGTTCGTGATGAACTCGGTACCGAGATCCTTCACCTGGTGATTCGACTGCGCACGTGCGAGTGCGCCGTCGAGTGCCGTCCACAGCGGAATCTTGCCGAGCAGGCCGCCGAGGTGCCCGTACATCTCGTCCTTGCGCTGCGTCGTGTCGTAGATGGTCTCCTGTCCGGCATGTGCACCGCCCGGCAGCCATTTCGCATAGACGCGCAGCGGCTCGCGGGTGGTCTTCACGAGCATGCGGTCGGGCGTATCGGACCACTTTTCGCTGATGCGCTCCTGGCGCACCATCGTGAACTGGTACGACGGATAGCCGTTGGGGCCGTTACGGATATAGAGCGGCACGGCGAGCGGATCGAGTGCCTTGAAGAGCGCCGTGAGCGTCGCGTCGTCGAGTTGCGCGAGCGTGCCGCGCTGCGCGGCCGTGCGCAGCCAGCGCGCCTGCTGCGCGACCGGCTCGCGCGCGACCTTCGCGAGGTCCGCCGGCAGCGCGACGCCCGCGGCAGCGCTTGCGGCGTCGGCCGTTTCCTGTGCATGCAGGCCCGCCTGTCCGAGCGACAGCAGGCAGGCGACTGCCACGGCGGCGGCATGCCGCGCGTGGTGCTTCTTTCCTTCGTTCATCGACTGCGTCTCCCTGGGCGGCGGATCGTTCAACCTTGCTTCGCGGCCTTGATTTTGGCGAGTTCCTCGTCGCGCAGCGCACGGCGCAGGATCTTGCCGACGTTCGTCTGCGGCAGCGCGTCGCGGAACTCGACGAATTTCGGCATCTTGTAGCCGGTGAGGTTCTTGCGGCAGTGCGCGAGCACATCGTCGGTCGTCAGCGACGGGTCGCGGCGCACGACGAACACCTTGATCCGTTCGCCCTGTACCTCGTCCGGAATGCCGATCGCCGCGGCTTCGCTGATGCCCGGATGCATCACCAGCACTTCCTCGATCTCGTTCGGATACACGTTGAAGCCCGACACGAGGATCATGTCCTTCTTGCGGTCGATCAGGCGGATGAAGCCGCGTTCGTCCATCACGCCGATGTCGCCGGTGCTGAGCCATCCGTCGGCGTCGATCACCTTGGCCGTCTCGTCGGGGCGCTGCCAGTAGCCGCGCATCACCTGCGGGCCGTGCACGCACAGCTCGCCCGGCTCGCCGACGGGCGCCCAGGTGCCGTCCTCACGGCGAAAGCGCACGACGGTGGACGGCGCGGGCAGGCCGATCGAACCGCTGAACGCGGCCATGTCGTTCAGGTCGACGGGGTTCATCGTGACGATTGGCGAGCATTCGGTCAGGCCGTAGCCTTCGACCACCGGCCGGCCCGTCACCTGCTGGAAGCGCTCGGCGACCGCCCGCTGCATCGCCATCCCGCCCGCCATCGCGAGCTTCAGCTTCGAGAAATCGCGCTTGCGGAATTCCTCGTTGTCGAGGAACGCGTTGTACAGCGTGTTGATGCCGGTGATCCCGGTGAACGTCTCGTTGCGGATGATCTTCATCACCATCGTCATGTCGCGCGGGTTCGCGATCAGGATGTTGCGCCCGCCGAGCCCCATGAAGATGAATGCGTTCACCGTCAGCGAATAGATGTGATACAGCGGCAGCGGCGTGAGCACGGTTTCGACGTCGCCCGATACCTGGTCGGCGATCCAGGCCTTCGCCTGCAGCAGGTTCGCGATCAGGTTGCCATGCGTGAGCATCGCGCCTTTCGCGACGCCCGTCGTGCCGCCCGTGTATTGCAGGAATGCGAGGTCGTCGCGTGTCGTCTGCACGGGCTGCGGCTTGCTTCGCGCACCGAGCGCGAGGGCGGAGCGCAACCGGATGGCCTGCGGCAGGTGGTAGGCCGGCACGAGTTTCTTCACGTGCTTCAGCACGAAATTGATCAGGCGTCCTTTCGCATTGAAGCCGTCGGCGAGGAGGTCGCCGAGCGCGGTGACGACGATGTTCTTCACCTGCGTTTCCGGCAGCGCGTCCTGCAGCGTGCGCGCGAAATTCTCGAACACGACGATCGTCTGCGCGCCGCTGTCCTTCAACTGATGCGCGAGTTCGCGCACGGTATAGAGCGGATTGACGTTGACGACGATCGCACCGGCTTTCAGCGTGCCGAACAGCGCGACCGGGTACTGGAACGTGTTCGGCAGCATGATCGCGACGCGGTCGCCCGGTTTGACGCCGAGGCTTTGCAGATACGACGCGAACGCGTCGACTTTCTGCGCGAGCGTGCGATAGGTCATCGATGCGCCCGCGCTCACATAGGCGACGCGCTCGGCGAAGCGGCTCGTGCATTCGTCGAAGAACTGCACGAGCGATGCGTATTGCGTGACGTCGATGTCGTGCGGGACGCCGGGCGGATATGACGCGTACCAGATGCCGTCGGTGTTCGGCGGAACCTGGGCCGCTGCGGTTGCTGCGGAAGATGACATGACATGTCTCCGGTCTTTGCTCTCGGCGAAGGCCGGCGCTTCAGCGCCGGCCCGTGCCCCGTGCCGCACGGTCGATCGACGGGGCGCCTCGGCGCTCCGCATGACCGCGCGTTTCAATCAAATCGTGAACAGGAAGCCGCGCGTGGCCTCGCGCGCTCAGTTCGTGGAATGCAGCGTCGCCGTATCGGCGGCGGCCGCGCCCGACGACGGCAGCCCGAACGCTTCGCTTGCGCCTGCATCGTCGAGCACGGCCGCGAAGATCGACAGTTGCGCGCTGTCGGGCATCGGCGCTTTCAGCGCGGCGACGATCAGTGACGACAGCCGCGCGATCATCTGCACGTCGTTCATCGTGCGGCCTTGCGAGAACTCGTCGATCAGGCTTTCCGTTTCGGCGCCTGCGAGCGCGCCGGACAGTGCGCCGATCGCGAAGTGCAGCCGCCAGCCGAGCTCCGTGCGCGGCAGGTGCGGCAACGCGCGCTGGAACGCGTCGAAGAAGCGGCCCGCGACGCTTGCGTAGTGCGCGGTCAGGAAGTTGCGCACGAACGGCGACGGATCGGTGTACGCGCGGCCGATCAGCCGCAGGAACCCGGGCCCGCCGCGTTCGGGATTGCGCGATGCCTTCAGCGCGGGAATGAACATCGCGCCGAGCACGTGCTCGCAGGTGATGTGCGTGCCGAGTTGCGCATCGAAGCGGTCGAGGATACCGAGGCGTTCCTGGTTGAGCTGGTCGAGCCGGCGCGACAGCATCGCGTGGATCAACGCTTCCTTGCTGCCGAAGTGGTAGTTGACCGCGGCGAGGTTGACCGCCGCGCGCGAGGTGATCTGGCGCATCGACATCGCCTCGAAGCCATGCTCGATGAACAGGTCCTCGGCCGCATCGAGGATGCGCGCCTTCGTCCCGCCGGTCTGCCGAGTGCCGGATGACCGTGCCCCGGACGGCCGTCCCGCGGATGGCCGCCCCTCCTGACTTACTGCCATGTCCCGCCTCCCATGCCGGTCGCCCGGCCGCGAACTGGTGATTTGATTATCTGATTCAAACAGTCGTTTTTATTAAGATAAAAAAGGGCGAGCGGAGCGGGCAAGCGGGGAATCTGGACAAATTCCTCTAGTTCGATGTGCGAATGCGGAAAGTATCGCGCGCGCCTTCGACAGGGCGGGGCACGCGCGATGGTGCAATGCGGCAATGCGCGGGATCAGGCGACGGTGCTACGCGTATTGACCGATTGCGTCATGTCGATACCGCGCCGCTCGCGGCTGAACAGGATCAGCACGGCGATCACGACGGCGACGATGCCGGCCACGAGCGCGAGCGCGAAGCCGTAGTTGTTGTTGTGCGAAACGGCGAGCGAGGCCTGCATCGTCGCGTTGCCCGACGCGAGCAGGTTGCCGAGCTGATAGACGACGCCGGGGAAGGTCGCGCGGATCTCGTCGGGCGAGATCTCGTTCAGGTGAACCGGGATCACGCCCCACGCACCCTGCACCGAGATCTGCATCAGGAACGCCCCCGCGGCGAGGGCAACCGGGCCGCTCGAGAATGCCCACAGTGGCAGCACGGGCAGGGCGATCAATGCAGCGATGAAGATGGCACGACGCCGGCCGATCCGCTCCGAGATCGAGCCGAACGACAGGCCGCCGACGATGGCACCGATGTTCAGCACGATCGTGATCCAAGACACGGTATGGGGATCGAAATGATGCTGTTCGCGCAGGAACGTCGGATAGAGATCCTGCGTGCCGTGCGAGAAGAAGTTGAACGCGGTCATCAGCACGATCGCGTAGATCGTGAGCTTCCAGTTCTGCTGCAGCGTGGCCCCGAGGCTCGGGCGCGGGCGCTTCTCCATCTGCTTCCACGCCGGCGATTCGGGCACGTGGGCGCGCACGTACAGCACGAGCAGCGCGGGCAGCACGCCGACCATGAACATCCCGCGCCAGCCGATGTACTGGTAGAACAGGCCGAACACGACGGACGCGAGCAGGTAGCCGCTCGGATAGCCGGCCTGCAGCAGCCCCGACACGAAGCCGCGTGCATGGGTCGGCACGGTTTCCATCGTCAGCGCGGAGCCGACCCCCCATTCGCCGCCCATCGCGACGCCGAACAGCGCGCGCAGCACGAGCAGCGCGGTCAGGCTCGGCGCGAAACCCGATGCGAGCTCGAGCAGCGAGTAGCACGCGATGTTGACCATCAGGGTCGGGCGGCGGCCGAAGCGGTCGGCGAGCCGGCCGAAGATCAGCGCGCCTAGCGGACGCATCGCGAGTGTCAACGTGAGCGCGAACGCGACGGCGGGAATCGTCGATCCGAATTCGGCGGCGATGTCCTTCAGCACGAAGACCATCAGGAAGAAATCGAACGCATCGAGTGTCCAGCCCAGGTAGGCGGCGATCGTCACGTTGCGTTGTTCGCGGGTCCAGCTCATGTCCGAGGTCTCCTCGTTGGCTTGCGCGCTTACGATGTGCATGCGGATGCCGGCCGGCTTGCGCGCGGTGCGGGGGCATGGATCGAGTGTAGGCCGCGGCGCCCGGCGATGTGGGGCGCGATAACGCCGAATCGGGAATAATCCCTAGGAAATGAACTGTTTCGGATTCGGCAACGGCGTCGCGCGAAACCGGCGACAGGCATCTGTATCATTCCGGAAGGCCGTTTGTATCTGTTTTGTAATGCGTCCGGTGAGCATCGTCACCGAATCAGGAGTCCAGATGACTGAACCTTCCGCCGCCACGCTGCCCGTGCTCGAAACTGCGCGGCTGTGGCTGCGTCCGCGCGTACTGGCCGATCTCGACGCCTGCATCGCGATGGATCGCGATCCCGAGGTCACGCGGCACATCGCGGGCCCGTGGCACGATCCCGTCGAGCACCGTCGCTTCGTCACGCACCGGATCACGCGCGACTATCCGCCGGGCCTCGGCTACTGGTCGATCTTCGAGAAGGCCGCGCCCGATGCGTTCATCGGCTGGGTCCTGCTGATTCCGGACTATGCGGACGGCGCGCGCGACGTCGAGATCGGCTGGCGGCTGGTGCGTGAGACCTGGGGGCGCGGTATCGCGAGCGAGGCCGCGCAAGCCATCATGCGCCACGCGTTCGACACCGTGCGCCTGCCGCGCGTGATCGCCGATATCGCGGAAGCCAACAGCGGCTCGTTGAACGTCGCGCGCAAGCTCGGGATGCGCCGGGTGAGCGTCGTGCACGATGGCATTCCTTACATTCGACATCGTCTCGAACGCAACGACCTGCGCGCGTAGCGCAGCGTCTTGCGCAGGTACGGACGGTTGTCAGAGATCGTCAACCGGATGCGTATCGAGGTCATGACGTATTAACGGCTCGTGTGATCAGGAGTATCGTTGCCGGAATTTCGCAACATGGGGTACGACCATGGCACTCGGCAACGATGTTCACCTGATTCCCGTCAAGCTGGAAGATCTGCGGCCCACGCAGATGACGGTCGGCTATCGCGAAGTCAAGGCGAAGCGCAAGCACTGGAAGGGGCTCAGCAAGCGCGCGCGCAAGACCGCGATCGAATCGCACTGGTTCCCGGCCGTGCTCGGCCCGGGCGGGCTGCACTACATCACCGATCATCATCATCTCGGCCTCGCACTGATCGAGGAAGGCGAGGCGCGCGTGAACGCGATGCTGCTGAAGGACCTGTCGTGGCTCGACGACACGATCTTCTGGCGGATGATGGAACACAACCAGTGGGTGCATCCGTTCGGTGCGGACGGCACACGCCGCGACTACGCGAATCTGCCGAAGGCGCTGACGGGTCTCGTGGACGATCCGTACCGCAGCCTCGCCGGCGAACTGCGCACCGCGGGCGGCTACGCGAAGGACGCGACGCCGTTCAGCGAATTCCTGTGGGCCGACTACCTGCGCCAGCACGTGTCGCTCGACCAGATCCGCAAGAACTTCGCGAAGGCGCTCGATATCGCACTGCATCGCGCGCATGAGCAGGATGCACGCTATCTGCCCGGCTGGTCGGGCGTCATCGCCGTCAAACCCTGAGCACCTCATGACGACCGCCCCGATCCGCCCCGATGCCGGCCCGCAGCATGCCGAGCATTTCTCCGCGCTCGACGCGGTCGCGCCGCCGCCGACGCGGCGCATCGGCCTCGACGCGCTGGCCGGCCTGTCGATCGCGGGCCTGCTGATCCCCGAGGCGGTCGCGTACGCGGGGCTGGCCAACCTGCCGCCGCAGGCCGGTCTCATCGCGTTGCTGTCGGGGCTCGTCGTCTATGCGCTCACCGGCAGCAGCCGTTTCGCGATCGTATCGTCGACGTCGTCGTCGGCTGCCGTGCTCGCGGCGACCGTGCTCGCGGAGTCGGGAATGGCGCTTGCCGCGCAGCTCGCGCTGGCGGCGGCGCTCGTCGCGATGACGGGCGTGCTGTTCATCCTGGCGGGTGCCGCGCGGCTCGGCGGCATGTCGGATTTCGTCGCGCGGCCGGTGCTGCGCGGCTTCACGTTCGGCCTCGCGCTGACGATCGTCATCAAGCAGTTGCCGAAGATTCTCGCGATTTCCGTGCAGCACAGCGATGCGCCGCATGTCGCGCTCGACCTGATCAGCGGCGCGCCGCACGCGAATCTCGCGAGCGTCGTGCTCGGCGCGACCGCGCTGGCGTTGCTGTTCGCACTCGGGCGGAGCGCGCGGGTGCCCGCCACGCTCGTCGTGATCGTGCTGTCGATCGCGGCCGGTTATGCGGTCGACTGGCAGCGATACGGCATTGCGATCGTCGGCCACATCGACTTCCGGCATATCGAGTTCGGCCTGCCGACCCTCGACCGCAACGCATGGATGCAGACCGTCGAGCTTGCGTTCGCGCTGATGCTGATCCTGTATGCGGAGTCGTACGGATCGATCCGCAACTTCGCACTGAAGCACGGCGACAGCGTGTCGCCGAACCGCGACCTCGTCGCGCTCGGCTGCGCGAACCTCGTGTCGGGCCTGCTGCACGGGATGCCGGTCGGCGCCGGTTATTCGGCGACCTCGGCGAACGAAGCGGCCGGCGCGCAGTCGCGCTTTGCAGGCCTGTGGGCGGCGGGCGTGGTCGCGCTGATCGTGTGGCTGCTGCTGCCGCAGCTGGCGCGCACGCCGGAGCCCGTGCTCGCGGCGATCGTGATCTTCGCGGTCAGCCACTCGCTGCATCCGTCGGTATTCCGGCCGTACTGGGCCTGGCATCGCGACCGGCTCGTCGTGATCGCCGCGCTGCTCGCGGTGCTCGTGCTCGGTGTGCTGCACGGGCTGCTCGCGGCCATCGGCGTGAGCCTGCTGCTGACGCTGCGCAAGTTGTCCGAGCCGAACGTCAGCGTGCTCGGCAGGCTGCGCGACAGCCATGATTTCGTCGACGTAGCGAGCCACGCCGACGCGAAGCCGGTGCCGGGCGTGCTGATCGTGCGGCCCGAGGCGCAGCTGTTCTTCGCGAATGCGGACCGGATGTTGAACCGTGTGCGTGCGTTGATGAAAGCCGCGCCGGACACGCATACCGTGATGCTGAGCCTCGAGGAAACGCCGGATGTCGACGGCACGACGATCGAATCGTTGCGCACGTTTGCGGCCGAATGCGCGGCGCGCGGGTTGCGGCTCGCGCTCGTGCGGCTCAAGGTGCACACGCTGCATGCATTGCGCCGCGCGGCGGACGATACGCTTCACGACGATGCGATGTCCGAACTGAGCGTCGACGAGAGCCTGCAGCTGCTGCAGGCCGGGACGCCGCCGGACGGCAGCGGCGGAACGACCGCCGCGTGACGGGGCGGTGCGCCGGTACGTGCTATTGCGAGACTGCAGTATCGGCGGTGCGGTCGATCATGCCGGTCACCTCGGCCGCCGTCGGCGCATAGGCGCCTGCATGCGCACAGGCGACCGCCGCGCACGCGGCCGCGTAGCGCAGATGCTCGGCGGTTGACGCGTCGGGACGCGCCAGCTGGCTTGCGAGCCAGCCGCCGATGCTCGCGTCGCCGCAGCCGACGGTGTCGGCCACCTCGGTCGGGAATGCGGGCTGGAACAGCACGGTGTCGCGATTCAGGAGCTGCATGCCCGATGCGCCGCGCGTGACGAGCATCGTTGCATCGGGCGCCCACGTGCGCAGTTGCGCGAGCGCGGCGGCTTCATCGAGTTCCGGAAACAACCCGCGCAGATCCTCGTCGGACACCTTGATCCAGTCGGCGAGCCCGGCCAGCCGGCGCAGCGTGTCGCGATACGACGGCGCGGCCATTGGCGCACGGAAGTTCGGGTCGAACGAGATTCGCTTGCCGGCCGTCCGCGCGGCCTGCGCGACTTCGATCAGGCGCGCCGCGAGCGGCTCGCGCACGACGCCGAGCGAGCCGACGTGCACGATCTCGGCCGCATCGAGCGCACCGGTGGGCAGGTCCGCCGGATCGAACGCGAGATCGGCGCTGTTCTCGCCGATGAAGAAATAGTGGGGCGGCTGCTTCGACACGACCATCGCGAGCAGCGGCGCACGATCGACCTGCCGGATGAAGCGCAGGTCGAGCCCGGCGTCGGCACTCTTGCGCATCAGTTCGTCGCCGAAGATGTCGCGGCTGACCGTGCCGGCGAAGGCCGTCGGCACGCCGAGTCGCGCGCCGACGCGCGCGACGTTCCAGCATGAGCCGCCGGCGATGCTGTGCCAATGCTGCGCGTCGTCGCGGATGAAATCGGTCAGCGCTTCGCCGAATACGATCAGGCGGGGGAACGTCGTCGTCATGTCGAAACCTTGTGCCGTGGCGTTGCGCACGGCCGTACAGCGGTTGATCCGAAAAGGCGGGCAGTGCGGGGCCGTCGCGCATGGCGACACGGCCCCGCACCGCCCGATTGCGTGGGCGGACAGGCGGCGCGATCAGCGCGGCGAGCTCCAGCCCTTGTAGGTCTTCACGTTGTCGCGCGTGATGAGCGTCGGCTCGATCAGGATCATCGGATTGGCCGGCTTCTGGCCGTTCATGATCCCGTAGCCGACGTTGACCGCCTGCTGCGCCATGGCCCAGGGATCCTGGCTCGACGATGCCTGCACGAGCGTGTTGGACTTGAGCGCGACTTCGATGTCGGGTGCGCCGTCGACCGACGTGATCACGATGCCCGGCCGGTTCAGCTGCTTCGCGGCGAGGTCGCTGCCGATCGCCTGCGGGTCGTTGATCGTGAACACCGCGTCGAGCTTCGGAAAGCGCGTCAGGTAGCCTTGCATCGCATTCATCCCGCCTTCGCGCGAACCCTTGCCGTCCTGGTCGCTCGACAGCAGCTTGATGCCGGCGTTTTTCGCGAGCACGGCCTTGCAGCCGTTGACGCGATCGATCACGGCCGATACCTGCGGGCCGTTCTCGATGATCACGTTGCCCTTGCCGTTGAGTTTCTTCGCGATGTAGTCGCACGCGAGTTCGCCGGCTTTCACGTTGTTGGTCTGCACGGTCGCGTTTGCGCCGGCCGCGGCGACGTCGACCGCGACGACCGTGATGCCGGCCGCCTGCGCCTTCTTCACCGCCGGCTCGATCGCCTTCGGATCGGTCGCGTTGAGCAGGATCATGTCGACGTGCGCGGAGATGAAGTTGTCGATCTGCGTGAACTGCTTGTTCAGGTCGTAGTCGGCCGAGACGGCCGTGACCTTCGCATTCGGATTGAGCTGCCTGGCGCGTGCTTCGGCACCCTTGACGATCGTGACGAAATACGGATTGCCGAGCGACCCGACCGTGACGCCGATCGATTTGAGCGGCTTGTCGGCCGCGTGTGCGGCGGGCGCGCCGAAGGCGAGTGCGCAGGCGACGGCGGTCAGGGCGGCTTTGTGCTTGATCATGTCGTTGTGTCTCCGAATTGTTGGTGAACGGGCGCAGGCGAACCGGCCTGCGCCGCAAGGTTGAATCGACGGGAAGGGTCAGGTGCGTGCCGAGTCGCGCTGGCGATAGCGATCGAGCGCAACGGCGCCGATGATCACGAGCCCCTTGATGATGTACTGCCAGATGTCGGACACGCCGAGCAGTACGAGGCCGTTCGTCAGTACCGCGATGATCAGCGCACCGATCAGCGTGCCGACGATCGAGCCGACGCCGCCGACGAAGCTCGTGCCGCCGAGGATTACCGCGGCGATCGCGTCGAGTTCGTACGACTGGCCGAGCTGCAGGCCGTTCGCCGCATAAAGCCGCGCGGCCGACATCACCGCGCCGAGCCCGGCGAGCAGGCCCGACGCCGCATAGACGAACATCTGGATCGCCCGCACGTTGATGCCCGACAGTCGCGCGGCTTCCGGATTGCCGCCCACCGAATAGATGCGCATCCCGAGCACCGTGCGGCGCAGGATGAACCACGAGATCGCGATGACCGCGCACGCGATGACGACGAGCCAGGGCACACCGAGGATCGTGCCGTTGCCGATGAACGCGAACGGCAACTGCGGATTGAACACGGTGGTGTCGTTGCCGATCAGGCGCGCAACGCCGCGCACGGCCGTCATCGCGCCGAGCGTGACGATGAACGGCGGCAGGCGCAGGAACGAGATCAGGCCGCCGTTGATCGCGCCGAACACGAGGCCGACGACGAGCGCGAACGGTACGCCGAGCCAGCCCCAGCCCGGAATGGTCGACGCGAGCAGCGCCGCGACGGCCGCGGCGGCGAGCACCGAGCCGACCGACAGGTCGATGCCGCCCGTCAGGATCACGAAGGTCATGCCGGCGGCGAGCACGATGTTGATCGACGCCTGCTGCGTGACGATCGACAGGTTCTGCAGCGTGAAGAAGCCGTCGGTCAGGAAGCCGAAGCCGATGCACAGAACCAGCAGCACCGGCAGCATGCCGGCGGTGCGGATCAGCGACTGCATGCGGGCGCGGTGATCGGCGCCGCGCAACAGCGGCGTACGGTTGCCCACCGGATGGGCCGTCGCGGAAGCGAGGTTCCGCTGCTTGGTCGGGTTGATCATGTCGGTAACCTGAATGTAAGAATGGACTGAAAGGGCGGGCTCAGTGCGCGTCGGCGAGTTCGGCCTGCGAGCCGGTGGCGAGCGCGATGATGGCTTCCTGCGTGATGGGCGTATGCGTGTGGCCGCCGAGTTCGCCCGCGATCTCGCCTTCGCGCATCACGAGCACCCGGTCGGCGACGCCTATGATTTCCGGCAGTTCGCTCGAGATCACGATCACACCCACGCCGGCGCCGGCCAGTTCGTTGATGATCCGGTAGATCTCGGATTTCGCGCCGATGTCGACGCCGCGCGTCGGTTCGTCGAGGATCAGCACGCGCGGCTTCGTTTCGAGCAGGCGCGACAGCAGCACTTTCTGCTGGTTGCCGCCTGACAGCGCGCCGACGTTGACGTTCGCGTGGGGGACGCGGATCGACAGCGATGCAATCGCGTCGCGTGCACGTTCGGCGCCGCGCGCGAGGTCGAGCGCACCGAGCCGCGCATCGCGGTTGCATACCGAGATGTTGATGTTGTCGCGTACGCTCATGTCGAGGAACAGGCCCTGGCGCTTGCGGTCTTCGGTCAGATAGACGAGCCCGGCGTCGATCGCGTCGCGCGGCGAGTGCGCGCCAAACGTGCGTTCGCCCACCTTCACGTTGCCGCGCACGCGCGGTTCCGCGCCGAAGATCAGCCGCGCGAGCTCGGTGCGGCCGGCGCCGACGAGCCCCGCGATGCCGAGCACTTCGCCGGCGTGCAGGTCGAGGCTGCAGCCGCGCACGCGCGCGCCGTCGGCGATGTCGCGTACCGACAGCAGCAGGTGGCCGGGGTCGTACGGCGCGTGTTCCTTCTTGTAAAAGCCGGAGATGTCGCGGCCGACCATCATCGCGACAAGACGCTCGGCCGACAGCGACGCGCGCTCGAGCGTGCCGACATACGTGCCGTCGCGCAGCACCGACACACGATCGGACAACTCGTAGATCTCCGCCATCCGGTGGCTGATGTAGATGATCGCGAGACCTTCCTCGCGCAACTGGCGGATCAGGCGGAACAGGTGTTCGGTCTCGCGCGACGACAGCGGCGTGGTCGGCTCGTCCATCACGAGGATGCGTGCGCGGGTGTGCACGGCGCGCGCGATCTCGACGAGCTGCTGTTCCGCGATCGACAGCGTGCCGACGAGCGTGTCGGGCCCGAACGATGCGCCCAGGCGCGCGAGCACGTCCTCGCAGCCGCGTGCCATTGCCGCGCGGTCGATCGTGCCCCAGCGCCGGTTGCCGCGCCGCAATTCGCGGCCGATGTAGATGTTTTCCGCGACGCTCAGGTTCGGGGACAGGCACAGCTCCTGGTAGATCACCGCGACGCCAGCATCGCGTGCGGCAAGCGGGCCGTCGATGTCGATGCGTTCGCCGTCGATCAGGATCTCGCCGCCGGCGTCGGCGCGGTATGCGCCCGACAGGATCTTCATCAGCGTCGATTTGCCCGCGCCGTTTTCGCCCATCAGCGAGTGGATCTCGCCGGGATAGACGGTCAGGCTCACGTTGTCGAGCGCGCGCACGGCCGGGAACGTCTTGCTGATCCCGCGCATCTCGAGCAGCGGGCGAGGCGACTCAGATCGCGACATGGTTGACCTCCTGCGAATCGGTGCGGGCGCCCTTGAGGATGCCGGCCCGCGGGGAGAAGTTGAAATACATCGGCAGCGTGGCTGCGCCGATCGCGCCGGCGTCGGCACCGAACGTGCCGCGCACGAGCACCGGCGTGCCGCGTGCTTCGGGCGCGGTGGCCACGAGCGCGGCACGCAGGCGCGTTGTCACCGCGTCGAGCAGGCCAGCGTCGGTATCGGCGTCGAGCACGACCACCGGCGCATCGACCACACACAGCACCGCGCGCAACGCAGGGGCGAGCGCGTCGACGCAATCGTCGATCCATTCGTCGACGGCGGGCAGGCCGCGAGCGATGCAGGCTTCGAGATCGGCCCGGTTGTCGACCGTCTCGCCGTGATGGCGCAGATGGCGCACGAGCGCATGCAGCGACGCACGCGCGAGCAGGATGTCCCACGGGCCACGCGGCGGCGGCGCGGAAGCGAGCCGGCTCGGCGGCACGGGAATCACGGCGATGTCGCCCGCGTTGCCGGTCACGCCGCGCAGGCAGTCGCCGTCGATCGCGATGCCGCCGCCGATTGCCGGCCCGATGAACAGATAGACGAAGTCGTCGCACTGCCGGCCGTATCCGTAGAACAGCTCGGCGATCGCGGCTGCGTTGCCGTCGTTCTCGCCGAATACCGGAAGCGACAGCATGCGACCGAGGTCGCTGGCGAAATCGACGTCTTCCCATGCGCGGAACGTGTCGGGTGCGAGACCGAGTTCGCGCATCCACGCGCCGAGGTTGTAGGGCTGCGCGACACCGATGCCGGTCAGGCGGGCGCGCTCGTGGTCGGGGAGCAGGGCCTGCATCGCTTCGATGTCGTGGCGGACGATCTCGAGCACGTCGGCAGGCGGAGGCAGCAGCGTGTCGTGCGAGCGGCGGCCGAGCACGTCGCCCGCGAAGTTGACGAGCGCCGTTTCGATGCGCATCCGGTCGAGATGGACGCCGATGCCGAACGCGCCGCGCGGGTCGAGGCGAATCAGCGAAGCCGGCTGACCGCGCTGGCCTTCGGTGCGGCCCGCGAATTCGATCAGCTTCGCGTCGGCGAGCGATGTGATGATGCTGCCGACCGCCGTGCCCGTCATGTTCGCGAGGCGGGCGAGATCGGCCTTTGACGCGCTGCCTGCGCGGCGCAGCGTCTTCAGCAGCAGGCGCTCGTTGTAACGGCGCACGTTGGCCGAGTTGCTGCCCTGGCCGAAGTGCGGGCTTCTCATGGCGTCTCCTTCCATGGCGCGCCGTGCAGCGGCGCATTAAATAAATCACGTTGATTTATTTAACCGCGTGAACGCCGGCATGTCAGCCTAGGGAAATCCCGGTTTGAGGTGGAGGGCGGGGATGGTAGCTCGGGGCGTCCGGAATCGGGGATGGATCGCGGAAGGTCGGTCGTTCAGGCGGAGGGTGGCGTGGGTGGTGGCATGAACCCGGGCAGTGGGTTGTCGCCGGACTCGCAGCATGCTGCCGCTGTTTGCTTGCGCTGGCGGTGCAAATCGAAGCGGCTGGGTCTGCTCGAGAAGATGGGGGGAGGTTTTTCCGGAGCCGGAAATGAAAAAGGCCGGCTAGAAGCCGACCTTTTTAAAAACAGATGGTGCCCAGGAGAGGACTCGAACCTCCACGATGTTGCCACCGCTAGGACCTGAACCTAGTGCGTCTACCAATTCCGCCACCTGGGCAC
>NZ_QMFZ01000082.1:0-13896 GCF_003294055.1 Burkholderia reimsis
TCACGTTGTCGCCACCGATGTCGCCGCCGGTGCCCACCGTCACGTTGTCGCCCGACACCGTCGTGTTGCCCACGCCAGCCATCCCGGTGTTGCCCGCGATGTTCAGGTTCGGTGCGGTGATGTTCGTATTAACGCTGCCCGCCACTGCACTGTTCGCCGCCAGCGACAAACTCTGATTTCCATGCAGCGTCACGTTGGTAGCACTTATGTTTCCGCCCGACAATACCGCGAGATTGCCACTATTTACAGTAACGTTTTGTCCGATTACCTTCCTTAGCGATAAATCACCTGTTGCCGAGATATTTACATCAGTACCATGAACAGAATCAATAATTCCGCCATTCGCAGAAATATTTACGGAGCCGTAAACATTCGATCCGAGCCATGCGGTATCAACAATTGCTGCCCCCGAGCCACTGGCACTTATATTTTTGGCAACCAGATCCGTAACAGCCAGATACGCCCCGCTCTCGATTGTCACATTATTTGCAACAACCTTTGAACCCAATCCACTTTCGTTATAAGCAGGAATAACTGCAGAAAGTCCACTACCGGAACCTACCGTGACATTGTCAGCAGTAACCAATCCTGATAGCGTATGTCCGGTCGAGTCACCAGCACCGTAAAAATCAGGTCCAGAAACCAAACCAGCCCCTGGCTCAACGTTTATAGTATGATTCGCGTGAAGCAAAAAATTGTAGGACGTTATATTCGCCGTTTCAGCAATTCTTATCGTCCCGCCTGGCGCGATGTCAATATTGTTTGCAGATATATTTAAATTCGGCGCAGAAATTGCGGAATGGGTCGTGAAATTATTATCTGCAACCAGTGTCAGACTGCCATCCACACCCACCACGGGTGCGATTACGGAAATATCGCCTTGGCTCGGCCCGGTTCCCGCCGTGGTGATCGTCACTGTCGAACCAACGTTGAGAGCATTCGCGATCGTTGCGTTGTTGACGTTTGCCGTGGCACCGCCGCCCGTATTGAAACCGCCTGTAATGCCGCCCGAATAGCCGCTGTCTGCCGCCGAACTGATCGTCACATCAGTCGGATCGATCAGCCACTGGCTCCCGCGCCCGTTCGGCGCGGCTCCATCAAAGGTCCCGTTAACGGACAAGCTGTGACCCGATGTCTCCACAAAGCCGCCATCACCATGCGCCGATCCCGTTCGCACAGTCGCACCCGCATCGATTTGCGTATAGTCGGCCATCCCGATTTCACCGATCAGGTTCGCCGCAGAACTGCCCGGAATCTTCTTCAGGCTGTCGCCGCCGATAATGACCTGACCGCCGGCCACATCCCCTCTGGCATCAACCGTGGCGTTACCGAACAACCCGATCCGGCTCCCACCGAGTACGACGGTGCCCCCGCGCGCACCTGGGGCTCGACCCGCCACGTCGATTGCACCGCTCATCACAGAGTCACCGGTGTTGCCAGCATCGAGTACCACCGCACCCGATTCTGCGGTAACCACACCAGACAAGTTAATTACCGTCTGCAGCAGCGTATCAGCGCCGCGCGCAGTCAATAGCACCGATCCGTTACTCGCCTGGATCTGCCCACTGTTATCCACCAACGCCTTGGCCGTTGCACTGGTCAACCCGACTTGGATTCCTTGGCCGTTCGCGAGGCTGACCACGGCCGTATCACCCGCAGCCAAAACGGCTTGCCCGCGCTCGGCACCGATCATGCCACTATTGCGGACCTGATCACCCATCAGCACAACATACCCGCCCGGCGCAGCTTTGATACTTCCCTGATTCTCCACCGTCGCAGCAGTAGCACCAGCTCCCCGGCTCAAGACCAGTTGGTTTCCGTTCATGAAGTCGGACGCAGAAATCTGCTTGGTCGTTGCCAGGATTGCACCGACGTCTACCGTTGCATTCTTGCCAAAAATTACGCCATTGGGATTCTGGATGAACACCTGTCCGTTCGCTCGCAGCGCGCCTTGGATATTGCTCGCCGAGCCCCCGACTACACGGTTGAGCGACTGGGACTGTGCGTTCGGCTGAATAAACTGGACAGTATTACCCTGTCCGACATTGAACGAATTCCAGTCGATGACGCTACGTTGTGAAGTCTGATTGATCAACAGCGTGTTGACATTCGGAGACGAAATAGTCGACTGCCCACCAACCACTCGACCGCCGCTTGGCAATACCTGCGCCAGCGTCGGATCACCACAGATCGCCCATGCGACAAACGCAATCGGCGTCAAGCGCAGCAATCGCCGCGTTGCTCCCGCACCGTTCGCTTCTCCAGGCACCTTGCGGCTGGGCGTAACGTCCTCCCCTACAGCAACCAGCATGCCTCGCTTCTTGTCAAAGACAAGCTTGTGGATATTCTTGTTCATCGTCCATCTCCCAAATTAACAATTCCGGCAACACACCTCAAATTCACAAAAAAATCACCTATATTTTTTAAATAGTTCTCCTATGTTTTATTTAAAAATGAAAGCGTGATCCAAATTCTTGAATTTGCACTGCCAGGTGATATCCACGAATCGTCAGAGAAAGGAAAACGCTTGGCCCACGCCAACGAAGCAGTCAAGCCGGATTGACTGACCCAATCCAGGCTCACCCCGTACCCAGCCAGTCGCCGGCGATTGGAGATATGCGCCACTCCCGGATACCCCGTCTCCCAGCCCAGCCAGGGCTTCCGGTTTACTTGCCCTACTGCATAGTCGGCAAAAACGCCGGGCAAAATTTGCCCCCCCCACGGCGCTGCGAACCGCCACTTCACGTCAAGTGACGCAATGACGCCCTGATCTACCGCCCCCTCATCAGAACGATATGCTCGAACTCCGGAAGGCCCTCCCAAGCTCAGCATTTCGCTGTAGTCGAGATTCTTGTTTGATAACTGACCTCGAACATTCGCGACTGCGTATATATTTCCGGAATCTGTCACATTTTGTCGGCGCGAAATCGCGGCAAAGAGCTTGGCATAGTGTCCCGCTCTCTTGGGAGCCACATCCTGGGAATCATCATTTTGTTGATCACCGACCGTTAATGCGACACTCCCCTGCCACTGGCTAAGTCCCAATTGTTGGGAACGGTCACCATCATTACCAGAGAGCGTGCCACGTATCGCATGTAAGCGCGAATGCACCGCAAATCCATAATCGGGATAAGTCACACGCGTGCGTGTTTCCATCGCTTCCAAGACACCATTGACATTCAAGTCCAGACCACGAACGAACGGATAGACGACACCAACGCTGACGGCATCGGCTACAGCCTTGACAAGCACGCCTTCATTGATGGAATAGAGCGACCTCCCAACCGAAGTTGACCAGCGTAGGCCGTCGTAGCCAAGCGGAGCGCTCATTCCTGCAGATCCACTCCACATATGCTTGTTCGTTGTAAATAGAGATGCTTGGTACTGGTCGCCGGCTCCGAAGAGGTTGTTTCCTGATGCAACAACGCCCAAGCGAAGTGACCCAGTCGAGTGGGTTCCGCCGTTGTCCAACGTCAGATCCGCCGTCCAAGGCTTCCCGCGCGGCTCAGTCTGCATCACCATGTGAGTTTCTCCGGTGGCTACGCCCGAACTATCCAATTGCGGAGCTGAAGCCAACGAAACACCCGGAATGTCCTGCAGCAATTGGGTGGCACGCTCCAGTCGGCTGGCTTCAAGTACACAGCCGTGCCCGACATCCTGAGGCTCTTCACACATCGCTTGACGAATCGTGCGCAAAAGGCGCTCGTCAGAAACGCGCGAGGTATTTTTCAAATCCAGCCGCCCAATCGCGCCCAAAAAAACACGAAACTGCACCACCCCGGTTCGCTGCGCGTCCGCCTGAGCTGATTTCGTAAGCACTATGAGTCCGATCGGATACCCGCTTTGCCGCAGCACCGCGGTGAGCTTGCCCCGCCACTCCCTCATATGAACTTCGTCAACCACCTCGCCAACCCACATAGCGGATTGCTTCGCGAGCTGAGCAGACACCTTGCCTAAACCCGCCTCTTGGTCGTTGAACGAATAGGAAAATCTCTGAACCGAAACAGCACTTGCGTTTCCGGCCAATACGAGAAACGAGATACATGCAAACGACGATCGAATTTTTCCAAATCCTCCGCGTCGCCGCAAACTCTTTGAAATATTTTTTGATATCATCTCTCAGGTCTACTTTGTACATAAATAGGCCGAAGCTCCAGACAACACGAGCATGCCGGATGAAAAAATTTATATCAAAATCGCCCCAGACATTCGATTGAAGCTACTGACTTCGAGGGGTGTGGGAACCAGCATCGGGCGCTTCACCGTTATCAATTAGATAATCCTCAATCTTCTTACCTCGCAGCCATAACGGCATCTTTCCTCTACCGCTCCAGGTCTCCCCTGTTTCCGGATTCCAATATTTTGGCTTTATTTTGTCCCCTTTTAGCCTTCCCGGCTTTCTCCCGCTCAGCATAAAATTGACGTCGATCCCGGCATCCTGAAGAGCCTTCTTGACTTGACCTGCGAACTCCCGTGCCTCTCGCTCCCTTGCCAACGTCAACTCTGCATGTAGCTTCTCAATCTTTTCAAGAATTTCCTTATACGAACTCATCAACCCTCTCCCTCAGATATCTATTAGCACAGCCCACTCTTAACAACACTGCATATATAATTTATTAATAAAATCAGCAGATCACATCACAAAATCAATCTCGGGCAAGCCACAAACATCCCACCCCGATGAATTAGCATCAAAGCATCATAACCAAGCGCCAAGAAAATTCGCTCGTCTTCGATCGCACATGTTGTGGAGACAGCTGATGTTTGAGCATGGGTGCTCGCATCACCATCCGATCAGACGACGGACGGTGGAATGTACGCTTGATGCCAAGCAAGCGTCGAAACAACCCGCCCTCATCGATCAACGGACGACCATGTTTCTGTTTAGTCAAGATAGGAGTTGGAGCCAACAAGCGTTCGCCGATCTGCATCGCGACATCTCCTCCGATGCTCAATCCAACTAAGTGCGTCATCTCTTACCACGTATCGCCCTCCCGGATATGTCCTGCGCGCTCCATCAACGCACACTTCGATAGCCGCTCAATCAATACAAACTGATGTTGCTTCTGCCGAAAATTTTCCGTGATCACTTAGCGGGGCCACGCGATGTCGGGCACAATCCTTACACAGCCCCCCAAAAATTTACATCACTCCGTGCAGCAATACATGACTCATTCAAACAACATGGATGAGTGCATCTATCGAGTCAAAGGCTTCGCAGCACGGCCATCGTTATTACTGCCCCCTTATCTCAAGATGCGCTTGGAAACAACGTAGCAACTTCATCTCAAATTGTCTACCGCCAGATTCACCCAAGAACAAAGTATGACAATTATCGACTACAAACAGAATCCATCTAAAATACTTCACATCCAAAACAATAAAACACGCCAATTAATGAACAAACAGACACCACAAAACCTTATCAATAAATGTCAACAACTTGCCAACCGTTGAAAGATGAACCTGCCCGCCTCTTTCCGGGGGCTGCAATATAATTTCCGTAAAATCCACAGCAGTTACGACACATTGCAGGATGGCGTGCAATCGATTCGTTATGGCAGGTATTTCAGCAAACGTGATCAGCAGCTCCGATTGATGGCAATCGGCCGTTTCGGTCAAAGGTGATCGCCGATCACCGGCTTCCGAAACGAGCGATCATCTTGACGAAATGGATGATCGCGTTCCCGTAATGAGTGATCAGCGAGCCGAAACAGTTGATCACGCGACCGAAATTGAACGGGCTTCCGGCTCGGCAGTAGTGTTGGCCATCTCGAATATCGACGACAACATGTCACAAAAGCCGCTTTACGAATCCCGGAAACGTGCCTACGAAATAGGCAAAAACTCGACCCATTCAAAATCCGTTCAGTTTTCGCGTCGCGCAACGGCGCCCGACCGTCGCGTCTCTCGTCAACCACACATCGACGGGAAATTGAAAGGGACGAAAGAATATCGATTAACGTAGCCCTCAAATATCCGTCACATAGGCACCGGGACCGCTAGCCGCTCATCGAGAGCAACAATGTCACGCACACCACCGCATCTAACAACCGCGAACGCGACTTCGAAGTTTCGGCGCGCTGGGTTACGCTGTTTGGGCTGATCAAATCCGCCGAGCATGTCGCGCGGCTCGCCAGCGACGGCGCTGCTGTCAATACAGGACACGGCAAGTACAGCGCCGGTTTGACGTTGCGCAACCTGTACCGGAGCGTGATGGTCGCGGCTTCGCGGACAAATTCACCTTCATGAAGCCAACAGCCCAGGACAATTATGTTTGAGCAACCAGTTGTCAGAGGCAGTCGTACAACGACCGGCAGTTGCGTTATGCGCACTTCATCAACACACCATGATGACCAGGGTCAAGCGCCAGCGAGAGCCAGGGTCCACCAATGGTCTGACCGCCCCGTCCGCTTACCAGCAATATGCGGCCTATGTATGATCGATCTGGACAACATCTAGGGGATGCTGGGCGTCGAGCATGGAAATCAGCACCGCTAGCACGTTTATTGGCGCGCATCACTAATGAAACTCCGCATCACCGCCCCAGTTAATTGGAAACTCAGTCAATCAAAATTCCACCACAAATCACAACAACACATTATATTTCAATAGACACTAATAAATGCAACTCCCGACTCAAGGGGTTGCATTGCACTTTAGCATCCGGTACAAATGGGTGACGCGCTTTCATGCGATGAATCACGTAACGCAAAATTTACAAAGCTGGTGACATGATGCATCACGGGGATACCACTGAACACGGCGACGAGGACGGTACTTCTCGCCTTCCCAAGTCGATATATTTCATACACATCAAACACAAATTCCGATTACTCGCAAAAAAATACTCGAAATTATAAACAAATCCTTATAGACCATCGGATATTATGAAAGCGCTTCGCCAGCCACTTTTTTGGACCGTTTTCATGGTCCCGAACATTGTTTGCCTCGTCTACTTTCTGCTGATCGCGTCGCCCATCTATGTGTCGACGGCATCCCTCATTGTTTACAAACCGGTTCAGGCTTCAGAAAACCTCTCGTCGATGCTCTCGGGTACGAGCGGCGGTAACTCTACAGAGGGCGCATACATCGTCAAGGATTACGTCGGCTCCTGGGATGAATACCTAAACGTATCCAAGACGATCAATTTGCCAGAACATTTCAGCCACGGAGATTTCGTCAGTCGCTTCGGTGGATTCTCGACATTCTTCAGTAAAAGCGACGTCACGCTGTGGCATTACTACCAGAAGCGCGTAAATACCGCAATCGACCAAAACAGCGGAATCGTCTCCTTGTCGGTTGAGGGCTATTCCCCCTCTCTTGCCGCTACGATCGCCGAGCAGGTATTGAAAGACGCCGTTCATCATATCGACGAAATGAACCGCCAACAGGAAGCGGACTACATCAGGAACGCAGTCGATCGACGCACCGCGGTCGAGGCCAAATTGAAGAGTGACGGTGCCGCGCTCGCCGCCTATCGAACCTCGACCGGCATGCACGACCCCTCCGGCTTGTACAACTCCAACCTGGCGCTTCTCAACTCGCTGGCCGAACAAAAAACTCGAATGGCGGCGCAGTACGACGCCATCTCGGAAGCTACACCCAATAACCCTGTCGCCAAAAATCTAACGGTGGCCATGGCCGCCATTCAAGCCAAGATCTCGAGCACGGAAAACGAAGGCAAGATTCTTTCACGCCAAGCAGCACGTTATGACGAGCTGACGGTAGCACGCGACAACGATATATCCATGTTGCGTGAAGTTGAAACTGCGGTCCAGCAGGCGCAACTGAACGCGATGAAGAACAAGTATTACCTGAACATCATTAGTGCCCCGTCCAGCCCGCATGCCCCCGAACTGCCACGGCGTTTGGAATGGATCGCCGGCGTACTGCTTGCGACTCTCGTTTTGTGGGGACTTCTCCGATGAAGCACTTCTTTCTAACCACTCGCCTCGGACTTTTGAGCAGTGCGTTGGCACTGTCCGCGTGTGGCACCCTGCCGTCCGCTGGACCCTCTGCATCCTCCGTGACGTCGAGCCAGGATGTCGATATCGTGAACGTCACGCCCGCTCTCGCCCAACAGCGAACAGCGACCGAGATAACGCTCCGACAAACAATGCTCCAGCAATCGCTGGCGTCACTGTCCGGCGAGAAGCGCCACGGGGCGTTCACCTTTGCGCCCGGCGATGCATTGCGTCTTCAAGTCTGGACGATTTCACCCTGGCCCGGCTCGGATTCGCCGCAGGGAGTATCCAACGCCCCAACGTCGATCGACCTCGGGGACTACACGGTCTCCGAAGCCGGGAAGATCGACCTTCCCTATGTCGGCCCGACATCGATTCAGGGGCTGACGCTCGATGCCGCGCAAACGGCGATCGCACGTAAATTCGCCGCGCTGGGCATTTTGCAGAGTCCGTCCGCCAAGATCTCCGTGACCTCCACGCCGCAAGGCAGTGTCCTCGTTACCGGGGCAATCGGCGCGCCCAAATCGCTCCCGTGGACGCCGGCTGGACTTTCGCTCGCCTCGGCCTTGACCCAAGCCTTGGGAAACGGCGCGGACCTCATCGGATCGGCGAACGGCCAGCGCAGCGACAGCCTTGCCACGCAGGTAACGGTCGTTCGAAAGGGCGCATCCGTGACGTTGCCGCTTGACGAAGCCTTGACCCAGCAAATCGCGCTGGCCCCGGGTGATCGAGTTCTAGTCAGACGCGCTCCGCTGGTACGAGTGACGGTTGTCGGTGGTGGCGCTCACAAGAACGGTGAGCTTGATTTCGCGCACGTCCCCACGTTGGCCGAAGTGTTGGCTTCGGCGTCGGGCCTGGACGCCAACGCCGCAGATGATCACGCCGTGTTCGTGCTTGAAGAGCCCGTGCAGGGCGAACGCCCCGTGCTTTACAACTTCGCCTGGAACAAACTCGAAGGGCTGGTCGCGTCTCACAAATTCCCGATCAAGGATGGCGATATGGTCTACGTCGCAGAAGCACCGATCGTACCCGTTCAGCGCGCGCTGAGCATCCTGTTTCAGCTCGCGGTCCCCGTCCAGGCCGTCCGATGATATGACGTTCGCTGCCTACATTGATCGCTTAGGCCTCCCCGCCGGGGAGGCCGCACAGCTCCGCTCGTCGGTGCGCACATGGGACGACCTCCACGCATGGCTCGAAGCCAATCAGGAGTCGGTGATCCAGCCCAAGCCAGAGCGGATCACCGTCGCCCCTCCTCCGCTGAACGTGTCCTGGAAACACAACATATGGCGCCGATTCTGGCGCTCGCATGACCTGCGCGCGCCAATCGGCGAGCCTCCCCGTTGGGAGCAGGTCGTCGAATATCGGCGCAAGGTTACGCTTGCGCTGACCTTCGTCACTACCACCATCATTCTGCTTCTGTCGAATTACACGCTGCGCGCGCAACAAATGCCCGAGATCACGATCAAGATCTATCTCGTGATCTATGGAATCATGACCTGGTTCCTCGCCTCGAATTTTTTCAAGCTGGCGCTCGGAACTTGGCACACCCTTCGGGGTCCGGGCAACAACCCATGGCACCCGTCAAAGTCGGCTCGCGAACCACGAAGGGAAGCAAAGGTCGCCATCGTTTATCCGGTCTACCACGAAGATGTCCCGCGGGTTGCTGCCGGCATGGCCGCGACGTGGGAATCGATCGCGCATGAATTCCCAGAATACGCTCACCATTTCGACAACTTCCTCCTGTCGGACAGCCGCAAGCTCGAATACAACGTCGTTGAACAAAGTGCCGTGCATAAGCTGAGCGCGCGTTTTCCGGAAGGACGTTTTTTTTACCGGCGTCGTCCCGTCAACCAGAATGCCAAGCTCGGCAACATCAGCGACTTTTGCCGGCGGTGGGGAAAGAAGTATGAGTACATGTTGGTCATGGATGCGGACAGCATCATGGACGGCAAAACGATCGTTGAACTCCTGCGAATGATGGAGGGAAATCAACGCATCGGCATTCTTCAAACCAACCCCAAACCGGTCATGCGCCGCAGTCTGTTTGGCCGGATGCAGCAGTTTGCCGGTCGACTTTACGGTTCAGTTTTTTCATACAGCCTGCAAGCCATGTTCATGGGGCATGCATCTTACATCGGGCACAATGCGATGATCCGGATGAAACCGTTCATCAAGTATTGCATTCTCCCCGAACTACCAGGAAAAGCCCCGTGGGGCGGCAAGCCGCTCAGCCACGACATCATCGAATCCGCAATGATGGCGCGTGCCGGCTATGAAGTTTGGTTCCTCCCGGAACTTGAAGGAAGCTACGAAGAGATTCCCGCCAATCTTTTAGGATTTCTGATTCGCGAACGCCGCTGGATGCAGGGCAACATGCAACATCTTCGGTTCCTGTTCATCGACGGACTTCGTTCGGTTCATCGGGAGACGTTCCTCAACGGATCGGTAGGCTATCTCGCCGCTCCGCTCTGGGCAACGTTCCTGGTCGTATCGGCATACGGAATGGTTCATTTTTTGAGCAAAGGGAATCTCGTGATCGGGTCCATCCGGCTATTGGAAATGCCGATGATGATGTTGCTTGTTTCGTCCATGGTATTCCTGTTCATGCCGCGCTTCCTGGCGTTCGCCGTACACGTAAAGAGCGATCGCGCTCGTGGTTTTGGCGGAAAGGACAAGCTCGCCTGGTCGTTGCTGCTCGAAACGGTGTTCTCCTTCTTTTTCTCCCCGATCATGATGATCTACGTCACCCGGTTTGTATGGCTTTGGGCCAAGCGAAAGAGTATCTCGTGGGGAACTCAACAGCGTGACGATGATCCGCTCCCGTGGTCTGATTGTTTCCGACATTTCGGCTGGGTAAGCGTGATCGGAATCATCTGTTGGGTCTCCATGGCCTATGCCGTCGACGGCATCTCGAACGCGCGCGCACTCATCATCGAGGTCCTCTCGAACAAGTGGGTGACGCCAAGCGACATCATGCTCTGGTTCTTTCCGATCCTGGCCGGATTCACGGGTAGCGTCTGGATTGCTCGCTTTACCAGCCTGACCATCGACTGGATACAAGCTCGCAAGCTCTTCACTATTCCGGAAGAAACCTACACGCCGCAGGTCATTGGAGACACGATCCGCTGGGAGCACGAGTTGCGACACGACCTTCCCGACGCAAACGATCCGGAAGCCGTCATGGAGTACGCCACACACGACATTGACTTCTACATCAAGCATCGACCCGAGACGCGCGTCAGACCGCACGTCGCCCATCGCCTCCTTCCCATCATTATGGAAGGCAAGCGCTTGACCGGGAAAAACATGCTGCTCGCACTAAGCGAACGGGGTTGTTTTGATGCGCTTCACATAATGGCGATCCGAGGATCTTCTCCGACAGTGACCTCTAGTTCTCAAGAGGCGGCGTGATGGATGTGAGAATACTTTGGACTGCAGGCATTTGGCTAATGGTGAGCCTATGCTGTTTGACATCTTTATATGCCCTCGTTGCCGCCTTGGCGATGCCTCGCCTGCGATCCCAGACGAAGATTCGGGCAATAACCTATAAGAACGCGCCTTCGTCCGTCAGCATACTAAAGCCCTTATGCGGCGACGAACCGCGGCTCTTCGAGAATCTTGCAACTTTCTGTGAACAAGATCACCCCCGTTTCCAGATCATCTTTGGCGTCGCGTCAGCGCACGATGCTGCCGTCAAGGTGGTTCATCGATTGCAGAATGCGTACCCAAATCTCCATATCGATTTGATTGTTGATTCACGCATTCATGGTACCAATCGGAAAGTCAGTAATCTGATCAACATGATTTCGCACGCACGTCACGACATCTTGGTCCTAGCCGATAGTGACATCGCCGTCTCACGCGATTACCTTCGTGTGGTAACGGCTCCAGTGATCGACTGCACTCGCCAGGTCGGCGTGTCCACGTGCTTGTACCAAGCCCGCGGAATCGCTGGCTTATGGTCCAGAGTTGGTGCGATGTTCATCAACGAATGGTTTGCGCCGTCCGTGCGTGTTGCCCACACGGTCGGGTCTCGTTCGTTCGGGTTCGGAGCGACGCTCGCCTTCCACAAGCTCACCCTCGCACGAATCGGAGGCTTCGAAGCACTGAAGGATTGCCTCGCCGATGATTTTATGTTGGCTAAGTCCGCCCGGGACCAGGGCCTCAACACGGTACTGTCTCCCTTTCTCGTAACGACAGACGTTATTGAATGGACATTACGCGATCTGTGGAAAAGGGAGACCAGATGGCTGCGCACCATTCGGTCCGTCAATCCAGGAGGCTTTGCATTTCTTTTTGTAACATTTACCACGCCTTGGCTGATCCTGAGCCTTTGTCTCCTGGAAACTGCGTGCCTGCACCCCGTCACACTGGTGTCGCCTTCGCACACCGCCGAAATGGTGTTGGCTACTAACACCGTGATCGGCACAATGGCCCGCTTGCTTGTCCACGCACGAGGTTGCCATGGATGGAGGGATTTTATCTTTGATCTCCCATTGATCCCACTACGGGATATCGCCCTACTATTTCAATGGATTGGAGCATCCGTAGGCGCTCATGTCCATTGGCGTGGCAGGCGCGTCCCCATTTCAAATTAACATCCTCAAAAAAATGGGTGGAACGATTTATCCAGAAAAATCGCTTCGATCCGTTACAATTTCTATTCAGGAAAATGAAATGCCAAGAGTAACGAAAGCCGTATTCCCCGTAGCTGGCTTAGGCACGCGGTTTCTACCAGCCACTAAGGCCAGCCCTAAGGAAATGCTACCAGTTGTCGATAAACCTCTGATCCAGTACGCTGTCGAGGAAGCGATCGCTGCTGGAATCACTGAAATGATCTTTGTTACAGGCCGGAGCAAGCGATCCATTGAAGACCACTTCGATAAATCATATGAGGTTGAAGCAGAACTCCAAGCGCGTGGCAAGGAAAGCTTGCTGAAGCTTGTGAAAAGTATCAAGCCACGCAACGACAGCCGGAAGCACTTGGTCTCGGGCATGCCGTTCTCTGCGCCGAAAAGCTCGTCGGCGATCATCCATTTGCGATCATTTTGGCCGATGATCTACTTTATGGCAAAGAACCCATCATGAAGCAAATGGTCGATGTTTTCGATCATTATCATAGCTCGGTCATTGGAGTTGAGGAAATACCCAACTCTGAAACGAAATCATATGGAGTTGTCGACGGCAAGGAATGGGAGCAATCTATTATCAAGATTTCCGGGATCGTCGAGAAACCGGCACCTGACGTCGCGCCATCGAACCTCGGCGTTGTCGGCCGCTATATCCTTAAGCCTTGTATCTTCAAGCATCTTCGTGAAATAAAGCCCGGCGCCGGCGGTGAACTGCAACTGACGGACGGAATTCAGGCTTTGTTGTCTGAGGAGCAGGTCCTCGCGTACAAATACACTGGCACGCGATACGACTGCGGTAACAAGCTTGGCTATCTAAAGGCGACAGTCGATTTTGCTCTCCGCCATCCCGAGGTGGCGAATGACTTTGCGCAGTACTTGACCACACGAACACCCATCACGCATAGACCCGAATAAATTGATTACAATTTTCGAACTAAAGATCTCTCTTCAGCCGCCGGCGTCGAGGACGAGAAGTAACGCTTGCGCAGATGTCGAATCATGTCTCGCGCGGACCTCGTGCCGTAGATCGCCGCCGTGAGCTTTCAATTGTCCATTTCTCGTCCGCGAAGCTTGGTAAGCACCCGGCTAAGACACTCCTCGGGGTAAATTGCCGTCACTCAAGCGGCGACGGGTGCCCAACGATGCGGCAATATAGGCATTCGCGATTGACGCTAGTCCGATGAATCATTGAAATTGGATGTATCGATCCCATATGCTTGGGCATGCCGAGAACGATGCTGACGAGCGAACAACGTACCGAACTGGAGGCCGTGATGCGCAAGCGTCATGGCAATGCG
>NZ_QMFZ01000083.1:0-13357 GCF_003294055.1 Burkholderia reimsis
TTCGGCGGTACCGCGAGCTATGACTCGACCCTGAACGGCAAGGTGCTCGACCTCGCGATTCAGGAGGCAGTCAACCACCTCGTCGAGCAGGTGGACGCGGGCGGCCTCAAGGCGGCGCAGTGATCGTGACGAATTCCATTTGATTCGCGTAAGAATAGGAAAGAACCATGAAACGGGGTATTGGGTTGCCGCTGATTGCGGCGCTCCTGCTGCTTGCGGGATGTGCGGCGCAGACGCCGCCGCCGCTCTATCAGTGGAACAGCTATCAACCGCAGGTGTACGAGTACTTCAAGGGCAAGACGTCGCCGCAAGAACAGATCGGCGCGCTTGAAAGGGCGCTGCAGGAGATCCGTGCGAAGGGCAACACGCCGCCTCCGGGCTTCCATGCGCATCTCGGGATGCTGTATGCAGGCATCGGGGATGGGCAACGCGCTGGGCAGGAATTCCAGGCAGAGAAGCAACTGTTCCCGGAATCCTCGGCTTACATGGATTTCTTGATGAAGAAGAAGCCTGCCCAACAGAAAACCGCCCAATAGTGATGTGCGCCATGTTCAAAACGATCTCATTCAAAGTGCTGTCCGTGCTGTCGATCGTCGCGCTATTGAGCGCGTGCGTTCAGCCCACGAAGCATACCGAATACACCGCTTTCAAGAGGAGCCAGCCGCGCTCGATCCTCGTCCTTCCGCCGTTGAACGAAACCAACGACGTCACCGCGACCTACGGCATGCTGTCGCAAATGACGCAGCCGCTTGCCGAAGCCGGATACTACGTTGTGCCGGTTGCTGTGATGGACGAAACCTTCAAGCAGAACGGGTTGACCAATGCCGCGGAAATTCAGAGTACATCGGCTGCGAAGCTGCGGGAGATCTTCGGCGCGGATGCCGCTCTGTATTCGAAAGTGACGCAGTACGGCTCCGTTTACCAGATCGTAGACAGTACGACCGTGGTCGCGGCTTCGGCAAAGCTCATTGATCTGAAGAGCGGTGACGTACTCTGGGAAGGCCAGGGGCGAGCAACCGGCAAGGAACTCGGCAACAACGTCAATGTTGGCGCATTCGGGATTGTCGGCGTGCTCGTACAGGCGGTCGTCAAGCAGATTGTGCATTCGTTGTCGGACGAGGGCCACGATGTTGCCGCGCTGACGAGCAACCGGCTCCTGTCGGCGGGGCCACCGAACGGATTGTTGTTCGGCCCGAGGTCACCAATGCATGGTACGGATTAACGGTCCTCCGACTGGCGCCGGTGATTCACGCGTGGTGTCTTTTTTAGATATAAGGAAATTAAGAACAAATGCATGGTTTGATTGCTTGGTTGGTAACCGGTGCGATCGCGGGTTGGCTCGCGGGTCTGTTGGTACAAGGCTGCGGATTTGGCCTGATTGTCGATATCGTCGTCGGCATCGTGGGGGCTTTCGTTGGGGGATGGCTGTCCGGTGTGCTGCACGTATCGTTCGGCGGCGGCTGGATCGGTTCGATCGTTACCGCGGTCATCGGGGCAATTATGCTGTTGTTTGTGATTCGAAGTGTCAAGAGCATGCTTTAATAAAAAGGGATATGTGAGGCTGCGGCAAAGTTGTGCCGCAGCCTGTTCCACGAGTCGCCGGAAAAATGAATTCGCAAGGCTTGTAAAAATCACCCTGGTTTCGGTAATGATGATTCGGCGTCTCGACCAGTTTGCGTGAATCGTGTTGTGTTTAATATGCCACCTCGCTGCGTGTATATTTTTGCCAGCAATTTGTCACAAAAAATCAAAAAACCTGAAATGAATAGAAGAAATACCGTAGCGGCTTATGGCGTTGTGCTTGCTTGCACCATCTTCGGAAATTTGGTGCAAGCAGCCCAGCCTATCCAAGTACTGACTATCGACCAACTGGATAACGCTGCCTCATCGCCCATTCCTCACCCACGTGCGATCAAACACCACCGCGCACACCGCGATGTGCCTGCGGACGCGTCCAAGGCTCAACCGCGGCCGGCTAGCGCCCGAAGTGACGAATCCGGAGATCCAATCGCAACGTTTGCGCGAGAAGCATCGGTGAGCGGGCATGGCGTCCGTAGTCACCGTCGGAAGACGGCAACCTTCGCTTCCAGCGTGGCAGCCGGGTTTTATCGCGTCAATTCGGGCGATACCATCACACATATCGCGACGCAGTTCGGTCAGCAGCCGACCGACTTGATGAACTGGAACAGCCTCGCTTCGAATTCGTCGCTTCAACCGGGGCAGGTCCTGCGGGTCGGACCACCTGTCGAAGCGCGATTCGGTGGGGCGCCGCGTTGAACGAAGACACTGAAAAACCGATCCTTCGGGCCGGGCTGTCGTGAGAAGTGACCGCAATGGGGCCCACTCCTGACTATGGTTACCGGAGCGGTCCGAAGTCGGTTGTGGTGCATGACCTTCGGATCGATCGAGCGACTGATTGATGAAGTGTTGCCGTGATCTCAGCTATATCCGATCGCTGAAGTCGAGCGGTACTTTCGCTTGTTCGCACTTCGCGAGGAGGACAAATCGAAGCTTGCTGGCGCCCCATCGGGGCGTGTACGATGCGCGCCGCCAAGCTGAACGACTGCGTTTCGACGACGCGAAGGGCAACGAAATGGAATTCCCCGAAAGCGCTCTCACCAAACACGAGTGGCTCGAGCGTTGCATCGCTCGCTACCTTATGCGCAGTTCGATCGGACGGGAGGAAGCACGACGGTATGCCGAGGCCTTATACCTCCTTCGACAAGCGCCGCTCGCCATCATCCCCGAGGTGGCGGGTGACGGCGATATGACCTACTGGAAATAGCACGCTGTCCAAAAGCTACTCGCCGTGATGGTCGTGCCGCCGTTGGAGGTTTGGGACGCGATCGGCCGTTCAGTTGCGGAGGCCATGCCGTGTGCGTTGCTGGCGAGCAACCCAGCCCGCGCGTTGCCACGCAACGGCCGCGGTTTGGGGGCTCATCGCGCCAGTCCTTGCAGTACCGTTGTCGATAATCGAGCCATTCGAGCCGGGTGGCTCGACAGCGTTGTCAATTTGAAGTGCTGGTCAACACCGGGCTATCCGAAGTTTGCCAGCGGCACCTCACATAGTTCCCTGGACTACCCGGCCACCTGATCAGTGAAAATCGCGTGTGTCTCGATGTTCTTGGTCTTTCCCGCAATCAAATCAGCCTCGTCAACCAACGCTTGATGCAGCAACGTGAACACGGTTTTCACGCGTGCGGTCCGATAGCGATCAGGATGGACCAGCAGCCATATCTGCGACCAGCAGTCTTCTGGCAGCGTCTCGAGCTTGACGAGTTCCGGTCGAGTATCTGCGAGAAAGCAGGGCAGGACGGCCAGGCCCAAGCCTCGCACACATGCGGCGCACATGCTGATGAACGTGCTGAAAACAAATGCGATGCGCTCCGGGGGCTGCAGTTTTTCCATCCAGGTCAGGACGCGATGTTGGCTTTGCGTGGCTTCGAGCGCGATCCATTCGTGCGTATGCCAATCCGCCGCCGGCGATGCGTTCAGATACGCCCGGGAGCCGTATACAGCGAACACGAGATCGCCGATCTTCTTTGCGATCAGGTTTTCCGGTGCCCGTTGTGCGGGTCTGATCGCGATATCGGCTTCTCCTCGTGAAAGGTCGTGCATCATGTTCGAGCTAAGAACATCGAATCGAATCTCCGGATACGTCGTGCGGCACCTGCGGAGAATCGGCGGCAAGACGCTGTCGACAAAGCTCTCCGTCGTCGCAATACGAACGATGCCACTCGGCCGCATGTCTTGACCGGCAACCAATCGAAGCGATTTGGCTGCCAGCGCATCGATCTCCGCGCCGGCCATGGCCAATTCCTCTCCAGCCGGCGTCGCCGAATAGCGCCCGCGCTGACGATCGAACAGGCGTACCCCAAGACAGGATTCGACTGCGGTGATCCGCCGAAAGATGGTGGCGTGGTTGAGGCCCAGGCGGCGCGCTGCACCTGAGAGCGATCCGGTTTCGTGAATGGCCGCAACCAATCGAAGATCGTTGAGGTCACATGTTGCTTGCGAATTTGCAAGTGAGCTTTGCATGTTTGATGAATGGGCTTGCCGGTTTGCAACTGATACGCTTGCTGGATGTTTGGTAAAGAACGCTTGGACGGGGTGTTGAAGCGATCGCCGAACGTCAAGCAGAGCGCTTGCGCGCGTGAATGTGTGCCGTGTCGAGTAGCGCGGTCATGCAAAGTACAGAAAACATGGTATTTGGGCCGCAATGAAGTTTGGTTATGCACGAGTCTCGACCGAGGAACAGCATCTCGATCTGCAACTGCAGGCGCTGCAAGCGCATGGTTGCGAACACATCTATTCCGACCGTGGCGTATCGGGAGCGACATTCGATCGGCCCGGTTTGAACGCGGTTCTGGATGCGCTCGTCCCCGGTACCACCCTGGTGGTCTGGCGTCTCGATCGTCTGGGACGCTCGCTCACGCGACTCGCCGAACTCATTGAAACGCTGAATGAGCGACAGGTTCGTGTCGTCTCGCTGACGGAACATCTCGATACGGGCTCGACCAGCGGGCGATTCGTCTTTCACATGCTGAGTGCACTTGCCGAGTTCGAGCGCGACATCATCAGCGAGCGGACGCGCGCGGGAATGGCCGCCGCACGAGGGAAGGGACAACACGTCGGGCGACCGGCCGCACTATCCGTCTCCCAGATCGAACAGGCGAAAATCCTGCTTCGAACCCAGCCTGCAGACTCCGTGGCACGTGCGTTGAACGTGCATCGCACGACACTATGGCGCTACGTGCGCAAGAGTTGCGAAATGCGGGCCGCACACTGATTGTCCCGAAGCTCACGTTTCAATCGATTCTCCAGAGCGGCTGAATGCTCGCCCGCTACCGTGCGTGCGCCGCCTCCCACCTTTGAACTCAGCAAGGCCCCCGATCAGATTTCATCGGGACGACGCGATTGTTGACGTATCTACTCGGCCGTCCGTGTCATGGAAGCGGGCGCCAGGCGTCAGACTTCCCCAACACGTTCTTGTGATTCAGGCCTGATTCCTTCCAGCGCTCGGTGTTCGAACGACCGACGAACGTCCGCCGTTCTGGCGCTGAATTTCATGGAGCCGTGGCACGCTGATCGTCCCTGCGCGGCGCAAGGGCAGCGTGCGGTGGCGATTCCGAATAGGAGCGGCTCATTATAGGGAAGATAAATCTGGTGGAGTAGCAATAATTAATGTTTTTTTCGGTGCTCTGGATATTCCGATTTGATTTGTAGGGAAATCCTTACGTGTCGTGTAGGGTGTTATTTATTTATTCCATAATTTGATAATTAAGCTGTTTGTTATGGACAGATCTTAATTCAAAAAAATAAAATGTGCGTGTCTCGGATCGGCATGGATCTTCCTGTGAAGGAGGTTGCTTGAGCCTAGCATAGGCCATCGCGACTGTGACTAGATGTTCACGACAGGTATGAGTAATGATGACCGAAAAGAAGATCGGATATGCACGCGTTTCAACGGACGAGCAGCATCTGGACATGCAGCTAACGGCACTGAAGGGATGCGGATGCGAGGCGATCTACTTCGACAAAGGCATTTCGGGTGCCCGCATGGATCGTCCTGCCTTGAAGCAGGCTCTCGATTTACTGGGCGCAGGGGACACGCTGGTCGTATGGAGGCTCGATCGACTCGGCCGCTCGTTGACGCACCTGGCGAAAATCATGGGTCATCTGAACAAGCGGAAAGTGCACGTCATGTCGCTTACCGAATATATCGATACCCAATCTTCCAGCGGGCGATTTACGTTTCACATGCTCGCAGCGCTTGCGGAGTTCGAGCGCGGACTGATCAGCGAGCGTACGCGGGCGGGGATGGCGGCGGCGAGGGAGCGCGGTAGTCGTATCGGTCGACCCAAGGCGCTGACCGACGCCAGGATCGCGGAACTGGACAATCTTCTGCAAGATAATTCGCCTGCCCAGGTTGCCGAGAAACTGAACATTCACCAGTCGACGCTGCGGCGCTACATCCGCGACGATGGCGAAAGCCGATGAGCGTGTGAGGAGCCGATGGGTACGGCTCGCCGGCATCAATCGATCTCCAAATCGTGTCGGATGGCATAACGGACGAGCTCGGCATTATTTGTGATGCTGAGCTTTTGCATCAGCCGTGCCTTGTGCGTGCTGATGGTCTTGGCGCTCAAGGAAAACTCCGAGGCGATCTCGTTGACCGTCTTGCCGGTCACCAGCCGCTTCAGCACTTGGAGTTCGCGCGAGGACAGCACGTCTTCTGCCGTCGGCTCGAGCTCACCGACGTCGAACACGACCGCGTCGACCAGTAGAGGATCGATGAATCGCCCTCCGCGCGACAGCTTGCGAATGGCGGCCAGCAGCACATCGGGGTCGCTGTCCTTCGTCACGTAGCCGGTAGCGCCGGCGCGAAGGGCGCGAGACACGGTTTGAGGATCGTTGTGGATGCTCAAAATGAGCATGGGTAAGGCGGGATGTTCTTCGCGAACACGGCGGATCAGATCGATACCGCTGAGTCCCGGCATGGTCATGTCCAGGAGCACGACGTTCACGGAGAGCGTGCGAAGCATCTCGAGCACTTCGCCGCCTTGCGCGGCCTCGGCCACAACCTGAATGTCAGAGGTCGTAGCCAGAACCTGATGGATGCCACTGCGAACGATTGCGTGGTCGTCGGCAATCAGCGTGCGAATCATCGAAGAAATATCCAGCGCAAAAATCGTGGTCTGCCCCCGGTATTTCGCCACGGGGATCGACGCGATCGTCAATATAAGGGCGCGAATGCACGGACAGGGCGAATCGTACCGGACGGGACACTCGGTACTAGTACGCAATTGTAAAATACTTCTTTGACAATTAACCTTTTGGTCCACACCGTTTTTCATGCGTCAAGCGGGCCCGATCGGCGATGCGCCCCCTTGTGTCCCGCTCAGAAGTTCCGCGCCGTCATATCATCCGATGAATCGCAGACAAATCCTCGTTGCCGGTGCCGGCTCCGTTCTGAACATTGCATCCCGTGGTGCAACGCCATCATTCGCGAAAGCGCGCGTGGTCTTCCTCAATCCCGGAGAGTCGACCGAGCGAGAAACCGGCCAGCATTGGCAGCTTGTCTCGAAGTTCATGTCGATCGCGGCTAAAAATTTCGGCATGCAACTCGAGGTGCTGTACGCCGAACGAGACCACATGCTGATGGTGCGTCAGGCGGAGGAGGTGGCCAATAGGGTCGACGCTCCAGATTACGTCGTGATCGTCAACGAAAAGATGGCTGCGCTGGACATGCTTCGGCTCTTGAGCCGAACGTCCTCGAAAATCGTGCTGATCCACAATGATCTGACGAACGAGCAACGGCGCGTCGTTGGCGACGAACGTCGGCGAATACGCAACTGGATCGGTACCTTGACAGCCGATGCCAATAGCGCCGGCTACCGACTCATGGACTATCTCTGTCGCGATCGTCGCTTCGCGCGCCTTCGCGTCATCGGAATCACGGGGGATCCCAATACCCCGGTATCCATGGAACGGGCTACAGGCGTCGGCTCGTGGCTCGCCCGGGCGCCGCACGCGCACATCAATCAATTGGTGTTCAGCAACTGGAGCTTTTCGGACAGCTACGAGAAGGCACTCGTCCTGCTGGCCCGTTATCCCGAAACGAACGTCATCTGGGGAGCGAACGATTCGATTACGTTGGCAGCGCTCAAGGCAGCCGAGACGCGTCAAGTACGAGCTGTTGTCGGCGGAATCGGGGCGTTGCAAGAGGCGCTCCAGCGCGTGATGAAGGGAACGCTTCGCGCAATGATGGCCGGTGATTACTTCATCGGGGCGTTCGCGATGGTGCTGATCAATGACTATCACAACGGTCGAGACTTCGCGACGCGCGGCAGCGCCCGCATCAAGGCTGATTTTCTCACGGTCGTTCAAGCGGAAAATGCAGCGTCATACTACGACGCGATATTCCTTCATCCGCATGAGCTGAACTTCGGCGTCTATTCGACATCCCGATATCGAAACGACGGTCCATACGACTTCAGGCTGAGCCACCTGCTCGGCGAAAAGATGGCGACAGCTTGATGTCGCGTCTAGTTCGCTCGCTCAGGGTTTCGTTGGGTTCGCTCAATTTGCATCGCAAATTGATGTTGTCGTTGCTTGTGCTCGTCGTGTTGACGGCTGGCGTGGCCGGTTACTCGTTGACTCAACACGAACGCAAGGTGCACCTGGCCGAGCTCGAGGGCAAGGCGTCGCGGATCGCCGAGCTGTTGAGTGCCGCACTCGATCAGCCTCTGTGGAACGTCGACAAGGCGTCGATAGATGTTCTTTTGCGCACGATCGCGTCCAATCAGGAGGTCGTGGAATTCACCGTGTACGACGCGCGGTTTGGCGTGGTTTCGTCGGTGCGGCCGCAGCATGATATGGGGCCCAGCGATGCAGTCGTTCGCGTTCGCGACATTTTCCACGCAGCGTCCGGCGATGCTCCACGGGAAAAGCTCGGTCAAATACGCGTCGTTTTGTCGAAGTCGCTCGTGGAACGTGAAATGCGACACGAGCAACTCGCCGTGCTGGCCACGATGGCACTGCTGCTTGCGATGCTCTACGTCGCGATTCATCTTGTTCTGAGGTCGGCCGTTCATACGCCGATCAATCGGCTCAGGGCGGCAATCGACGCAATCGCTTCCGGTGACCTGAATGTGGAGTGTCCGATCACGTCGACAGACGAATTCGGCCAGTTGGCCATACGGATGAACTCCATGGTGCATCGCCTGAGGAATTCGACGGAACTTCTGCGGGAAAGCGAAGCGAAGTACCGCAGGATCTTCGAGAATGCGATCGAGGGGATATTCCTGCTCCACAGGGACGGATGCTTGTGCGAAGCAAACCCTGCAATGGCCCGCGTACTCAGATATCAGTCGACCGAATATTTGATCAACGGCAGTGCCGCCGCGCATGAATCGCTGGTGTTTTCCCCGGCGCAGGTCAGAGCCTTGTTCGCTGCATCGGAAATCGAGGATCGGATCGTCGGGGTGGAACTGCAGATAAGGCGGCGCGACGGTGCGGCGATCTGGGTCGAAGTGAATGCGAGGAGCATACCGGATGGCAACGGGGCCCCCGAATACATCGAAGGCTTGCTGACCGATATCACCGAACGGAGACGGGCGCGTGAGAAGCTGCAGCAGCATCGCGACCGGCTGCAGTGCGAGGTGGCGGAACGACGGCGAGCGGAGGCCGACCTGCTCGCGTCGCGGGAACAGCTGCGCCGGCTATCGGCCCATATGGAGGAAATACGGGAAAGCGACCGCAAGCAGATCTCAATGACCGTTCACGACGAACTGGGGCAGTTGCTGACAGCGCTGAAGATCGACGTTTCCCTGCTGAAGGCGAAGCTTCCGGAAGACGGCCCGGAGTGGCAGAAAGCCAAGCAGATGTTAGCGTTGATCGAGAGGACGATGCGTATCGTCCGCGACGTGGCGAGCCATTTGCGGCCGGTCGCGCTCAACTATGGCCTGGCCGCGGCGCTCGAATGGCTGGCGAGCGAACACATGCAACACGGCGAAGTGCCCTGCCGATTCCACATTGACGGTGATGAACCGGATCTGCCCGAGGCGCAATCGACGGCCATCTTCCGAATCGCCCAGGAAGCGTTGACGAACATCGCAAGGCACGCACGGGCGACGTGCGTGGAGATCCGGCTCGCGAGCACCGCTTCGAGCATCGAGCTGACTGTGACCGACAACGGTACGGGCTTCGACCTGTCGACCGCATGCGGAAAAGGTTCCCTTTTGCAACGCGCCCGTCGAAGCAGATTCAGATGGCTGGCAGGTGTGATCGCCGGCTTGCGCCGAGTGGGGTAACGGTTTGCGCGACGGCAGAGCGATCTGCCGTCGGTTGATCGAATGCCAGGCCGATTCTCCACCCGACGCATCGTTGACGATGGAGAGCGGCATGAACATTCGAAAACACGTGCGTGTAGCGGAGCCGACCGGGGCGGCGGTACGTCATTTGCAGCGTCAGCACGATATCGCGGTGGCCCTGACGACGCTGAAGGCCATCAACGCCGGCGCCGCGGAATTCGTGTTCCAGCCGGTGTGCGGCGCTCGGGATCCCAGAGCGGTCCTATACCACGAAGGGCTGGTGCGCCTTCGGTCGGCGAACGGCAGCGGTGTCCTGTTTCCCGGCCAGTTCATTCCCAGCCTCGAGCGCCTGTCGCTGATGCGCCATGTCGACGGATATGCCGTCAGCAAGGTAATGGAGCACCTTGCCGGTGATCCCGACTACTGCCTTGGTGTGAACGTGTCCGCATTGAGCGTCGGCGAGCACGCATGGTGGGATCCGATCCTGGCCGATCTTGCGTCGATGCCGCAAGTGGCACGACGCCTCGTTGTCGAAATTACCGAGACCGCGCGGCTGCGCGGGCCGCAGGCCGCGACGTTCGTCGCGCGGTTGCGGGAATTGGGCTGCCGCGTGGCGATCGACGACATCGGCGAAGGGCATGGCGTCGAAACCGCGATGACGATCGGGACGCCCGACATCGTCAAGGTGGCCGGGTCGCTTCTCAAGGCCGCTTGCGAAAACGCGGCGGGCAGCGATCGGTTTGCGCGGCTGATCGAGATCGCCCGGAAGTGTGCGCGTTGCGTGGTCGTGGAGGGAGTGGAAACCGACGAGATGCTCGCGCTGGCGCGCGCAGCCGGTGCCGATTGGGTTCAGGGCCGGCACGTGGGAATTCCGGAGAGGCGATTCGACGATGCGGGTGCGACGCGGTCCGCGTGTGCCTTTTGGCCCGCCGATGTCGTGAATGCGCAGGACGCGTCGTGGGATATGCCGGAATGGCTGTGTGAAGCGAATTCCGCCGACGTATCGGATGAGCCCGAAGGCGCCATCGACTGGGCGGTGCAGATGTTCGAGCGTAATGCGGCCGCGGTGCTCGAACGCAGCGTCGAGCCTTCGCTGCGAGAGCAGGTGCGCGAGGCCTATGTGGCCGGTCTGGCGAGCGGGGTGTACGGCAAGGGCTCGGCCATAGCGCTGGTGATGCGTGATCGATTGGCCGCAGTGCTGATGTGGCAGAGCCGCGCCGACTCGATGCGTTTGCTCAGACGCATCGCGCAATCCGGACGGCATCACGGACGGCTTATTTCCGAGTGGTTTGCGGATAACCCGAAAGCGGCGATGTAGCGCTTCGGTGGGATCAGATACACGGGATAAATCGCCAGAAATTTCTCTTATTGGTGATCTGGATATTTTCGAAAGCAAATATCTATTTTGATTAATTGGTTGATTTTTAAACGATTGGAAATTTCTTTAGGTCTTCCGAAAGAGCGTATTAACAGTTTTTGTGATCACGCAGGGGAGGGTTCACTGCTTTCTTTGGCACGAGGCGCCGCTTTGCAATACCAAAAAAATATTGCGCGGCGAAAACGGTGAGGTTGGAGGTTAATAATGAATAAAGCTTATAGGGTTATTTTCAGCAAGGTTCGGAATTGCTGGGTGGTCGTTAGCGAAATATCCAGCGCGGTTGGCAAGGGGAATTCGTTCCGAACTGAGGCAGTATCCGACCGTGTGGAAATCGGGATGCCTGGGATGACTACTGGGCTCCGTGTTGCGTTGGTCGGCGCAGTCATGTTGTTCGCTGATCTGGGCGGTAGCAACTTCGTATATGCACAAGCGAGCTATTCATGTACGTCCGCGGCGGCATCATGGAGTACTCCCGGCGGCTATGTCAGCAATCAAACCCCTCCGGTCTGGATGGCTGGATGTAGTGTTGGCACCGGAACTGCTGGCATTACGGCTTCGGGTGGCGGTAATAGCTTCTATGCAACGACGACAGGTGGATTCATATCGCTCTCTACCGGCGCTCTGGATATCAGTGCCGCTGGTGGCGTCAATATTCACAACAACATCACGCTGTCGACGAACAAGATCACGGGTCTGGCTGCCGGTACTGTGGCGGCAGACGCCGTGAACTACAGTCAATTGCAGTCGCTGTCGACTACCACATCGACCGGCCTGTCGACGACGAACAGCACGATGACTTCGCTGTCGACCTCGACTTCGACAGCCGTGGGATCGCTGTCGACCGGCGTAAGCTCGTTGTCGACCTCGCTGTCGACGACCAACAGCAATCTGACCGTGCTGTCGACGTCTGCGTCGAGCGGTATCAGCTCGGCCCAAAGCGGCGTGAATTCACTGTCCACGTCCGTGGCGTCGACGAATAGCAGCCTGACGTCACTGTCGACTTCGACGTCGACCGCGGTCTCTACCGCAAACAGCGGCCTCACAAGCTTGTCGACCACGTCGTCGACGGCCGAGGCGTCGCTTTCCACGGGCGTGAACTCTCTGTCGACCGGGCTCTCGACGACCGACAGCACAATGACATCGTTGTCGACGTCGGCGTCGACCGCGCTCTCCACAACGAACAGCAACGTCGCGAGTCTGTCCACGTCGGCGTCGGCAGGCATCAGCACGGCGCAGAGCGGCGTAAATTCGCTGTCGACTGCGGCCTCAGCAACCAACAGCACCATTGCAAGCCTGTCCACGTCGGCTTCCACGGGCGTCAGTTCGCTATCGACCGGGCTTTCGTCGACGAACAGCAGCGTGACAAGTCTGTCCACGTCGGCATCGACGGCTGCGAGTTCGCTGTCGACCGGTGTCGGCTCGGTTTCGACTGCACTGTCGACCACCAACAGCAATGTGGCCAGCCTGTCCGTGGCGACGTCCTCGGGCCTCAGCACGGCGCAGAGCGGCGTCGGTTCGCTGTCGACGTCGCTGTCGTCGACCAATAGCAATGTGATCTCGCTGTCGACTTCCACGTCGACCGCCGTGTCGAGCGCCAATAGCAGCGTGACGAGCCTGTCGACGTCGGCATCGACCGCGGCCGCGTCGCTCTCGACCGGCGTGACTTCGCTGTCGACCTCGACCTCGACGGCGATCGCTGGCTTCCAGCAGGGCCAGAACGGTGTGATGCGCAGCCAGTACAACCCGCAGACCGCGACGACGACGGCAACGGGTTTGAACGCGCTCGCAGCCGGCAATGGTGCTAACGCAGCCGGCGACAATTCGGTCGCATTCGGCACCAACGCCAGCGCGCCGGGCCTGGGCTCCGTTTCCATAGGTGACGGCAACGTCGCGAACGGCGAAGGCGCAGTCGCCATCGGCGATCCGAACGTCGCGACGGGCACGGGTTCGTTCGCGGGCGGTAACAACAACACAGCCGACGGAACGCAATACGGTGGCACGGGCGGTGCGGTTGGGCTCGGCAACTCGAACACCGCGTTCGGGCAAGGTGCCGTTGCGATCGGCAACAATGCATCTGCGTATGGTCAGTCAGCGATCGCGCTTGGCGATGGAGCCGCGGCAGGAACCGCTGCTGCGCCGCTGACGGGCGATATTGCGATCGGCC
>NZ_QMFZ01000084.1:0-11978 GCF_003294055.1 Burkholderia reimsis
CCGAGGCTCAGCGACGTGACCGTCTCGCTGTACTGGCGTCCATAGGTGGTATCGACCGTATTGCGGCTGGCCATGGGCGTGAGCCAGACGTTGCCTTCGGTATCCGCAGCTTGCAGGGGCGTGTTGATGTCGGTGGTGCCGGGCAAGGCGGACGTGCGCAGCAGCAGATCGCGCATGGCCGCCACCGATTCGGACGCGGTCAGCACGGCTTCGGCTGGGCGAATGCCAGCAAACGTTCCCACACCGATAGAAACGGTGGGCACCGCCGGCGTGCCCAGGCTCGTCGGGTTCGTCGGGTTCGTCGAACCAGGGCTGCCGCCGGTGCCCGTCGAGCCTGTGGAACCGCCATCGCCGTTGCCCGCAATATGGATGCCGGTGAGCAGGACTTTGCTGCCGTCGCTCGATACCGCCACCTGCGGCGTATAGGTGAACGACACCAGCGCGTTCTCATACGTCCTCGTCCAGGCGCCGGGTGCGCCCGCGACGGCGGCGAGCCTAGCGGCGCCGCCGGCGGCCGCGCTGGCATCGACGATCGTGATGGGTGAGGCGGAGCTGAACGTTTTGCCGGCCTCGATGGTGCTCGCGTTCACCCACGAGGTGTCTTGCAGCACCGGGTCGTAGGCGATCTTGATGTTCTGCGTGCCCGCTGCCGAGAAGTTGCGGATGCCCGAGCCGAACACCACCTTGTCTGCGGCGCCGTTGCGCACATCGCTCAGCAGCGTGAAGGTGGCGCCATCCTTGATGGTTGACGCTGGCGCCACCGGGCGCGCTGCTGTCAATGGTAACGGTGCGCAGGTTGTAGGCAGGGATGCTGCCCGGCGCGAACATGCCCCAACGGCGCGACAGGTCGATGCCGCCACCGGAGGCCAGCGTCAAGCCGCCGGCACCGAAGTCGTTAGGGGAGTTGCCGGTGCCGGTGGGGATCCACGTCGCGCCGTTGGCGAAGTTCAGCGTCGTGGCGCCCGCCACATAGTTGATGGTGTCGGTGGTCAGGCCGGTATTGATGTACGGGACGATGTTGCCTTTGAGGTACGAGTCCGGCGTGTTGAAGACGACGTCCGTGCTGCCCGTGCTGCTGCTGGACGCATAGTTGGCAGTGGTGATATCGCCGTCCAGCGTCACCTTGCCGGCGCCCGCTGCGTTGATGTCGAGCGTGGCGTTCACGCCGTGGGCGGCGGCGTTAGCAATGGCAAAGGTCGCTCCCGCGCCCGTGGTGGACGCCTTGACTTGCGCGCCGCCCGCCATGGTGATGGTGCCACCGCTCTGGTTGATGCCGAACACGTTGCACGTCGCGCAGGTGGACGCAACGTTCAGGGCAGCCGCGTCACGGGCGGACGAGAAATTCATCACGCCGGTGTTGTCGATGCCAAAGGCCGTGGTGGCAGCGTTCACCGTGGCATTGACGCCCTTGCGGAACGTCATGCTGGAGCCGGTGCCGTAGTGGGCCTGAATGGCAGTCGGCAGCCCGAACGGGGTATATCCCGTTGAGTTGACAACCTTGACGTCGACGTTGCCGCCCACCGTGAGTCTCGCCGTCCGGTGCGTGTTCGCCACACCGAGTGCCGAGCGCGGGCCCGTTGCCGTAACGGACATATCTCCGCCGACGGCGAGCACGCCCTGATTGCGGATGCCGAACACGGTCGACCCGTTCGAGGTGGCCGACAGGTCGAGGTTGCCGTTGATGGTGAGCCGCGTGTGGGGGTTGTCGTTGTACACGCCGTGGACGTTATCGCTCGGATGCTCGCCCACGGAATCGATCGCGACGTTTCCGTTGAACGTCACGTTGCCGGCGCCACCCCCGTAGTTGTAGATGCCGTCGTTGTCCGTTCCGTGGCCTCGCACGGTGATCGTGGTGTCACCGTTGAAGGTGACGTTGCCCTGATAAATCCAAAGCCCACGCGAATATCCCGGCGTATTGGTCAAGATGGTCGTGTTGCCGTTGAGCGTGGCCGTGCCCTGGTGGACGTAGACGCCCTCGATCTCGCTACTGGCGTTGTCCGCGCTGGCGCGGACATTGGTGTTGCCGTTGACGGTCTGGGTGCTGCCGGCCTCCACGTCGATACCGTGGACGATGCCCCAGTTCGTCACCCCCGTGCGGGAGGCCAATACCCCCAGCGTGCCGGCGCCGTTGGTGCCCACCTGCAACACAACCGGCGTGCTCACACCAACGAGGTTCACGGCCTGGAGGTTGGCTAGCTGGTTGGTCGATGCCGAAACGGTGTCGCCGTTCTGCAGCGCATACACCAAGCTGCTGGAGGCATCAGTGGAAGTGGAGTAGGCAGCGTCGGCGGTGCTGTTTCCGGTGATGGATGTGGTGTAGTCCATCGCCAGGGCATGGCGGGCCGGGACCGCTGTAGCGACGGCCGCGCACACCGACATGGAAATTGCCGAACGCCGCAGCCCATGGTGCTTGGCAGACAGCCGGAGGTCATTTGCGGGACGGATGGCGAGCGGGTGATTGCGCTGCTGCGTGGTGTCCGGCCTGTACTGCAGCAGCCGGCCGCCAAAGTGGCTGCCCAGTATCTCGGGGTTCCGGTCCAAGAACATCATCTGGCCGTGGCGCTGGATGGGCTCGCCAGCCACTTGCCGCGCGGAATGAGGTGACCCGTCGACCAGCATGCCGCACACGGCGTTGAAGTCGGTTCGGTAACACTTGGCGTTCATGATGTTGTTCTTGCTTGAAATGTAGATACCAACGGTCTACCGCCGGACAGCTCCGAAGACTTCGCACAACTTCGCAGGCGAAGTGCCCTGGAGTTCCGCTGCGTTCGCCAGGCCGTTCATGAGAGAAGCGTTTCATTCGAAATGAATGTCGGCTGACAAGATATTCGTTGAGTCAACACGAACGACGCAGTGACGACCTGTCTCTAGCGTGTTGAGCAGCACGTAGTGCTGCTTCAACTGGTCTCGCGAAGCCGTGGGGTACGAGCTCCGCATCGGCTCGATCTGTGAGTCGGTGACACTTTCTGGCGCGGAGAGGACAGGAGTACATTTCAAGCTAATCGGTCGCCCGCTATACGAGCCGTTCACCCCGTCCGTGGTCTCGTCGTCGATACCCTGCAAAACGACTGCCCCGTCGGCCTTCACTTCGTACTGGTCGTGGGCGAAAAGACCGTTCTTGACACACAGGGCGAGCGACCCGCTGGACGTATTTGGCACACCGACGCCTGCGGTGCATGCTTCCTTGCCCGCAACCGGATCGAGTCGAATTGCACCCGGTGCGTCCGCAACCGCAAGCTGCGGCGCAAGCGCAATAGAGGCCGCGAGGGAGATTGCGGAGGCAACTGAAATCGGCTTCATTTTTTTCTTACTAGCTAGATTATTGATGGCGCGAGCACATTCGATCTTCGGTAGATCAGACCTTGCGTTCTCCTCCACATCACTCACTGCTGAATCGCCGCGCGCTTCAGAAGCCGGCCTACCAGGTCCGCACTCGCCCTTTCAACAGCGAGCGCCTGCAGTTGCTGCTGAATCACCGGCTTCGCGGCCTCGAACATCGGCACTTGCGTCGGCCGCTTCGCGTCCACCTTGACAATCGCGCGCGGCCCGTTGACGTCGTTGCTGAGCGGAATCGACTCCGGTGTAACGCCGCCAGCCGGCAATTTCGTCATCGCCTGTGCGACCGAAAGCGGCAGTCCCTGCGTTTTGTCCTCCATCACTGGCGTCTTGAAGCTGACCCACGGCAGTTCGCCACCGGTGGCGGCAGTCGGTGCCTGACTGTACTGTCTTGCAATTGCTTCGAACGAATGACCGGACTTCAGTTGCGCCAGTATGGTGGCAGCCGTCGCGGCATCCTTCGCGACGATGATGCGCGGCTTGAGCTCTTCCCTACCCAGCGACGCAACGATGTCGTCGTAGCGCGCCTTGATCTGCGCATCGGTCACCGGCTCCGGCTTCACGTTGTCTTTCAAATACAGTTGCGCCTCGGCGTTCGACTTCGCGATCTGCATCGCCTGCTTGACTTCCGGTTTGTCGCCATAGTTGGCCTTCTCGGCCGCTTGCTGAATCAGCACTCGCGCAATCAGCTGGTTCTTGATCGCCTGACGGAGCTGGGGTGTATCCGGTCGCTTCGAGGCTTGCAGCACGGCGCCGACCTCAGCCTGCGTGATCGCCGTACCGTTGACCGTTGCAACGGCTCCCGCGGGCAGAGATGGGGCGGCAGTCTGTGCATAAGCCGTTCCGCCCAACGTTCCAGCAACCGCTACAGCAATCAGCACGCGGTTCAGCGTCTTTTTCATGATCTTTTCTCGCTACATCGAATAAAAAGGGCGCGGCGATCCGATGCCGCGCAAAGGTGCCCCGATTCTCGGAGGGATGAAATCAGGACACGGGGGAAATACTCAGTACACCCAGTTTGCCGTGCCCAGGACGAGCGTCGCCTTCGAACCCAGTGCGGCAGGTTGAGTCAATGCCCGGCCGACCAGCAGTTCTCCCGATAGCGCTTGCTTGTGCCACTGCCATTGAGCGCGCAGCCCGGCTCCGGCACCGGCGAGCGTCGGGAAACCGGATACTGCGACGAGGTTCGCTTTGCCGGCGTCAAGGAACAGATACGGCTCGATCCGTCCATCTTTCCAGGCCGGTGCGTTGACCCACGCGAGCTCGTTGCGCGAATAAAAGCCGCGGTCGCCCGCGATTTCACCTGACCGGAAGCCGCGAATCGTGTCCATGCCACCGAGATACAGTTGCTCTGAACCGAACAGCGCCATGTTCGTGTATTGCCCACCCAGCATTCCGCGATAGGCAAACAGCGCACGGCCGATTTTCGGTAGCGGGAGCGTGAAGGCTGCCGTCGCGTCCACCTTGGTGAACTGGCTGTGCGCTTCCTCGCGCGTGATGCCGTGCGGATCGTGATTCGCGCCAAGCCACGGCAAGCCTTGGGACACGCCACCGTTGAGACTGACATTGCCCTGCGCGTCGTTCATCACGAACTTATGCAACCAGTTGCCGCCGAGCCGGAACACCGCGAGGCGCTGCGGATCGAGATCGATTCCGTTGACCTCGCGGTCGGTACGGCGCCACGATACCGTCGCGTCGACACTGGTAATGTCGCTCGGCGTTCGGCTCACCAGATAATTCCAGCCGAAGATGTGCGATAGCGTACGGCCGTACTCGAGCGCGGTCGTACCGATGACCTGCTGATACTCCGAGTCCGAGATCGTGTAGCTGAACGTATTCCGGCCGAACGGCACGGCAAACGAGCCTACGAGCGCATTGCTATCGAGGCTATCGAGGAAATTCAGGCTGAGCGATTCCTGCAAGCCAAGCAGGTTGTCGGCTTCGACGCCAGCACGGTAACGCGTAACGCCCGTCGCTGAACTACCGTAGTTGTCGACACCCAGGTTGTAGTACAGCCGGTCTCCGGGCGGATTATTGATCGCGACAATCGAATCACCGGCGCTCTGGCCCGGAAGGATCTGGATCGTCGCCTGATTCCGCCGCAGCCGGTTGATCTGGGCGACGCCCTGATCAATGTCGGACAGGCGCAAGGGGTCGCCAGATGCCGCAGGAAACGCATTCTCGTACCCCGCGTCGGTCAGCCATCCACCACCCGCCGCGGACTCTCCCGCCTTCAGGCGATGGATCGGCTGGCCGTTGACCATAAAGCTCGCAATGCGGCCAACCTGAACCGTGACGTTCAGCGTTCCGGTGGCCAGGTTTTGCGGACCAAGTAATGCGCGCGTCGTTACAAAACCACCCTCAACGAAAACGTCGGTGAGGCGCTTCAGCAGCACATTGATGCGGTGCGAACCGAGATCGTGATTGACGAACGGTGCTATCACCTCGTTGAGTTGCTTTCGCGAAACACCTCCGGGCGGATCGAACGGCTTGCCATCCGCCCCATGCAACACAATTCGTCGCACCGGAAAAGTCGGTCCGGATTCGACGATCTCATCGATCGGCGTGCCGAGCGGAATGTCCAGCGTGGTTTCGGATGTCGGCGCAATCGTGATAGACGCAGGCGCCTGCTCCAGCTGCCGCTGCCGCGCCTGCTCACGCTGCTGCTCGATAATTAGTTGCGCAGGGTCCTGGACAGGTCGCGCGCCCGGCGGCGCGGTTTGGGCGTGAACAGGCCGATAGGCAAGCCATCCCACGCAGGCAACCAGAACCGATGTTCCCAACCAGAGCTTCAGCAATACTCGCATCCTCACCTCGCCTTTACCGTCTTTGCCGCCGTGAGGGCTGCCTTTTCCTGCGGGCTCGGGGCCGTCTCCAGGACAATTGCCAGTATCACGATCAATCCAAAGATCACCAGACCAAACACGCTCAACAGCGTTTTATTCATTTCAGTGCCACCACCAAGTCGTCAGGCCCAAATGCTGGTCGATCTGGACGGGTGTGCGCGAAGGGGTGCGTACGGTCGTGATGCCGCCGGCCGCCGCGACGCCCTTCCCGCCGGCGAACGAGCCCCCGTCAATCACGCCGTCACCGGTCAGCGTCACGCTGCCGTTCGCGGTGAAACCGCCGCCGATGTCCATCGCGATGATCTGCGCCCATGTGCTGCCGAAGAACGCCTTGAAGCCACGGTGCTGGTTGATCGCGGAGTAGCCGGTCACGCCCTGCGCGTACGTGATGGGCGCATCGACCTTGATGTCGCCGGTCGCGAAGACGTTGCCGCCGACGTTGCGAGCGACCGTGCCGGCCTTGATGTTGACGTTGCCACCCGCCTGGATCGTTCCACCATAGGGCGTGACGTTGCTCGACGCGTCAGCGTGGCAGAAGATCCAGCAGCTGCGCGTATAGCTCGCCTGACCCGTGAAGACTGCGGCGTTGGTGAACGCGTTCTGCGCGGTGATGTTGACGTCGCCGTCGTTCGATTGAACGATCCCGCCGGCATTCGTGAAGTTGCGGCTCGTGATCGTCACCGGGCCGTGCACGGCGGCGATATACGCGAGCTGGTCCGGCTTGCCGACCGTGCCGTAATCGACGTCGAAGCCACTCGTCGTATGCGTGAAGAACAGGAAGCTGCCGCCGCGATCGGAATACGCAGTGGGCTGGCCGCCATTCGTGGCGCCGGTATGGTCGATGATGTTCTGCACGTCGCCGGCCGCGGTGAGGCTCACTGCGCCGTTGGACAGGATGCGGGCGTTGTCGTTGATGATGTTGCCGCCCGCCGTGAGCTTCGTCTGGCCGTTGGCGGCAAACATGATGCCGAGGTCGTTCGCGCTCGAGCGGTTCGTGATGTCGCCTGCAGCGGTGAGGATCACATCGCCGCCCGTCGTGGTGCCGTCGCTCGCAGTGGTTCCGGCCTGAATCAGGCTGCCGGTGTTGGTGATCGAGCCGCTACTTGTCAAAAAGACCGTATTGCCTGCGCTCAGCGTCGTTGGGCCGGTGCTGTCATCGGTCAATGCGATATTGCCGGCTTGAACGTTCACGTTGTTCGCGGCAGTTATCTGTCCGCCCTGGAACGACACCGTACCGATGGTCTTGAGTGCTACGTCGCGCTCGGCCTTCAAACTGCCGTCCACGATCGCGATGTCGCCGCTTGCCGTGACGACGACGTCGCCTGCATTCGCGTAGACCTTGCCGAGACTGTGCACGCCCGCGCCTTGATCGGTGACGATCAATTGGACGCGGCCGGCCGTCAAACCACCCGCTGCCGTGATATCGACCGCACCGGCGTTGCTTTTCGTACCCGGCGCGGAGATACCGATCAACCAGTCGTGGCCGTTGTCGGAGGGTGAGAAACTGGTGTCGTAGGTCGTCGTGCTGTCACCGGCGATCGCGCGGATGCCGCTCGTCGAGCTGGTGAAATCGTTGGTCACCGGACCGTTGATGCTCAACTGCTTGGCGATCAGGTCGAGATTGACCAGGGTGCTGGACAGCCCGCCAGGCCCTATTGCGATTCCGCCGTGCCTCGTTGTCAGCACAACGTTGCGTTGCGTCACACCCGGCGCGATCGTTACGTCGTTGAAGCTAACCTGCCCGGTCGACAACACAACGTGCCCTGTGTTCGTGAAGCTGCCGCCGTCTACCGTCACGCCATTCGGATTCGCGAGGATCACGTTCGCGCGCGGACCGAGCACGTTGATGTTGCCCTGGATCAGCGACGGATTCGTACTCGTGACCTGGTTGACGATCGTGCGCGCGTTGATGCCGACGTTGTTAAGATCGGCGCCTGCCTTCGAAACATTGAATGACGAATAAGTGTTGTTCGAGACACCGCCGACCGCTGATGCGACGTTGACGGTTTGGTGACCGTTGGTTGCCGTGGAGACGACAGTCACGGTGCTGCCATCCACAACGATGCCGGCCGCGTTGGCCGCCCCTGCAAGACTTGCCCATGCAACGATCAAGTACTGACATAGTCTTCTCAGCTGCATATCATCTGTTATTACGTTAGGATCACAAATTCTTATATTTTGACCAGCACCATCAGCGACAAAATGGTATTCGTCGCTCTGCCTATGACATCGCATCCAGCACCTGAGGCGTCCGCATTCGCAACCGCCCGCAACCCTAGACGCGGCGTGGCTTCTCCGACGACCGCCGCGTAGATGCAGTTCGGGATCCCAGTTTTTCGCCCAGACGCGCTTTTCCCGCTCGACGCTTGGACTTCGTTAAAGAACAAGCCTGCACGCCGCCGGGGCCGTCTCGGCGCGTACTCGACTAAGCATGCTCCGCACGAGCCTGCTCAAAGTGCGAAGGTAACGAGACGGTTCTGCGCCACCGCGCCAATTGCTCTATCCTGCCGCCTTCGTTCGCGCAATGGCTTCAAGCTTTTTTACTACTTGCTCAAACGCCTTCTCCGCGTCAGGGTCAGAACCGTGAAAACGAGCCCGGAATTCCCCTGAAAACTGTTTAGGCTCCAAGCCATAGGACCCGCCACCGAAATCAAAAAAACACCAATCCGCTGGAATTACCGGATCAGCAACGCTGAAGCAATGGGAGTTCCGCCAAGACCGGGGTTCCATCCGAATCCCTTCGGACAGTGAGGCCCCGCCAATGGCACCGCCACCGCATCCCTGCCCCGTCGCGGCGCCAGCAGCACACCCTAGCGCTGCGTTCACCCACTCTTCCGTAACTCAGGGCGTCAGCGGTGCATTCTCTAAATGTTCGACTGCAATCACTTCTTGCACTCGAGTCGTACCGTCTGCATTTGAGAATTCGACCTCGTAGTTACCGTCGCCGTAGTCCTCAATGACGTAGCCGATATCCCCCGGTCTCAGCGAGGAAACTAAACCTCTCGGTCCAACGAATCTCACTCTGTCATAAATATGAATCGTCATTTTGGGCTCCGCGTAAATCCAGAGAATGGCGTATTCAACTTGATGGAACCATCACCTTGAATCATCCAGCCTGAACGCAGATAGCTCGTTTGACCAGCTGCGCCCCCCTTCCCAGGCAACGCAATTTCGATGTTAATGCGCTGGCCGTATTGATCCAGTTTACCAAGCGTATATTGACCCTGGGCGTATTTCTGAGCGGCTTGCTGTTCCCACATCTGCGTCAGTGAAGCAGAGTCAGCGCCGGAGTATCCCAGTGATTCAAAGACGGCGTTCTTACCGTGATCAGCGCCCGTGGCAAATATGTAGTCAGAGAATTTTCGCGAGTCTGCTGTGGCAAGGGAAGCAACGTCACCACCGGCGGCAAACCTGCCGCTACCAATAAGTGAAGCCGCCCCGGCTGCTCCTACCAGCGATACCAGACTCCCGAAATCCGGATCGTCATATGGCAGCATCGCACCGTTGAGGAACGGCACGTAATCCGGATAGCCCGGCAGCGCCCCATTCACGAAGTTCGGAACCGCCTCAACCGTCCCGACCGCCGCATTCCACGCCGCGCGCCCCGTATCTTTAATCGCGCTCGTCAGCGTGCCGCAGTTATGGCCCGGCGCACACGTGTTATTCAGCGTCTCGTTCTGCGCCGCCGTCATCGCGGCCAACGCGTTCTGGCCCAGCAAGCCTGCCGCTGCGCCACCGAGCAACGAAGTCGCCGTCACGATCGCAGCCAGCTGCCCCTGATCGGTGATGCCCTGCCCTCCCGTCACGGCGGTCGCGATGCTGTTCGCCGTCATCGCCGACACGGCCCCGCCAATTGCACCACTTGCACACCCGGTTCCGTTTGCCGCAGAACCAGCACATCCGAGCACTGCGTGTTCGACGGCATAGAGCGGATTACTGGTCGTCCAGAATCCTGTCGTTTCGTCAAACGCGTTCCCAATTGCGTATGCACCCACGGCGGCAACATCGCTCACCGCGCTGTTACGCAGATTCGTCAGGAAGCTTCCACCACCGATTCCAGTCTGGACGCTGGCTTGGATTACCGCTTCGCCAGCAACTGCCAGCGCCTGCTCCGGCAATGTTCCTGCCACCGGCACGCTCGCCTGCGGCACCAACGTGTTTCCGACATTCTGCACACCGGCCAACGAGGCGAGACTGTTCGGCGACGCAGTCCAGGACCAATTCGGCCCGCTCGCATCGAAAGTGATGCCGTTGGTCAATCCGGCCGTCACAGCACCGATCAAGCCATTCTGCAATGCACTGCCGAAATCGACCTGTCCGGTCCCGACGACCTGCCCCACCATGCTCGAAAAGAAGCTCGTCAAGCCGACCGATATCATCGTATTGGCAACACCGCCGACGGCGAACGTACCTCCCGCCACGGTCGCTGCCGTTGTAATCGCGGTACCCTCAGCCCCGGCCGCCGCAGCCGCAAAAGCCCCTTCAGCCGCCGCATCCGCTGCACCGGTCATCGACATGATCCCTGCCGAGATCTCGGGCTGCATAATGACGGCAGCAAACACTGCTGCAATCGCCCCCATAATCTGCGCACCGACGCCGCCGCTATCGGCAATGAAATCCGTGTGCAGATTGTTGCTAACGGTAGATTGAGTAAAGTTGCTACCGAGCTGGCTCTTCAGATTCGCCAGCATTGCGTGCGTGCCGTCGGTATCGACACTGCCGTCCGCATTGAGCTTTTGCAGCGCGCCACCAACTTGGTTCAGCGCCTGCACGTTCATGTCGTAATTGGCAGCGGAAATGAAGCCGCCCTGCTGCACGACTGTCCCCGTCGTAACACCTACGCCGTCACCAAGATCGGTATAGATGGTGCCGATGTTCGTCGAGCGCTGTTCACTCGTCAGGCTATTGGTGTTGAGATGCAGGGTCTCGGCAGTAATCGTCCCCGTATCGAGAATGCTGTTGACGAAATTGAGCGTGACGTCCTTGCCCGTGATCTCGCCATCCGCATTGACCACGGCGTAGTTTTGCGGCAGTAGCACTTCAGGCATCAGTGCCTGCACGGTCGGACAAGAGCCATTACCTGTCGCCGTACACCCCGGCTCAGGCACCGTCTGCTCGACGTACCAAAGCATCGGCGCGTTGATCTGCGCCAATTGCGCCTGCGACAGTTGCGTACCCAGCGCAATGTTGTTCTGCTTGGCGTACTCAAGCGCTGCACCGTACAGCGCGGCCTTGTCTTGATTGTTGATCGATGCCTGGCTCGTACTGTCGGTTGCACTCGGCGTGCTATAGAAACTGCTCTTGCCCGTCGCCTCCAGTGCAGCCTGCTCGATCTGCTGGTTCTCCGTGTACGGGTCGTAGTAGAACGGCACACTCCCCGGGCGCAGATTGGCCGGCAGCGCTGCGATCAGCGATGCCGACGAAATCGAGTCGACGACCTGCGCGGCCGGGTTGTTGGTCAAATAGGTCGCCTTGACCTTTTCGCCCGAAATCGTCGTGACAGTGACCGTTTGCGGCGCGCTGACATTCGTCACGGACGGCGTCGTCGGCTTGGCAACCGTCTGCACCCCAACCGGGGAATTCGACGGCAAACCAGCCGCACCGGTCACGGACGTCCGTTGGCCGCTGGCGTTCGTCACGAAACCGGCTGCATCAACCGTCGTCGACATGTAGCTTGACACCGACACCGGCCCGAGCGAAATCACCTGCCCCGACACTGCTGGCGGTGGCGTATAGACATTCGGATTCGTGATGCCGTTGACAAGCGTGGCACCGGTCAACGCGATAGTCGGCCCA
>NZ_QMFZ01000085.1:0-10430 GCF_003294055.1 Burkholderia reimsis
AGGACACCGTGCTGTTCAACGACTCGATCTACTACAACATCGCGTACGGCCGGCCGAGCGCGACCCGCGACGAGGTGATCGCGGCGCGCAGCCGCGCGTCGAGCTCGCCGAGCTGCGCGGGCGTGCCGACGTTCTCCCACAACCCTTCGTACAGTTCGCCGCTCGCGCGGCCGGCTTCGATCGCCGCGCGATAGTACGGCGTCAGCGCGCGCCGCGTGCCGGGTGCGAGATCGCGGAACATCCGCGTGTCGTACAGGCCGATGTTGCCGAACGTGAAGCGCGCGGCGCCGTCGAGCGCCAGGCGGCCGTCGTCGCCGAGCGCGAAGTCGCCGGCCGGGTGGAACGGCGGGTTCGGCACCATCACGAGGTGCATCGCCGGCGCATCGAGCGCGGCCATCCGGGCGGCGCGCGGCGCGAGCGTCCGGTAGTCGAAGGCGCAGTACACGTCGCCGCTGACCGCCGCGAACACGGCCGGTTGTCCGTCGCGCTCGAGCAGTGGCAACGCCTGCGCGATGCCGCCCGCGGTTTCCAGTGCCTCGCCTTCGGCCGAGTACGCGAGCCGCACGCCCCAGCGCGACCCGTCGCCGAGCGCGGCCTCGATCTGTTCGCCGAGCCACGCGTGGTTGATCACGATCGTCTCGATACCCGCGCGTGCGAGCGCTTCGATCTGCCACACGATCAGCGGCTTGCCGCCCGCTTCGAGGAGCGGCTTCGGGCGGGTGTCGGTGAGCGGGCGCATCCGTTCGCCGCGCCCGGCGGCGAAGATCATCGCCGTCGTCAGGGTGGTGCTCATGTTCGGCCGGGTGTCAGGAGAGTCGGAACGATCAGAACGTATAGCCCACGTCGGCCGGCGCGTTGCCCTCGAGCTCGTCGAGCAGCTTCGCGAACGGCACGAGCGGGCGGTAGCGCAGCGCGACCTTGCGCGCATACGCGATGAAGCGCGGCAGGTCGTTCAGGTAATGGGGCTTGCCGTCGCGGTAGTTGATGCGCGCGAACAGGCCGAGCACCTTGATGTGGCGCTGCAGCCCCATCCATTCGAGCTGGCGGTAGAACTCGCCGAAATCGGGATCGACCGGCAGCCCGGCCTTTTTCGCCTTTTCCCAGTAGTACGCGAAGCAGTCGAGCTCGAACTCCTCGTCCCAGCTGATGAAGGCGTCGCGCAGCAGCGACACGACGTCGTACGTCAGCGGCCCGTAGACGGCGTCCTGGAAGTCGAGGATGCCCGGGTTCGGCTCGCACACCATCAGGTTGCGCGGCATGAAGTCGCGCAGCATGAAACCCTGCGGCTGCGCGTGGGCGCTCGCGACCAGCAGCGCGAAGGTGCGGTCGAGCGTGCCACGCATCGCGTCGGTGACGGGCTTGCCGAGGTGGCGGCCGACGAACCATTCGGGCATCAGCTCCATCTCGCGGCGCAGGAATGCCTCGTCGAACGGCGGCAGCACGTCGGGTTTCGACGTGAGCTGGAAGCGGATCAGCGCGTCGAGTGCTTCGCGCATCAGCGGTTTCGCGGCGGCCGGGTCCGCCGGATCGAGCACCGAGATGTACGGCGTGCGGCCGAGATCGGTCACGAGCATGAAACCCGCGTCGAAATCGTGGGCCAGCACGTCCGGCACGTGGTCGCCGGCCGTGGCGAGCAACTGCGCGACCTGGACGAACTCGCGGCACTTCTCGGGCGGCGGCGCGTCGACGGCGATCAGCGTGCCGCCGGCGCTCGTGGCCGACGCAATCCGGAAATAGCGGCGGAAACTGGCGTCCGACGATGCGGGCGCGAGGGTCGACAGGTCGAGCGCGTAGCGCTCGGCGAGCGGGTGCAGCCACGCGGTGAGCGCTTCGAGGCGGGCGTCGGGCTGGGATGCGGCGGATGGGGGCGTCATGAAACTCGGAGGAGGGGGGAACGTCTTGCCATATAATACCCCACGACTTTTTTGACGCACCCCGCGTCAGCTTTCCGCCGTGCAGGCCCGCCGCCTGTCGCGCCGCCACCCGATCGCCCCCCCGGTTTGCGCTCAGCCGCAGTCGCGGTGCGACGGCGCGGCCCGCCGTGCGCGAATGTGCCGCGACGGCGCGGTTGACAAGGGGCGATTCGCCAAACGATAGATGCCGCCCAAACCGCTATTCCCGAATGTTTTCCCCGGTGACGGGGTGCCGCGCAAACGGCGGCTCGCGCTCGCGCTCCTGGCCGTGCCTGGCCTCGTGCCGGCCGTGTCGTACGCGCAGCTGTCGGGCGCGGCCGCGCAGCCGCAGCCGCTCGACTCGCCGTGGGATCTGCGTCTCGCGCCCCAGCTCGAGGATCGCCCGCTGAAGGAGGGCGCGAAGCCGGCCGCCTTCGTGATCGCCGACCACACGAGCGGCACGGCCGAGCAGGATCTCGCCGCGAAGGGTTCGGCCGAGCTGCGGCGCGGTGACGCCGTCGTGAAGGCCGACGCGATCCACTACGATCAGGATACCGACATGGCCGATGCGTACGGCCAGGTCAGGGTGATCAATTCCGGCACGTCGTTCGCGGGCCCCGAGGCGCACCTGAAGATCGAGGCGAACCAGGGCTTCATGACGGCGCCGAAGTATCACTTCAACGTGACGGGCGGCTCGGGCAGCGCGGAGCGTGTCGACATGGTCGACAACGAGCGCTCGGTGTTCGTCAACGGTACGTATACCGCGTGCCAGTGCTCGACGAACCCCGCGTGGTACATCAAGGGCAGCCGCTTCGACTTCGATACGGGCGCCGACGAAGGCACCGCGCGCAACGGCGTGCTGTTCTTCCAGGGCGTGCCGATCTTCGCGAGCCCGTGGATGACGTTCCCGCTGTCGGGCGAGCGGCGCAGCGGCCTGCTGCCGCCGACGTTCTCGGTGAACTCGAGCAACGGCTTCGAGCTGACGCTGCCGTACTACTTCAACATCGCGCCGAACCGCGACCTGACGCTCACGCCGCGCATCATCTCGCGGCGCGGCGTGATGACCGAGGCGACGTTCCGCTACCTGTCGCCGTCGTATTCGGGCACATTCACGGCCAATTACCTGCCGGATGATCGGCTCGAGCACCGCAACCGCTACGCGATCTACTGGCAGCACCAGCAGAACTTCGGCGGCGGTTTCGGCGGCTACGTCTACTACAACAAGGTCTCGGACAATCTGTATCCCGAACAACTGGGTTCGTCGAACCAGTTCATCAACGGGACGCAGACGCTGTACCAGCAGGAAGCGGGCCTCACGTACAACAAGGGCCCGTGGTCGGTGCTCGCGCGCTACCAGCACTGGCAGACGCTGCCGCAGTCGATCGCGCCGTACAGCCGTGAGCCGCAGTTGAACGTGAAGTACGCGAAGTACAACGTCGGCGGGTTCGACTTCGGTGCGGAAGCCGACTATTCCCGGTTCCGCATCACGACGGCCGATTCGACCGAAGGCGACCGGGTCGTCTTCAATCCGTACATCGCGTACGGCGTGTACGGCCCCGGCTACTTCGTCGTGCCGAAGGTCCAGTACCACTTCGCGTCGTACGACCTGAACTACCTGTCGTCGACCACGCCGAACAACCCGAAGCGCTTCACCGAGTCGATTCCGACCGTGAGCTTCGACTCGGGCCTCGTCTTCGACCGATCGGTGCACCTGTTCGGCCAGGACTTCATCCAGACCCTCGAGCCGCGCCTGTACTACGTGTACACGCCGTATCGCAACCAGTCGAACGCACCGCTGTTCGACACCGTCGATTCGGACTTCGGCCTCGCGGAGATCTACCAGCCGAACACGTACGTCGGCAACGACCGGATCGCCGATGCGAACCGGATCACGGCCGGGCTCACGTCTCGCTTCATCGATCCGCGTACGGGCGACGAGCGCGCGCGCTTCGTGATCGCGCAGCAGTACTACTTCGCCGATCAGCGCGTCACGCTGAATTCCACCCAGCCGGCCGCGCAGGCGCGCCATTCGGACCTGATCGTCGGCGCTTCGTTTAAGCTCGGCTCGGGCTTCATGTCGGAAACGGCGTTCCAGTACAACCAGAACAACAACCAGCTTGCGAAGTCGAGCGTGGGGTTCGGTTACAGCCCGGGCGAGCGCAAGGTGATCAACGTCGGCTACCGCTATACGCGGGCGACGCCCACGCTCGACAACCAGCCGATCAACCAGTTCCTGGTGTCCGCGCAATGGCCGCTCACGCGCCGCCTGTATGCGATCGGCCGCTTCAACTACGATCTCGCCGGCGATCGCGTGGTCGACGGTCTGGTCGGCTTACAATACGACGCGGATTGCTGGGCGCTCGGGGTCGGGGTGCAGCGGGCGGCGAACGGCATCAATTCGTCCGGGCAGCAGAATTCGTCGACGCGCTTCATGATGCAGCTCACGCTCAAGGGCCTGTCGACCATCGACAACGGCCTCGTGTCCGCGTTCCGCGCCGGGGTGCCAGGCTACACGCCGCTGCCGCCGCCGCCGCCGCCGATGTCCCGCTTCAGCAACTACGAGTAACGCCGGCTTGTCTGCACCGGTCAGCACGATTTCAATGGAGTTCCAGTGGCAATGAAGAAAACCCTTCGTTTCGCGGCAGTCGTGTCCAGCCTCGCTGCGGCCGCCGCGCTGCTCGCCTCTGCGCCGGCCGCGGCGCAGGCGCTCGGTTCGCAAGGTGCGCAGCTCGCCGACGAAGTCGTCGCGGTCGTCAACAACGACGTGATCACGGGCCGCGAACTCGACCAGCGTGCCGGCCTGATCGCGCGCCGGCTGCAGCAGCAGAACGCCCCCGTGCCGCCGACCGACCAGTTGCGCGCGCAGGTGCTGAACCAGATGGTGCTCGAGCGTATCCAGGTGCAGAAGGCCAAGGACGACGGGATCCGCATCGACGACGCGACGGTACAGTCCACGCTGCAGCGCCTCGCGCAGGCGAACGGCATGACGCTCGACCAGTACCGCGCGCGTCTCGAGGCGCAAGGCGTGCCCTGGAGCATCTTCACGAGCGACGCGCGCACCGAACTGATGCTGTCGAAGCTGCGCGAGCGCGAGGTCGACGGCAAGATCACCGTGTCGGACGCCGAGGTCGCGAACTACATCGCGAGCCAGCGCGGGCCGAACGCGTCGCAGCAGCAGGACCTGCGCTTCCAGCACATCTTCATCAAGGCACCGACCAACGCGCCGCAGGCCGACATCGAAGCCGCGCAGAAGAAGGCTGACGCGTTGCTGCAGCAGGCGAAGTCGGGTGCCGATTTCGAGAAGCTCGCGAAGAACAATTCGGAAGCGAACGACGCGAAGAAGGGCGGTGACCTCGGCTTCAAGTCGCCGAGCGCGCTGCCGGCCGACGTCGTCGACGCCGCATCGAAGCTGCGCCCGGGCCAGGTCAACCCGACGCTGATCCGCGTGCCGGACGGCTTCGAGATCGTGCGTCTCGTCGATCGTCGCCAGAGCCAGGGCGCGTCGGCCGCGGCACCGAAGATCGTCCAGACGCACGTGCGCCACATCCTGTTGCGCGTGGGCGAAGGCAAGTCCGAAGGCCAGGCGCGCCAGCAACTGGCCGACATCCGCAACCAGGTCGAGGCCGGCGGCGATTTCGCGAAGTTCGCGCGCACGTATTCGCAGGACGGCTCGGCGTCGCAGGGCGGCGATCTCGGCTGGATCAGCCCGGGCGAGACCGTGCCGGAATTCGAGCGCGCGATGAACAACCTGCAGGACGGCCAGATCAGCCAGCCGATCCGCACCGAGTACGGCTATCACCTGATCCAGGTGCTGGGCCGCCGCGAAGCGGAAGGTTCGGTGCAGCAGCAGATGGATATCGCGCGTCAGGCGATCGGCCAGCGCAAGGCCGAGCAGGCGTATGCCGACTGGCTGCGCGAGCTGCGCGATTCGTCGTACGTGCAGTACAAGATCGGCGGCGTCGGCCCGGCGAACTGAGCGAGCTTCCGATGACCACGCCCGCGCTGCAGATCGCGATCACGACCGGCGAACCCGCGGGGGTCGGCCCGGAACTGACCGTGCAGGCGCTGCGTGATGCCGCGCAGCGCTGGCCCGACGCGCATTTCACCGTGCTCGGCGATGCGGCGCTGCTCGACGCGCGCGCGGCGGCCGTCGGCGCCGACCGGGCCACGCTGGCGGGCAGCGGGCCGGTGTCGGTCGCGCATCACGCGCTCGCCGTGCCCGCGCAGGCGGGCAGGCTGGACGCGTCGAACGGCCCTTACGTGCTCGGGCTGCTCGACGCGGCGATCGATGGTGCGCTGGCGGGCCGGTACGACGCGATCGTCACCGCGCCGTTGCAGAAGAGCACGATCAACGATGCGGGCGTGCCGTTCACCGGCCATACCGAATACCTGGCGGAGCGCACGCATACGCCGCGTGTCGTGATGATGCTGGCCGGTACCGGCCACCGGCCGCTGCGCGTGGCGCTCGCGACCACGCATCTGCCGCTGAAGGACGTGTCGGCCGCATTGACGGTCGACGGGCTCGTCGAGACGCTCGCGATCATCGATCGCGACCTGCGGCGCGACTTCGGTCTGGCCGCGCCGCGCATTCTCGTGACGGGCCTGAACCCGCACGCGGGCGAGAACGGTTATCTCGGCCGCGAGGAGATCGACGTGATCTCGCCGGCACTGGCCCGCGCGAACGCGCAGGGCATCGACGCGCGCGGCCCGTATCCGGCCGACACGCTGTTCCAGCCGCGCCACCTCGCCGATGCCGATTGCGTGCTCGCGATGTTCCATGACCAGGGCCTGCCCGTGCTGAAGTACGCGACGTTCGGCGAGGGCATCAACGTGACGCTCGGGCTGCCGATCATCCGTACGTCGGTCGATCACGGCACGGCACTCGATCTGGCCGGCACGGGCCGCGCGGATCCGGGCAGCATGATCGCCGCGCTCGACACGGCCGTCACGATGGCGCGCCATCGCCGCACCGCCTGACGCGGCCCGGCTTTACCTCATTCGTCGTATTTTTCGTTTTACTCAGTCGATGTCGAACAGCAGACAGCACCAAGGCCATTTCGCGCGCAAGCGCTTCGGGCAGAACTTCCTCGTCGATCACGGCGTGATCGACTCGATCGTCGCGACGATCGGCCCCGCGCGCGGCCAGCGCATGGTCGAGATCGGCCCCGGGCTCGGCGCGCTGACCGAGCCGCTGATCGCGCGCCTCGCGACGCCCGAGTCGCCGCTGCATGCGGTCGAGCTCGACCGCGACCTGATCGGGCGCCTGCAGCAACGCTTCGGCGCGCTGCTCGAACTGCATGCAGGCGATGCGCTCGCGTTCGACTTCCGCTCGCTCGCGGCACCTGGCGACAAGCCGTCGTTGCGGATCGTCGGCAACCTGCCGTACAACATTTCCAGCCCGCTGCTGTTTCATCTGATGACGTTCGCCGACGCGGTCATCGACCAGCACTTCATGCTGCAGAACGAAGTCGTCGAACGGATGGTCGCGGAGCCGGGCACGAAGGCGTTTTCGCGTCTGTCGGTGATGCTGCAGTACCGCTACGTGATGGAAAAGATGCTCGACGTGCCGCCGGAATCGTTCCAGCCGCCGCCGAAGGTCGATTCGGCGATCGTCCGGATGATTCCGTACGAGCCGCACGAACTGCCGGATGTCGATCCCGGGCTGCTCGGCGAAATCGTCACCGCGGCGTTCTCGCAGCGCCGCAAGATGCTGCGCAATACGCTCGGCGACTATCGCGAGACGATCGATTTCGATGCGCTCGGCTTCGATCTCGCGCGCCGTGCGGAGGATGTGAGCGTGGCCGAATACGTCGGCGTGGCGCAGGCGCTGGCGAAGGTGCGCAAGGCCGCTGAGTAACGGCAGCGCGTGCGTCATGCGCGCGTCGCACGCCGGCTCGAGGTTCACGAGGCTGCCCAGTCGGGCAGCCTTTTTCATTTTCCCCGCGCCGTTTTCGTCGATGCCGGGCGGCCACCGGGTGTCGTTACGCGCGTCGGCGCGGCGGCGCGTTGACGAGCGCGATGCCCGTCAGCACGAGCGCGGCCGCCGACATGAAGCGCCAGCCGACCGATTCGCCGAGCAGCAGCACGCCGAACGCGACGCCGAACAGCGGCGACAGGAACGTGAAGACGGACAGACGTGACGCGCTGTAGCGCGTCAGCAGCCAGAACCACGACAGGTAGCTGACGAACGCGACGATCACCGACTGGTACGCGAGGCTCGCGACCGCGACCGGCGTGACGTGCGCGAACGACATCTGGCCGAACAGTGCGGCCAGCGCGACCAGCACGACCGCCGATACCGCGAGCTGGTAGAACAGCGTCTTGCTCGCGCTCGCCCGTGCGAGCGCCGTCGAGCGCACGACGACGGTCGTCGCGGCCCACATCGCGCCGCCGAGGATGCCGAGCGCGTCGCCGGCGAGCCCGGCCAGCACGGAGGCGCCCGGCGCGCGCGGTTTCAGGAAGCCGTCCGCGAACGCGAGCGCGATGCCGGCGAATGCCAGGCCGACGCCGGCCCACTGCGTGCGCTGCAGCCGTTCGCCGGGTGCGAACAGGTGGAGGCCGAGCGCGGTGAAGCACGGCGCCGTGTACAGGAAGATCGCCATGTGCGACGCACTCGTCAGCGTCAGCCCGAAGAACACGCAGATGAATTCGCCGGCGAACAGCGCGCCGGCCGCGAGGCCCGCGCCGAACGTGCCGTCCGCCTGAAACAGCGGCGTACCGCGCGAGCGGGCCCAGCCCCATAGCAGCGCCGCCGCGATCACCGAGCGCAGCCCGGCCTGGAACATCGGCGCGATCGCGGCGTTCGTGCTCTTGATCGCGACCTGCTGGAAGCCCCAGATCGCGCACAGCAGCAGCATCAGGCCGACGGCGCGCATGTCGAGCGCGCGGCGCACGGGGGCAGCGAGTGCACTCATCGGCGAACCGCGCCGGTTCGGTGCGGCGGCTGCGGGATCGGGAGGGTGGCGCATCCGGCGCGCTCGAATCGGCGGTGTCGCACGGCAGTGTGGCGGTAAGGGGGAGTGGGTGGTCGCGTTCGGGCGGTGGGTCGCATGCCCGTTTTTGGTGCGAGGTGGAAGGATGTTACCCGATCCGCACGGTGGGCGGGCGAGCAGGGTCGTGTTGTGTTCCGCCGTTGCCCTTGCGCCGGCAGGCGTTACCCGCCGGGCGCCCCCGGCCAGGCGCCCCCAGCCAGGCGCCCCCGACGAAGTTCACCCGACTCTGGTAGAGTTCCCGGTTCTGGAAAGTCCCCACAGGAGTACAACACATGCGATTTCTGCATACGATGCTGCGAGTCGGCGATCTCGACCGCTCGATCAAGTTCTACACCGAATTGCTCGGCATGAAGGTGCTGCGCCGCGACGACTATCCGGAAGGCAAGTTCACGCTCGCATTCGTCGGCTACAAGGACGAGAGCACGGGCACCGTGATCGAGCTGACCCATAACTGGGATACGCCGGCCTACGATCTCGGCAACGGCTTCGGCCATCTCGCGCTGGAAGTCGACGATGCGTACGCAGCCTGCGACAGGATCAAGGCGCAAGGCGGCAAGGTCACGCGCGAAGCGGGCCCGATGAAGCACGGCACGACCGTGATCGCGTTCGTCGAGGATCCGGACGGCTACAAGATCGAATTCATTCAGAAAAAGGCGCACTGAGCGCCGGATGAACCGGGCCGTGGCGTGTGATGTGCGCGGCGGCAAAAAAGGGCGATGCGGAGTGACCCGCATCGCCCTTTTTCGTTGGCGGCGAAGCCGTGCGCGTCAAAGCGACGGCAGCAGCTCGGGCGGGTGATGCTTGAGCGTGTGGCGCGCTTCGCGGAACTCGGGGAAGATCGACTCGACGGTCTGCCAGAAGGCCGGGCTGTGATTCATTTCGCGCAGGTGCGACAGCTCGTGCGCGACGACGTAGTCGATGATCGACATCGGGAAATGGATCAGCCGCCAGTTCAGGCGGATCTTGCCGTCGCTCGAGCAACTGCCCCAGCGCGTCGCGGCCGACGATAGCGCATACATCGAATACGTGACGCCGAGCTTCTCCGCGTACACCGCGAGGCGTTCACCGAAGATCCGCCGGGCTTCGCCCTGCAGCCAGCCCTGCACGCGATCCTTGATCTGCTGCATGTCGGCCTGCACGGGCAGCGGCAGCGAGAGCCGCAACGCATCGGCGTCGAATGCGACGGCGCCCGCGCCGAGCGCGATCGTCACCGTCTTGCCGAGATAGGGCAGCTGCGCGCCGTCGCGCCAGTCGATCTGCGGCAGCGCGCGCTGCTCGGTGCGCGTCTTCCACTCGGCGAGCTTCGCGAAGATCCAGCGTTGTTTCTCGGCGATCGCGGCTTCGATGTCGGCGAGCGTGACCCAGCGCGGCGCGGTGATCGACAGCCCGCTGCCGTCGATCGTGAAGCCGATCGTACGGCGCGCCGAGCGTTTCAGGCGGTATTCGAGCACGCGGCTGTCGAGTGCGAACGTCCGCACGCGCGAGCGGTCGGGCGCGGGGCCCGGATCGAGGGGCGCAGCGGGGGCCGCTTCGGTCGGCGCGGGCG
>NZ_QMFZ01000086.1:0-10285 GCF_003294055.1 Burkholderia reimsis
GGCTTCATTGGGGGGCGGCGGATGACGCTGGCGTGACGTATCGGTGACGGTCGGCGCGGACGAGGCGGATTCTCGCGGCGATGGTACCCGGTTTCGCGGTGCGTGCGCGAGTGCGGCGCGGCGGCGCGACGACAGCGGCGGGGGCCGCCGCGTCAAAAGCTTTGCGCTTCCGCGGGCGCTGGATTACATTGTGCGACGCAGCCGCGCCCGATTCGCGCGCGACCCGGCACGCAATGAGACCGGGCGCGTCCGGCCGGCGGCTGTCCGGCCCGGCCGGCCCGCTCTCGCGTGCGCCGTCCGCCAGCCCGTCTTGCCTCTCTCGTATCGCCGTGGAAAACACCGGCTGTCCCGCCCGTTCGCGCGCGGGCCGGCTGTTTTTGGGGGTATCCGGCCGTACTGTGCACGGCCGTTCCGGAGTGATAAGGAGATAGCATGAAGTCGATCGTGTTGAGAGCGTTGGGTGTCGCCGCCGTGGCGGCCTGTCTGTCGGGCAGCGTGTATGCGCAGTCGAGCGATGCGGCGGCAACGGAAGCGCCCGCGGCAGCGACCAGCGCGCCGAAGGCCGCCGCGAAAACCGCGAAGAAGGCGAACCGCAAGCTCGGCTATACGGTGCGCAAGGCGATTTCGAAGGAATCGGGCGTCAACGTGTCGAACCTCGTCGTGCGTTCGAAGGGCGGCGCGATCACGCTGGAAGGCACGATGCCGGCCCAGGACCAGATCGACAAGGCCGAAGCTGCAGCCAAGGGCGTGGCGGGCGTGACGTCGGTCACGAACAAGCTGACGGTTCAGCAGCAGTGATGCCGGGCGGCGGCGCGCGAGCGCCGCGTGCGCCCGTTTCCAGGCGGGCCCCGGCATGCCGGGGCCCGTTTGCGCTTGAGAGGCCGCAAGCCGCATGAAGCGGCGGCGGACCGATAACGATATCGAGAGGGCGGCGATGACGAGGCTCGGGTGGGGCAGGCGGATGGTTTTCGGCGCGGCGCTGGCCGCGATCGCGCTACTCGGCGCCTGCAACGGCGACGAATCGGCCGAGCGCAACCGGTTGCCCGGTTTCGTGTCCGGCAGCGTGCGCACGACAGCCTATGACGGCGCGAGCGACGACCTGCTGACGGCCGGCCTCGGCAAGACGGGCCTCGGCTCGGCCACCGCCCCCGGCTTCGCGAACGCCGCCCGGCCGACGGGCGCCGAGCTGCGCCGCCTCGCGATCTGGTCGAATTACCGCGCGCTCGTCGACATGAGCGCGAACGGCGGCTACGGCCGCTTCTGGGGGCCGAACGTCGATCTCGACGGCAACGACACGCTCGGCGAAGGCAAGATCCCCGGCACCGAATATCTCGCGTATTCCGACGACGGCAGCGGCAGCAAGAACGTGACGCTGCTCGTGCAGGTGCCCGCCAGCTTCAATCCCGCGCAGCCGTGCATCGTCACCGCGACGTCGTCGGGCTCGCGCGGCGTGTACGGCGCGATTTCCGCGGCCGGCGAATGGGCGCTCAAGCGCGGCTGCGCGGTTGCCTACAACGACAAGGGCGGCGGCAACGGCGCGCACGAACTCATGTCGGACACCGTCACGCTGATCGACGGCACGCTCGCCAACGCGGTGCTGGCCGGCACCGCGAGCCTGTTCACCGCGAACGTGACGAGCGGCGATCTCGCCACCTTCAATTCCCGCTTCCCGAACCGCTACGCGTTCAAGCACGCGCATTCGCAGCAGAATCCCGAGCAGGACTGGGGGCGCGTGACGCTGCAGTCGGTCGAGTTCGCGTACTGGGCGCTCAACGAGCAGTTCGGCCCGCTGATCGACAGCTCGCATCACGGCGTGCGCTATCGCGCGGGCGACATCACGACGATCGCCGCGTCGGTCAGCAACGGCGGCGGCGCGTCGCTCGCGGCGGCCGAGCAGGACAGTCGCGGCTGGATCACCGCGGTCGTGGTCGGCGAGCCGCAAATCAACGTGCGGATGGCGCCGAATGCGGTCGTGCGCTCGGGTGGCCAGCCGGTGCCGTCGTTCGGCCGGCCGCTGGCCGACTACGCGACCCTCGCGAACCTGCTTCAGCCGTGCGCGGCCGCGTCGGCGTCGCTCGCCGGTGCGCCGTACCTGAGCGCGCTGCCGGCGGCGACCACGCAGTCGATCCGCACGCAGCGCTGCGCGACGCTCGCCGCGGCCGGGCTCGTGTCGGGGGCCGATACGCAAAGCCAGGCCGCCGACGCGCTCGCGCAGCTCCACGCGGCCGGCTACCTTGCCGATTCCGACCTGCTGCAAGCGCCGATGTGGGATTCGCAGGCGATTCCGGCGATCGCCGTCACGTATGCGAACGCATACACGCGCTCGCGCGTCACCGACAACCTGTGCAATTTCAGCTTCGCGACGACGAACCCGGCAACGGGCGCCGTCGCCGCGCCTGCCACGTCGCCGATGCCGGCCGTCTTCGGCGTCGGCAACGGCGTGCCGCCGACGGCCGGCATCAACCTCGTGTTCAACACGGGCGCGGGCATCGACCACCGGCTCGCGACACCCGATGCGAGTTTCGCGGGCGCGCTGTGCCTGCGCCAGCTCTGGACGAACGGGATGCTCGGGATGCCCGCGAACGTCGACGCGGTGCGCGTGAACGCGAACCTGCAGGGCAAGCCGGCGATCATCGTGCAGGGCCGCAGCGATGCGCTGGTGCCCGTGAACCACGCATCGCGCGCGTACGTCGCACAGAACGGCATCAGCGAAGGCGGGCGCAGCCGGCTCGTGTTCTACGAGGTGACGAATGGCCAGCACTTCGACGCGTTCCTGCCGGTGCCGGGCTTCGACACGCGCTTCGTGCCGGTTCACTACTACAACGTGCAGGCGCTGAACCTGATGTGGCGGCACCTGAAGAACGGTGCGCCGCTGCCGCCGTCGCAGGTGATCCGCACGGTGCCGCGCGGTGGCACGCCGGGCGCCGCGCCCGCGCTGACGAGCGCGAACCTGCCGCCGATCTCGGCCGCGCCGGGGGCGAACGCGATCACGACCGGTGCCGGCACGATCGACGTGCCGCTCTGACGGCGCCCGCCGCGCCGCCCGCACGAAGCCGGACAGCCGTCCGGCTTTTTTCTTTGAGCGAATGGAATCGGTCCCGGATTGGCCTTTGTCCGAATGGCGAGCGCTGTAACAAATTCTTACTTTACGGCGCTAAATCAGAACCCTAATATGCGCCGGTATTTTCACTTAATTTAATAAATTACAGATACGAAGATATTCCTTTCCGTTTAGTTAATCGATCCTTTCGATTTTGTTAAATCGGCTCGAGTCGCGGTTGATCGCTGTTCTGCGATTAATCGGTATCTCGCCGAGGGGGATCGTTCGTCTGTTCGAAGCGAGGCGCCCTTGTCGGGCGGGCCTTGTGGGGTGTGTTTTGCCGTCGATTTTGTGTGCATGCAAATTCGCGCAATGAATTCGTATTGCCGCGGATTATCGAATTGCCGTTTGCAATGGAATTGATTCCATTGTGCGGTTGCAGAAAAACATGGGTGGGGTAAATCGTGCCGATCGGTATTCGCCGATCCGGTAAAAAACTCGGAGTGCGTCGCATAACGAATGCATTCCTGGTGCGGAGCGCCGGCGCAAATGATCCTTTGCGACCGGCGGTATTTATCGTTCTGTTCGAGAGGCAATAATGACGACACGGAAGTCCTTGAAAGACGGTTTCGCGCTATTCGGAACGACCCTGAGCGTGCCGCTCGCCGCAGCCGCGGCCGCGGCGCTGCTCGTCACGGGGTGCGGCGGCGACGACGGGCCGAGCCCGGCTGCTTCGGCCGCCGCCGCGGCTGCGACGTCGGCCGGCGCCAGCACGCAGGCCAACACCAGCGCAACGGCCGCAGCGGCCGACCAGCCGTACGTCGACAACGACGTGTACGGCACCGGGCCGAACGACGCGGTCACGGATTCCACGGAAGGGGCGGCCGTCGTCCACCGGTCGGTCACGATCGGCGGCAAGACCATCAAGTACACGGCCACCACGGGCCACCTGACGACGATCGACCCGGTCACGTCGGCGCCGAACGCGAAGATGTTCTACGTCGCGTACACGCAGGACAATCCGGACCCGTCGAAGCCGCGCCCGGTCACGTTCTTCTACAACGGCGGCCCCGGCTCGTCGTCGGTCTACCTGCTGCTCGGCTCGTACGGGCCGAAGCGCCTGCAGTCGTCGTTCCCGAACTTCACGCCGCCCGCGCCGTACAAGCTGCTCGACAACCCGGACAGCCTGCTCGACCGTACCGACCTCGTGTTCATCAACCCGGTCGGCACCGGTTATTCGGCGGCGATCGCCCCGGCGAAGAACAAGGACTTCTGGGGCACCGACCAGGACGCCCGCTCGATCGACCGCTTCATCCAGCGCTACCTGACCAAGTACTCGCGCTGGAATTCGCCGAAATTCCTGTACGGCGAGTCGTACGGCACCGCGCGCAGCGCGGTCGTGTCGTGGGTGCTGCACGAGGACGGCATCGACCTGAACGGGATCACGCTGCAGTCGTCGATCCTCGACTACGCGAATGCGTTGTCCGCGCCGGGCACGTTCCCGACACTCGCGGCCGACGCGTTCTACTGGAAGAAGACGACGCTCAACCCGACGCCGACCGATCTCGACGCGTACATGGTCCAGGCCCGCAACTACGCGGACAACACGCTCGCGCCGCTTGCACAGAAGCCGAACCCGCAGGACGGCGGCTTCGTGAACGTGCGGCTGAACCTGAACCTGCAGACCGCGCAGCAGATGGGCGCGTACATCGGCACGGACCCGACGTCGCTGATCCAGACGTTCGGCAACCCGGCCGCGCTCGGCAACGTGCCGTCGTCGGACGACAACCCGCCGTACACGTTCTTCCTGACGCTCGTGCCGGGCACGCAGATCGGCCAGTACGACGGTCGCGCGAACTTCACGGGCAAGGGCATCGCGCCGTACATCCTGCCGAACTCGGGCAGCAACGATCCGTCGATCACGAACGTCGGCGGCGCGTATACGGTGCTGTGGAACAGCTACATCAACACCGACCTCAAGTACACGTCGACGTCGTCGTTCGTGGACCTGAACGACCAGGTCTTCAACAACTGGGACTTCAGCCACACCGACCCGACCGGCGCGAACAAGGGCGGCGGCAACACGCTGTACACGGCCGGCGACCTGGCGTCGACGATGAGCGTGAACCCGGACCTGAAGGTGCTGTCGGCGAACGGCTATTTCGACGCCGTCACGCCGTTCCACCAGACGGAGCTGACGCTCGCGCAGATGCCGCTCGACCCGACGCTCAAGGCGCAGAACCTGACGATCAAGAACTACCCGTCGGGCCACATGATCTACCTGAACGACGCGTCGCGCACCGCGCTGAAGGGCGATCTCGCCAACTTCTACGACGGGATCCTCGCGAACCGTACTGCGCTGCAACGGGTGCTGAAGCTGCAGGCGCGCACGCAGCAGCTCAAGCAGCAGAAACTGCAGCAGCAAGGGCAGTAAGCGGAGCGGGCGGCTTGCCGTCCGAAGCGATGTAAAGGCATCGCCTCGTCACGCGCTCCGGTTCGTCACGTGGCGCGCGTCGATGGCGGTGCTGTCGTTTTTCAGGATGCCCCGTGAGTCATGGACTTCCGGGGCATCGTCTTGTTTGCGGCCGGCGCGTCGTTGTCGAATCCTTAAAAGAGGGATGAATAGCCCTCTATTGAGGATTTTCTGGTAAATCCTCATAATAAGGACAATTGTCCTTATTATGAGGATTCGCATGGGTCTTGCTGATTTTCTCTTCACACCGGGCATGCAGCGGGTGTTGGGTGCGACGCTACTGCAACCCGATCGAAGCTTTACGTTACAGGAACTGCTGCGTCTGGCAGACAGCGGGCGCGGAAGTGCTCAAAAGCAGGTGGATCGGCTGGTGGAAGTCGGCGTACTCACCGAGGACGCCCGTCGAGGCCGACAAAGGAGCATCCGCGCGAATACGGAATTCGTCCTCTATCCGGAACTTGTCAGCATCGCACGCAAGTCGTTTGCCGTTGCAGAGCCGTTGAGGGAAGCCTTATCGCCGTTTGCGGCGCATATCACCACGGCATTCGTGTTCGGCTCGGTGGCCAAGGGTTCCGACAGCGGCCATAGCGACATCGATCTGATCGTCATCGGGAACGTCCCGCTCCTCGAGCTATCTGAAGCCTTGCACGTGGTCGAGCAAAGTCTGCTGCGTCCCGTCAACTTTTCTTTGTACGAGCCGGCCGAATGGGCTGCGCTGGTAGACGCCGACCCTGTCATGGCCCAGATCGCCCAAGGCCCCACGCTGAGGATATTGTGATGCCGCGTCCGACCGAATACGAAAACCTCATCAGGGCGAAAGCCTTCGATGCGGTTGCGCCGACACCCGGAGCAATCGAGGGCTTCCTGCGCAATGCTGCGGACTACAAGGCCACTGCCGCCGAGCTGGATTCCGCCCGGCATTTGCAGGTATTTACCTTGGCCTATGAAGGCTACTTTCAGGTGGTACAGGCGATCCTGGAGTTTTATGAGGTGCGAACCAAAGATGCCGGCCGTAACCTGGCAATCCAACGCGTGTCTACCTCGCTGGGCGTGAGTCCTCAGGAGTTTGCGTTCATCACGAAGGCACACGAGCGCCGCAACGGCACGTCGTACGTTTCTCCGTTTCCCACGGTGTCGAAGGCCGAGGCCGCGACGATGCTGGGCATCCTGACCAAATACCTGCCCGTTGCGCGTGCGCTGACGGGTACGCCCTGAGAATTGTTCGGGACTCCGTCAACCCATGTGGGGAAGGCGGTTCACCCACGGGGACGGTGTCTTTTGTCGGAGACGAGCGGGTGTCGATTCACGACACGGCGGAGCGCCGTGCCGGGCCGCCTACGCGAGCACGAGCCTCACGCCGACTGCGACGAGCGTCGCGGCGAGCAGGTTGCGCAGCAGCCGCTCGGGTGCGCGCGCCGACAGCAGGCTGCCGAGCACGATGCCCGGCAACGAGCCGAGCAGCAGCGACAGCAGCATCGACCAGTCGACCGAGCCGAGCAGCCAATGGCCCATGCCGGCGACCAGCGTGAGCGGTACCGCGTGCGCGATGTCGGACCCGACGATGCGGGTCGTCGCGAGCATCGGATACAGCAGCAGGAGCACGGTGACGCCGATCGCGCCGGCACCGACCGACGTCATCGACACGAGCACGCCGAGCACGGCGCCCGTCAGCACGGTCGACCACAGCGTGCGCGCGGGGCTCGGTGTGAGCGGGTTGCGCGCGGCGAACGCGGTGAGCTGCGGCCGGAAGATCAGCGCGAGCGACGTGAGCAGCAGCGCGACGCCGAGCACGAGCTGGATCATCCGCGCGGTGCCCGGCGTATTCATCCCGTGCGTGTGCAGCCACCACAGCGTGATGGCCGCGGCCGGCACGCTGCCTGCCGCGAGCCGGCCCGTGATGCGCCAGTCGATCGAACCCTTCAGGCCGTGGACGAGCGTGCCGGTGGCCTTGGTCGCCGCCGCATAGAGCAGGTCGGTGCCGACCGCCGTCGCGGGGTGGACGCCGAACAGCAGCACGAGGATCGGCGTCATCAACGAACCACCGCCGACGCCGGTCAGGCCGACGAGGATGCCGACGAACAGGCCGGACAACGAGTACAGCAGATCGATATGGGGAAGCGACATCGGAAGGAGGCGGTTATGCGGCGTTCGGCGGTAGCGGCGCGTGGGTCAAAGTCCGCCATTGTCGCAAATGTGGCGGGTCGGTGTACGACTGCGTTAAAAATCGGCCGGGAAGGCGCGGGCGGCAGGCGGCGGTGAAACGGGCGTTTGAACGGGGCAGGGCCAACGTGATGGCCGGTGCCGGCCAGCCACGACAGGACGGGCGGTGCGCGGCACCCGGAAGAAGAAAAAGGGCGCGACGGTGCGCGCCCCGGGTTCGATACAGACGGCCGGATTCGTCCGCCGCCTGCGGCTCGTCGGCGTCAGTGCATCGCGGGGCCGGTACCTTCGACGGCGTCCTGCCGCCGGATGCGCAGCGCGAGCCCGATCAGCGCGGCGGCGGCAGCGAATGCCGCGCCGAACGCGAAGGCCGCATGGTAGCCGCCGTTCAGTGCGTCGAGCGGCGCGGCGTTCGCTGCCGCGAGCACGTCGGTGCGGGCGGCCGCGAGGCTCGCGAGCACGGTGAGGCCGAGCGCGCCGCCCATCATGAACGCGGTGTTGACGATCCCCGACGCGAGCCCGGAATCGGCCGGATCGACGTCGCTCATCGCGGCGAGCAGCATCGGGTTGAATGCGACGCCCGCGCCGATGCCGAGCAGCGTCATGCCGGGCAGCACGTGCCAGGCGAAGCCGCCGTCCATCGGCGCGCGCGAAAACAGGGCGAGGCCGCAGGCCGCGATCAGCAGGCCGGCCGCGATCGGGCCGCGGATCCCGAAGCGCATCACGATGCGCGCGGACAGCCCGAGCGAGAACGCGGCCATGATCAGGTTCGCCGGCAGGAACGCGAGACCGACCTGCAGCGGCCCGTAGCCGAGCACACGCTGCATGTACAGCGCGGACAGGAAGAACCACGCGAACATCGCGGCCGCCCACAGCACGCCGATCACGTTCGCGAGCGCGACGTTGCGCGCGGCGAACAGCGTGAGCGGCATCAGCGGATGCGCGGCGCGCGCCTCGATCGCGATGAACAGGGCGAGCAGCGCGACCGCGGCGCCGATCAGCACGACGGTCTGCGTCGACAGCCAGCCGGCTTCGTTGCCGCCGACGATCCCGTAGACCGCCAGCATCAGCGACGCGGTCACGGTGACCGCGCCCGCGACGTCAAGCCTTGAGGTGCCGGCCGGCGCGCGCAGGCGCGGCAGCAGCGCGACGCACATCGCATAGACGGCGATGCCGATCGGCAGGTTGACGAGGAAGATCCAGTGCCACGACAGCGAGCTCGTCAGCAGCCCGCCGAGCAGCACGCCGATGCTGCCGCCGCCCGCGCAGACAAAGCCGTACACGCCCATCGCCCGCGCGCGCTCGCCGGGCTCGGTGAAGAGATTCATGATCAGCGACAGCGACACGGCCGACACCACCGCGCCGCCGAGCCCCTGCACCGCGCGCGCGGCGATCAGCATCGTCTGCGACTGGGCGAGGCCGCATGCGAGCGACGCGAGCGTGAACACGACGAGGCCGGCGAGGAACATGCGCCGCTGGCCATACAGGTCGCCGAGCCGGCCGCCGAGCAGCAGGCAGCCGCCGAACGTCAGCAGGTACGCGTTGACGACCCACACGAGGGCCGTTTCGGTGAAATGGAGGTCGGTGCTGATCGACGGCAGCGCAACGTTCACGATCGTGCTGTCGAGCACGATCATCAGCACGCCGAGGCAGAGGACGATCAGCGCGTACCAGCGCTTCTCGCCGTGGATCCCGTGGGTCATGGGCTTGCAGCCTTCTGATAGTTATTTGAAAGGATGCATTGTAGGCCCCCTCGGCGCGGGCTTCCTGCCGGTTTGTGGCAGGAGCGATGCGTAGTCGCGCGTTCGGGCGGGACGCGCGTGACGGATGCGACGGGCGTTAAGTGCGCGCCGGCAGTTCGCAGCCGTCGGGGCCGCAGGCGGCCGCGTCGCTGCCGTCGACCTCGACGATGCCGTCGCGCCATGCCTGGTCGAGCGCCTGCGCGAATGCGTCGGCCGGCTGCGCGCCCGACACCGCGTAACGGCCGCCGAACACGAACAGCGGCACGCCGCGCCCGCCGATCTGCGCGGCGCGCGCGATGTCGGCTTCGACTTCGTCGCGATACAGGTCGCTGCGCAGCACGTCTTCGACGGCCGCGCGCTCGAGCCCCGCTTCGACCGCGAATTCGGTGAGCTCGGCGTGATCGAACAGCGAGCCGTGCTCGCAGAAATACGCGCGGTACAGCCGCTCGGTCAGCGCGTGCGCGCGGCCCGTTGCTTCCGCGAGCTTCACGAGCCGGTGGCCGTCGAGCGTGTCGCCGACGAGCGTGCCGGGCAGGTCGTAACGCAGCCCGACGCTCGCGGCCGCATCGGTCACCTGGCGCAGCATCTGGTCGACCTGCGCGAGCGACATCCGGTACTTGCCGGCGAGCATCGCCTCGACCGGCTCGACCGGCTGGCCCGGCATCAGCCGGTATGCGCGCAGCGCGACGTCGACGCGCTCGGCGTGCGCGAACGCGGCGAGCGCCTCGTCGAAGCGGCGCTTGCCGATCCAGCACCACGGGCAGATCAGGTCGGACCAGATTTCGACGGTCAGGGTCGGGCGGGCAATCGGGGCGGGAGCGGTCGTCATGGGCGGTTCCGGGCAGCAAAAAAGTGTAACCGGGACTATAT
>NZ_QMFZ01000087.1:0-8479 GCF_003294055.1 Burkholderia reimsis
GTTTTGCGCCTTCCCCCGTCCCTGCACGCTTGTCGCGGCCGGTTCATAATCGCGCCATCGAACGGCGGCCCGCATCGACGGGTGCGCCCGGCAACAGGAAGAAGATGATGGAAAGCGTCGATCTCGATGTATTGAAATCCAGCGCGCGCTGGCTCGAAGAAGGGCGCCGCGTGCTGCTCGTGACGGTCGTGAAGACCTGGGGCTCGTCGCCCCGCCCCGAAGGCGCGATGCTCGCGGTCCGCGAGGACGGGCTCGTGGTCGGCTCGGTGTCCGGCGGGTGTATCGAGGACGACCTGATCGCCCGCGTGCATGCGAGCGGCATCGCGGCCGACGCGCGCCCGGAAGCGCTCAAGTACGGCGTGACGGCCGAGGAAGCACATCGCTTCGGGCTGCCTTGCGGCGGCACGATCCAGCTCGTGCTCGAGCCGCTCACGCGCGACAGCGGGATAACCGCGCTGTGCGCGGAAGTCGAGGCCGGGCGCCTCGTCACGCGCACGATGACGCTCGCGACGGGCCGCGCATCGCTGTCACCCGCGCAGGCCGCCGACGGGCTCGCGTTCGACGGCGAGCGGCTCGTGACGATCCACGGGCCGCGCTACCGGATGCTCGTGATCGGCGCCGGCCAGTTGTCGCGCTATCTGTGCCAGATCGCGGTCGGGCTCGACTACCAGGTGACGGTATGCGATCCGCGCGAGGAATACACCGATGCGTGGGACGTGCCGGGCACGCGCGTCGTGCACACGATGCCCGACGATACGGTGCTCGAGATGAACCTCGATGCGCGTTCGGCCGTGATTGCACTGACGCACGATCCGAAGCTCGACGATCTCGCGCTGATGGAGGCGCTGAAGACGCCCGCCTTCTACGTGGGCGCGCTCGGCTCGCGGCGCAACAACGCGGCACGGCGCGAGCGGCTGCGCGAATTCGATCTGAGCGAAGCGGAACTGGCCCGGCTGCACGGGCCGGCCGGCATCTACATCGGCAGCCGGACGCCGCCGGAAATCGCGATCTCGATCCTCGCCGAGATCACCGCCGCGAAGAACCATGTGTCGCTGCCGACGATCCTGCAGGTCGAAGGCGCGAAGGCCGCGCGGGAGATCGCGGCGAACAGCGGCGCGGCGTGCGGCCTCTGATCGGCGGGCGGTCGCGCGGGATACGCGGCCGCGACGGGCGAAGCAGACGAAGGCGACGAGACTGACGACAGCGCACGCGCCGGGGCCCGGCCGGCGCGCACGCCGGTCAGGTCAGGTCAGGCCGGCGGCAAGCGCCGCGGCGACCGAACCGACCACCAGCACGACGCCGACCGTGCGGCGCTTGTTCAGCTCGGTCCACAGCAGCACGCCGGTCAGCGACAGCAGGATCAGCGAGCCCGCGATCGTGTCCATCAGCAGCACCCAGCCGAGATTCATCCCGACGCCGCGATGCAGGTTGTTCAGCGTCGTCAGGAACGTGTTGCCCGTGCGCTTCACCGAGACGTAGCCGTTGCCGACCCAGTATTCGGCCTGCAGGTTCTGGTGCGGGCCGAACAGGCCGAACTGCCAGTGCTCCGGCTGCATCACGCGCTTGTCGCCCCACGCAACGGGCTGCGCGGCCTCCTTGCGCATGCGCCCCGGCTTGCCGTCGAAATTCAGCTCGTGCTGCAGCCACTTCGTCATCGCGGCGGGCGTCTTCGGCACCGGATCCGGCAGCGCGATCTGCATCTCCTCGACCTGCGGCTCACCTGTCGAAATCTTCAGCGGCGGCGCGCGGTGGTTGAGCAGCACGCCCGTCACACCGAACAGCAGCCCGAGCACCGCGCCCCACAGCCCGACCCAGCCGTGCACCTTGCGCAGCCACTTGATGAAGGTCGCGCGGCGCGAGCGCTGGCGGCGCGCGGCCAGTTCGTCGTCGCTCAGCGGGCGGGCCGCCGCCGGGTGCAGCACGGTGACGCCCGCGCGGGCAGTACCCGTCCTGGGCGGATTGATCGTTTCGGGCGCGTTCACGCGAAAGGTTCCATTCGTTCAAAACAACGGGCGGCGCGCAAAACGTGCGCGCCGCCCGGGCAGCATGAAAATGAGAATGGATATCATTACACAAACAAGCCGGCGGCTCAATCCATCCGGGTGCGCCGTGGCACGCCCGGCAAGAGCAAGAAGGCGGGCAAAGCGCGCGCGTTGCGCCGCGATGCCGGCCGATAACCGGAAAATGCCGCCCGAATGACCTTGCAAGACCAGGACAGCATTTCGTAAGAAGTCGCGCGATGCCGGGCGATTCAGCGCAGCGGCGGCAGCGGAAAGCGCGGTGTGGTGTCGTCCGGCGCGGGCTCGGTGCGGTCGAGCGCGTACAGCCACGCGAGCAGATCCGCGACCGCCTGGTAGAGCTGCGGCGGAATCCGGTCGTCGAGATCGACCTGCATCAGCAGCGACACCATCTCCGGTGCCGTATGCACGTACAAGCCCGCATCGTGCGCACGCGCGACGATCATCTCGGCGAGCACGCCGTAGCCCTTCGCCACCACGCGCGGCGCCGCATCGCCGCCCTTCGGATCGTAGACGAGCGCGGCCGCGCGCTTGCGGGACGTCATGCTCATGGCAGCGCCTCGTCATCGGTATCCGGCGCATGCGTCGCCGGGCCGCCGGCCGAACCGCGCGCATACGCGGCGGCCGCCGCCTGGGCTGCAAACAGGTCGAAGCCGTCCGGGCCGTCGTCGACCGCGCGGATCGACAATCCTCCCACCCGCAGCCCCGACACCTCGAGCCGCTGCCGCAGCGCGGCCTCGTGCCGTGTGAGGCGATCGGCGCCCGTCTGGTTCGCGCGCAATCGCGCGACCAGTTGCGTGCCGTTCAGCACCAGTTCCGCGTCGACCGTGCCGAGCGACGGCAACGTCAGCGTCAGGCGCGTGCGCCATGCGATGCCGTCGCCCGGGCCGTCGTCGCCGCGCGGCGAGCGGCTGCCCGGATCGTCCGGCTCGATCGTCCAGTCGAGCCGCGCGCCGGGCCACGCCTCGCCCGTCCAGCGGAACTGGTCGGTCGCGAGCGCGTCGAGCTGCTGCCTGACGAGCGGCACGGTGGCCGGATGCACGGTCGCCAGCGTCTGCGCCTGGGAGTCGGACGACGCGGTGGCCGGTTGCGCGGGCGTCCCGCGCACATCAGGGCGTTCGCCGAGCAGATCGAACGTATCGGGCGGCAGCGACGCGCCGTGCCGTGCACCCGCCGGCAAGCCCTGCGCGGGATCGCGTGCCGCTGCGCCGCCCTGGGCCGGTGTACCCGGCTGCGCCGTCGCCCGTGCGGTCGCGGGCAGCGGCGGCCGCTGCGCGAGCAGTTCGTCGAGCACGTCGGTCGAGCCGTGCTGCGCGGCATCCGGGTCGGCCGGCGCGAGCGCGGCCGCGAGGCGTGCCTGCGGCTCGCGCATCAGCGCCGCGAGCGGGCGCTGGCCGGCCAGCCACTGCGCCAGATGGGATTCGTAGAAAAGGCCGCTTTCGCTCACGGCCTGCGCGAGCGCGGCGCGCAGCGCCGCGACCGGCAGGGCCGCGCCCGCTTCGCGCGCCGCCGCAGCGGAAGATGCCGCGGCGGAGGCCGGCGTCGAAGACGCAGCCGGATCGGAGGCGGCCGGCGCGCGGGCCGGCAAGGCCGTATCTGTGAGCAGCACGGTGGGGTCGGCCAGCAGCGGCACGCGCCCGGCAATGGCCGGCGTCGAGTCGCCACCGGCCCGCGAGATTGCGTCGAGCACGCGCCCGACATCGGACAGTGCGGTCTGGGTCGAGGCCGGCGGCGCGGCCGGCGGGCTGCCGGCCGAAGGCGTGGGCGCCGTGCCGGTGCCCGGCGTGCCGACCTGCGAGGTCGCGCCGCCGCCGGCGGGCGCCGATACGGTGCCGGTCAGCAGGCTGTCGAGGCGGCTCGCCAGCAGCGCGGCCGCAACGGAGTCGATACCGGTCATGATCGGAGCCTGCTCACCTCAGCCACATCGTTGCGAATCCGGGAACGGCACGCCGGTGCCGCCCGCGGGAACTGCGCGCCTCCCGCAACGGGTTCGTGCGCCCCGCGCCCGTCTCCCCGCCTCCCGGCTTCCCTGGAAACGGGCCCTACCCGCGCGCGCGGTAGAGATCGGTCAATACCTTGGTCGAGCGCCGCGCCTCGAACAGCGCGGACAGCCGCGCGACGTCCGGGCTCGCGAGGTCGCGGATCGCGGCGTCGTCGGCCAGGATGCGGCGGATCAGGTCGAGCTTGCGGCCGAGATCCGATTCGTCGAGCACGACGCCCGGATCGGCTTCCTTCAGCCCGTCGACGAGTGCCATGAATTCGGCCTGCAACCCCGGCAACGCGCTCCAGTCGGCGCTGCGGGCGGCGCCCAGCATCCGGCCCGACACGGCGGCGAGCGCCTCGTAACGTGCGAAGTATTCGGCCTTGCGATTCATCTCGATGCTTCCACTGCCTGTTGCGCGGCCATCCGCGCGACTTCCGGGGCGATCCCCGTCCATGCTTCCTCGAGCGTCGCGAGCAGCCCGTCGACCTCGACCAGCATCGCGTCGCTTGCCTGCGCGTTCGCTTCCAGCAGACGCCGGCCGATATACGCATACAGCGCGTCCAGCCGCTCCGCGATCTCGCCGCCCGCGTCGCGGTTCAGCGATGCCTTCAGCCCGCTCTCGACGATCCGGATCGCCTTGCCGATCGCATCGCCGCGCGCGGACACATTGCCCTGCTGCAAATGCATGCGCGCCAGCGCAACCGCCTGCCGCGCGCCCTGGTACAGCATCGCGATCAAACGGTGCGGGGAGGCGCCCATCACCCCGGTCTCGACGCCGACACGCGCGTATGCACTGGCTCCAGCGTGTCCTGGGGAAAACATGCGCTTCTCCTTGTTATGCGTTGGCTATACGGGAACCGCCGCCGTGCATCGCACGACGCGGCCTTCACCGGAGTTATCGGAAGGGATTTGAAAAGCTTTAGGCAAGCGTGGCCTGCCGCCGGGGCGCCGAAGGCGCCGGCCCGGAGGCCTTCCCTGAACAACTTTCGCCGGATGGCCGCTCCCGGGTGCCCGTCGCCGGGTACCCGTCCCCGGATGCCCGCCGCATCACACCGACATCTGCATGATGTCGTTGTAAGCGCTCACCAGCTTGTTGCGGACCTGGAGCCCGAACTGGAAGCCGATATTGGCTTTCTGCATGTCGACCATCACGTCGTTCAGCGAGACGTTCGGCGCGCCGACCTCGAACGCCTGCGCCTCGCCGAGCGCGTGCTGCTGGTCGCCGCTGATCTTGTCGAGCGACGCCTTCATCGCGCTCGCGAACGTGCCGGCCGTCGCCGCACCCGAACCGGCCAGCGCTGCCGTCGGGCTCGCGACGCCGCCGGACGCCTGCGCGGCCATCGACTGCATCTGTTGCAACACCGAACCGATTCCGCTGACGTTCGCAGTCATGCTGTCCCCAAAACTGAGAGAAGAGACCCGGCGCACCGGGCGTTCCGCCGGCGCCGCACCACGCGCACCATGCCGGATCGCGAAAAAGGATAGCAGCGCGCCGCGCGTCAAAGCCGAGAAAGTACGGGGGAAACCCCGCTCTTTTCAGTCGATCGGAACCGGGCCCGGGTCACGATAATCGCATCGTGTCATTGTCCGCCCGCTCGTCCGAGCGAGCTCAGTCGTCCCGCTCCGGAGAAACTCGACGCATGGATTCGCAGGCCAACTCGCTGATCAACCCAGACGCCCGCGCGGGCCTCGCCAGCCCGGCGCCCGGCGCCGCCGCGGCCGCCGCGTTGCCGGGCGCGGGTGGCGCAGGCGCGGACTTCGGGCTTGGCGGCTTCGCGGAACGCATTCCCGGCATCTCGCGGATGAAGGGCAACCCGAAGCTGCCGTTCCTGATCGCCGTCGCGTTCGCGGTCGCCGTGATCACCGCGCTCGTGCTGTGGAGCCGCGCGCCCGACTATCGCGTGCTGTACAGCAACCTGTCGGATCGCGACGGCGGCGCGATCATCGCCGCGCTCCAGCAGGCAAACGTTCCCTACAAGTTCGCCGATGCCGGCGGCGCGATCCTCGTGCCGTCGAACCAGGTACATGAAACGCGCCTGAAGCTCGCCGCGATGGGCCTGCCGAAGGGCGGCTCGGTCGGCTTCGAGCTGATGGACAACCAGAAGTTCGGCATCAGCCAGTTCGCCGAGCAGATCAACTACCAGCGCGCGCTCGAAGGCGAGCTGCAGCGCACCATCGAATCGATCAACGCCGTGCGCGGCGCGCGCGTGCATCTCGCGATCCCGAAGCCGTCGGTGTTCGTGCGCGACAAGGAAGCGCCGAGCGCGTCGGTGTTCGTCGACCTCTACCCGGGCCGCGTGCTCGACGAGGGCCAGGTGCAGGCGATCACGCGGATGGTGTCGTCCGGCGTGCCCGACATGCCCGCGAAGAACGTGACGATCGTCGACCAGGACGGCAACCTGCTGACCCAGACCGCCTCGGCATCCGGCCTCGACGCGAGCCAGCTCAAGTACGTGCAGCAGGTCGAGCACAACACGCAGAAGCGCATCGACGCGATCCTCGCGCCGATCTTCGGCACGGGCAACGCACGCTCGCAGGTCAGCGCGGACCTCGATTTCTCGAAGGTCGAGCAGACGTCGGAAAGCTACGGCCCGAACGGCAATCCGCAGCAATCCGCGATCCGCAGCCAGCAGACCAGCAGCGCGACCGAGCTCGCGCAGGGCGGCGCGTCGGGCGTGCCGGGCGCGTTGTCGAACACGCCGCCGCAGCCGGCGTCCGCGCCGATCGTCGCCGGCAACGGCCAGAACGCGCCGCAGACGACGCCCGTGAGCGACCGCAAGGACCAGACGACCAACTACGAGCTCGACAAGACGATCCGTCACCTCGAGCAGCCGATGGGCAGCGTGAAGCGGCTGTCGGTCGCGGTCGTCGTCAACTACCAGCCGGTCGCCGACGCGAAGGGCCACGTGACGATGCAGCCGCTGCCGCCGGCGAAGCTCGCGCAGGTCGAACAGCTCGTGAAGGATGCGATGGGCTACGACGCGAAGCGCGGCGACTCGGTGAACGTCGTGAACAGCGCATTCTCGACCGCGAGCGACCCGTACGCCGACCTGCCGTGGTGGCGCCAGCCCGACATGATCGCGATGGCGAAGGAAGCCGCGAAGTGGCTCGGCATCGCGGCGGCCGCGGCGGCGCTCTACTTCATGTTCGTGCGCCCGGCGATGCGCCGCGCGTTCCCGCCGCCCGAGCCGGTCGCGGCGGCGCTCGCCGCGCCGGAAGATCCGGTCGCGCTCGACGGCCTGCCGGCGCCGGAGAAGGCCGAAGAACCCGACGCGCTGCTGCTCGGTTTCGAAAGCGAAAAGAACCGTTACGAACGCAACCTCGACTACGCGCGCTCGATCGCCCGCCAGGATCCGAAGATCGTCGCCACCGTCGTGAAGAACTGGGTGTCCGATGAACGCTGAAGGCTTGACCAAGAGCGCGCTGCTGCTGATGTCGATCGGCGAGGAAGAGGCCGCGCAGGTATTCAAGTTCCTCGCGCCGCGCGAGGTCCAGAAGATCGGTGCCGCGATGGCCGCGCTGAAGAACGTCACGCGCGAGCAGGTCGAGGACGTGCTGCAGGAATTCGCGAAGGAAGCGGAGCAGCACACCGCGCTGTCGCTCGATTCGAGCGACTACATCCGCTCGGTGCTGACCAAGGCGCTCGGCGAGGACAAGGCCGGCGTGCTGATCGACCGCATCCTGCAGGGCAGCGACACGAGCGGCATCGAGGGCCTGAAGTGGATGGACTCGGGCGCGGTGGCCGAACTGATCAAGAACGAGCATCCGCAGATCATCGCGACGATCCTCGTGCACCTCGACCGCGACCAGGCATCCGAGATCGCGTCGTGCTTCACCGAGCGCCTGCGTAACGACGTGATGCTGCGGATCGCGACGCTCGACGGCATCCAGCCGGCCGCGCTGCGCGAACTCGACGACGTGCTGACGGGCCTGCTGTCCGGCAGCGACAACCTGAAGCGCAGCCCGATGGGCGGCATCCGCACCGCGGCCGAGATCCTGAACTTCATGACGAGCGTGCATGAGGAAGGCGTGCTCGAAAGCGTGCGCCAGTACGACGCGGATCTCGCGCAGAAGATCGTCGACCAGATGTTCGTGTTCGAGAACCTGCTCGACCTCGAGGACCGCGCGATCCAGATGGTGCTCAAGGAAGTCGAGTCGGAAACGCTGATCATCGCGCTGAAGGGCGCGCCGCCCGCGCTGCGCCAGAAGTTCCTCGCGAACATGTCGCAGCGCGCGGCCGAGCTGCTCGCCGAGGATCTCGACGCGCGCGGCCCGGTACGCGTGTCCGAAGTCGAGACGCAGCAGCGCCGCATCCTGCAGATCGTGCGCAACCTGGCCGAGAGCGGCGCGATCGCGATCGGCGGCAAGGCGGAAGACGCGTATGTCTGATTCGGCGAGCGATCGCGCGGGCACCCTCACCGCCTACCAGCGGTGGGGGCGGCGGCGGGTCGAACGACGCCATCTCCCACCGCTGGTA
>NZ_QMFZ01000088.1:0-8391 GCF_003294055.1 Burkholderia reimsis
CCGCGTACGCAATGGGCGTGAACATCAACCGCTCGTTCAAGCTGTACGGCTGGTGCTCGCTGATCCGCGGTGTCGAATCGGGCGGCACGGTTGAAAACCTGCCGTGCCATACGTTCCCGACCGACGACGGCGGCGTCGACATGAAGTGCCCGACCGAGATCGCGATCTCGGACCGGCGCGAGGCCGAACTGTCGAAGAACGGTTTCATTCCGCTCGTGCACCGCAAGAACACCGACCACGCGACCTTCATTGGAGCGCAGTCGCTGCAAAAGCCTGCCGAGTATCACGACGCTGACGCCACCGCCAACGCGAACCTGTCGTCGCGCCTACCGTACCTCTTTGCCTGCTCGCGCTTTGCGCACTACCTGAAGTGCATCGTGCGCGACAAGATCGGCGCGTTCAAGGAGCGCGAGGACATGCAGCGCTGGCTCAACGAATGGGTCATGCACTACGTCGATGCCGATCCCGCCAACTCGTCGCAGGACACGAAGGCACGCCGGCCGCTGGCGGCCGCCGAAGTGGTTGTGGAGGAGGTCGAGGGCAACCCCGGCTACTACAACTCGAAGTTTTTCCTGCGTCCGCACTTCCAGCTCGAAGGGCTGACAGTGTCGCTTCGTCTCGTCACGAAGCTGCCGTCGATCAAGGAAGTCGCCTGAAATGTCGGTGGGAGTCCTCGTGTGGCCGGGCGCGATACACCTTGAACCCGGTCGCTTTCATTATCAGCAACAACATGGAGTGAAGAAATGGCTCAGGATATTTTTCTGAAGATCGATGGCATCAACGGCGAATCGCTCGACGACAAGCACAAGGACGAAATCGAAGTCCTGAACTGGGATTGGGAGATCCAGCAGGAATCCTCGATGCACGCGGGTAGCGGCGGCGGTGCGGGCAAGGCGACGGTCAAGGACCTGACGTTCGAGCACAACATCGACCGCGCGAGCCCGAACCTGATGAAGTACGCGCTCACGGGCAAGCACATCGATCAGGCGACGCTGGTCATGCGCAAGGCCGGCGGCAATCCGCTCGAATACCTGAAGCTCACGATGAGCGATGTGATCGTCACGCGCGTGAAGCCGTCGGGCAGCAAGACCGATGCAGAGAAGAGCCGCGAGACGGTGTCGCTGTCGTTCGCGAAAGTGAAGCAGGAGTATGTCGTGCAGAACGCGCAGGGCGGTAGCGGCGGCGCGGTGACTGCGAGCTTCGACATCAAGGGTAACAAGGAAGCGTAAGTCTATGGAACGCCGCGCACCGGGCGAACGTCCAGCCCCCGCCGGTCGCGCGGCGTCTCCCGCTTTCTATCTAGACGAATCCTGCATGCGTTCGATTCTGACTGTTGCCGCGCTCGCCTGCGTCCTCGCGCTTTCTGCCTGTGCAAGCGGCGAACCGAAGCCGAAAGAGCCGTTCCGGCTCGAAATGAGCGTGAACGCGGCGCCCGGTGTCAATCCGGATGACCGTAGCCGACCGGCGCCGATCGTCGTGCGCATCTACGAACTGAAGAACGATGGCGCCTTCAAGGCGGCCGATTTCTTCACGCTGCAGACCCAGGACAAGACGGTGCTGGCTGACGACGTCGTCAAACGCGACGAGCTGCAGCTGCGTCCGGGCGAGCACCAGACCATCGTCCGCCGGCCTGATCCGGCAACGACGGCGATTGGCGTGATCGCGGCCTACCGCGACCTGCCGAATTCGGTGTGGCGCACGGTCTACCCGATGCCGGTCGCACTGGACAAGGCTTGGTACAGCTTCTCCACGCCGAAGCTGAAGCTGACCATCGATCTCGAGGCGAACGCCGTCAAGATCACCGAAACGAAACAATGAAACTCTTCGCGCAACGAAACGGAAGGCCCGAATGAGCTGGTACGCCAAGGTCGCCTGGCAGGAGGGGCTGTTTTTCCGCCCGCAACTGTTCCAGCAGCAGGACCGCTATTTCGAGAAGTATGCGCACATGCGTGCAGCGCCGCTGTCGCCGTTCTTCTTCGGCTTCGCGCACTTTGCGCTCGATCTCGAATCGCTTGCGCTCGGCAAGGTAATCGTCAAGTCGGCTGCGGGGGTGTTCGCCGACGGCACGCCGTTCGATGCACCCCGCAATACGCCGCTGCCGCCGCCGCTGACGATCCGGCCCGAACACCTCGACCAGGTGATTTATCTGGCCGTGCCGGTGCGTTTGCCGAATTGTGAAGAGACGACCTTCGAGAACACCGCGGATTCGCTCGCACGCTATCTCGTGTTCGATACCGAGTTGCGCGACACGAATTCGATCGGGCTTGCGCCTGAGCCGGTGCAGCTGTCGAACCTGCGATTGCGCCTGCTGCCCGAGAAGGAGCTTGGCGACGCGTGGATCGGCCTTGCGCTCACGCGCGTGAAGACGATCCGTGCGGACGGCAGTATCGAGCTCGACGACACGCTCGTGCCGCCCGTGTCCGGCTACGGTGCAAGCGATGTGCTGACGGGCTGGGTCACGAAGATTCACGACCTCGCCCGCTTGCGCGCCAACGCCCTCGCGCAGCGGCTTGCTGGCACGGACGACACCACGGCGAGCGCTGCGACGGTGACCGACTACCTGCTGCTGCAGATCCTCAACCGCTACGAGCCGCTGCTGCAGCATCTGCTGCGCGTGCCGGCGACGTCGCCCGCCGACGTCTATGCGCTGCTGATCGGCATGGCGGGAGAGTTGTCGACGCACTTGCGCACCGACACGCGGCGGCCACTCGACACGCATCCGCCTTACCAGCATACGACGCCGCATCTGTGTCTCAAACCTGTTGTCGACGACACCCACCGGCTGCTGAACGCGGTGCTGGTTCGTAGTGCCCAGAGCATCGCGCTTGAGGACCGGGGCCACGGCATGCGTAATGCGGTGGTCGATCCCGTTGACATGCAGGGCTTTACCGCCGTCGTGCTGGCGGTTCATGCGGCGATGCCGCCGGACGTGCTGCAGCAGCAGTTCCTCGCGCAGGCGAAGGCCGGTCCGTCGGACAAGCTGCCGAGCCTCGTGCGCAGCCACCTGCCGGGTATTGGCCTGCAGGCGTTGCCGGTGCCGCCGCGGCAGATCCCGTTCAACGCGGGCTACATCTATTACGAACTCACGCAAGGTGGACCGCTCTGGGACGAGGTCGTGCGTCACGGTGGCATCGCGCTGCACGTGGCGGGCGAGTTCCCGTCGCTGAAGCTCGAGCTGTGGGGCGTGCGTGCGTAACACGGAACGGACATCCATGAATTCACGAATCGCGATCTGCGACGTACGCCCATGAGCAATCCTCCCACCGCTGTCGGCTCGTCCGAGGATAACCCGACCCCGGCATCCGTGATCCGGCAGTCCGGCGCCGCAGCAACGGCCGGCGTTCCCTTTCGCGAGCGGCTGATCGCCGTCGAGCAGGCACAAAATCCGTTGCGCGAAGCCTCGCGTGTGCTCCTGCGCGCGCTGGCGGACATGCCTGACCATCTGGAGTCCAGTGAGACGTTTGCACTACGCGACCTGCTCGAACAGGAGATGCGCGTCTTCCAGAAGCTGTGCGAACAGACGAATATCCGGCGCGACCACATGATCGGCGCGCGGTACTGCCTGTGCACGGCGCTCGACGAAGCGGCGACACAGACCGCCTGGGGCAAGGGCGGATCGTCCGGTATCGAGTGGATCAGCAGCGGTCTGGCCACGACCTTCCATGAGGATCGCCAGGGCGGCGACAAGGTGTATCTGCTGGTTGCCCGGCTCCTCACCGAACCACGGGAGCATCTGGACCTGCTCGAAGTCATCTACGAGATTCTCAGTCTCGGTTTCGAAGGGCGCTACCGCCACGAGGCCAATGGCAAACGCAAGCACGATGCAATCCGCCAGCGGCTCTACAACGAGATCATGGCACAGCGCGGACCCGCGCCGATGACGCTTTCGCCTCACTGGCAGTCGGACGTGAAAGGGCGGCGTGTGTCTTTCTACGATTTCCCGGTGTGGATCACCGTCACGGTCCTCTCGGTGGTCCTGCTCGGGCTCTTCGGCTGGTTCAAGTACGAACTGATGAGCCGCGGCGCCGACGTGCAGAAGCAGATCGCCGACATCGGCCGCATGACGCCGCCGCCCGCGCCGAAACAGTTGCATCTGAAACAGCTGCTCAAGGACGAAATCGCCACCGGTACCGTGAGCGTCGATGAGGACGCCCGCCACAGCGCCGTGACCTTCCGGGGGGATGCGATGTTCCAGCCCGGCGGCGCGTCGGTCAAGGCAACGATGGGGCCGCTGATCGCGAAGATCGCAGGTGAGATCGCGAAGGTGCCGGGCAAGGTGACCGTGCTTGGCTATACGGACAACGTGCCGATCCGCAGCCGCCAGTTTGCGTCGAACGAAGCGCTGTCGGAAGAGCGGGCCACGCAGGTCATGCAGATGCTGCAGGCCGCTGGTGTGCCGGCAAACCGCCTGGAGGCTGTCGGGAAGGGTGACGTCGAACCCGTGGGCGACAACCGTACCGCCCAGGGGCGCGCGCAGAACCGCCGCGTCGAGATCCTGGTCGCGCACCAGGCCTGATCCGTATCCGGAATAAAACATGACGAAGTTCCTGTCGTTTCTTGCATCGCGCCAGTTCCTCGCGTTCGTCGCACTGGTCGTCGTTGCGCTGGTGATCTGGTTTGTCGGGCCGTTCTTCGCGTTCGGCGGGCTCAAGCCGCTGGCCGCGGCCGGCATGCGCGTGCTGTTGATCGCGCTGCTGCTGGCCGGTGTGTTGCTCTGGCTCGTCGGCTGGTCGATGAGCGTCGTGTTCGTCGCGCTGCTGTGCCTGTTGATCTGGTACGCGTCGCCGCTGCTTTCGTTCGGACATGTGGCGCCGTTCGAACCGGTATCGGCGCGCCTGATTGCGATCGCGCTGGTGTTGACCATCTTCGTCGTCTACTGGATGTTCCGGCTCTGGCAGAAGATGCGCGACGACGATGCGTTTCTCAAGAAGATGCTGCGCAAGGGCGGCAAAGAGGAAGAGTCGCCTGTGGCATCGCGGCTGCAGGCCATTGAATTGATCGTCGCGAGCGCGATGGCCCGTCTGAAGTCGATGCGCACGGGTGCACGCGGGCTGGGCAAGCTGTTTCAGGGGAAGCGCTACCTGTACGAGCTGCCCTGGTACATCACGCTCGGCGCAAAAGGTGCGGGCAAGACGAGCGCGTTGCTCAACGGTGGCCTGGCGTTTCCGGTTGCTGAGCAGATGCAGCGTGCATCTGGCGCACGCTCGGGCAGTTCCGATGCGGTGGACTGGTGGCTCACCAACGACGCGGTGCTGATCGACACGGCGGGGTATTACACGCGCCACGGTACCTCGACGGTGAAGGACGCCGATGTGCAGTCCGTGCAAGCCGACAGGCCGGAGACTGGCACGTCCGGCGCGGATGTGGCGGAAGGGGCCAGTGGCGAGGCGAAGGACGGCCCCTCGTCCGAATCCCGCGCAGTTGCTGCGACGAAATCGAGCACGAATGTCGTTCCGCTTCGTGCCGACACGGGCGACCGGCGACAGGAACTGGACCGCGCGGAATGGCTCGGTTTTCTCGGCATGCTGCGCCGGCACCGGCCCCGCGCGCCCATCAACGGCGCGCTGCTTGCCGTCGACCTTGCGACGCTCGCGAGCGTGGATGAACCGGCGCGCATTGCCGAGGCGGCCGCCCTGCGCGCGCGTCTGGGCGAACTGCGCAAGGAGCTGGGCATCCGCTTCCCGGTCTATCTGATCGTCACGAAGATGGACCGCCTGACGGGATTTGCAGAGTACTTCGGTGCGCTGACGGCCGAGAGCCGCGCGCAGGCCTGGGGCTTCACGCTGCCGTATGGCAAGGAAACGGTCGCGAAGGAAGGGCTGCGCGCGCGTTGCCGCGATGAACTGGCTCAACTTGCGGGACGGTTGTCGGGCATGATCCACACGCGCCTTCAGGACGAAGACGAGACCCGCAAGCGCCGCCAGCTTGCCGCGTTGCCGGAGGAGTTCGCGGCGCTCATCGGACCGCTTGTCGATCTGATCGACCGCGTGTTTCTCGATTCCCGCTACGACGACACCCAGCTCCATTCGACGTTGCGCGGCGTCTATTTCACGAGCGCGCAGCAAGGCGGCAGTGCCGTCATGGCGGAGCGCGGCACGGTCGTGCAACGTCTTGCCGCGAAGCAGGGGCAGGGGGCGGTGGCGGACCATGAGGGCAACCGGAGCTTCTTCCTGCACGACCTCCTGACCCGGATCGTGTTTCCTGAGGCCCATCTCGTCAGTCCCAACCTGCGCTGGGAATACCGCTACCGGCTGCTGCGCCTGATCGGCCATGCGCTCGCGCTGCTGCTGTTCGTATGGCTCTCAATCGGCTTGCGTGTGAGCTTCGGCAACAACAGCGACTACCTGGACGTGATCGGCCGCAAGGTGCAGTCACTCGCAGCCCGCGTGACCCAGCTTTACAAGGAGCCCAAGCCGGAAGCCGTCCCCGATACGCTGACCGAGGCGCGTTATCTGCCGACCTTCCCGAACCTGGACCTGTCCGATCCTGACAGCACGTGGCGCTACGGTCTTTATGTGCCGCCGGACATCGTGACCGAGAGCCATCACACCTACGACGCACTGGAGGACAACCTGCTGCTGCCGCAGATCGTCCACCGACTGGAGGACGTGATTTCCGGCGCGATCGCGAACAAGGATACGAAGACCGCCTACGATGCGCTACGCGTCTACCTGATGCTGTACGACAAGGCGAAATTCAACGCCGGTGACGTCAAGGCGTGGGTGCTCGATGACTGGGCGAAGACTGACAGTGCCGCGATCTTCGGCGGACGGGCCTCGATGATCGACCACGTTCAGCAGCTGTTCTCGGGCGAGCGTGTGGTGCAGTCGCCGCTGATCCGCAATGATGCGCTGATCCAGCAGGCTCGCGCGTTTCTGGACGGCAGTAACGCCACCGATCGCCTCTACCAGCGGGCGAAAGCCGCGATGCTGAAGGAAGCACCGGACGAGTTCACGCTGCTGCGCGCGGTCGGCCCGCAGGCTGGCACGGTGTTCACGCGGGCGAGCGGTCAGCCGCTCTCGCGCGGTGTGTCGGGGCTGTTCACGTTCGACGGCTACCGGAATCTGTTCGACAAGCGGCTGCCTGAATTCGTGCAGATCGCGCGCGACGACGACGCTTGGGTGATGGGGCGCTCGTATCTGGCGAGTTTGTCGGATTCGGCTCAAAAAAAAACAGCTGAGATCGTGAGTACAGTAACCGGCGCGGACGATGCGCTGACAGACGCAGTGCGCCGCGAATACCTGACGGAGTACGCGCAGCAGTGGGACGCGTTTCTCAACGACATCCGGACGGTGAGCGGCACGAGCCTCGCGTTCAACCTCCAGGTGCTGCGTAGCTTTGCGGCGCCTGACTCACCGCTTGCGCGTCTTGCACGGGCAGCCGTGCACGAAACGACGCTTACACAACCGGTCGGCGGCGCGGATGGCTCGTTTCTGCAGAAAGCGGCGGATCAGCTCAACCAGAAGGCAGACAAGGCGTTGGGTATCCGCGCGTCCGAACGCGTCGAGCGCGAGCTCGTCGACAATCACTTCGCGGCGCTGCGGGAGGTCGTGACGGGGAATGCCGATGCCCAGGCCGGTACGCAAGCCGTTGCCGCGCAGGCAGGCAAGACGGGCCTCGACGGCGTGACAAACCTGTTGAACGACTACTACACGGCGCTGACCGTTGCCGACAACGCACTGTCGAACAACAGCATGCCGCCCGCGAGCGACACGGCCGCGAAGCTGAAGATGACGGCCGACACGATGCCGGCTCCGTTCCGTGCGGTTCTGCTGCAGCTTGCCGCCGACGGCTCGCACGAAGTCAATCAGGGCATTGGCCAGCTGCTGTCGCGCCAGATGCAGGCGGTGGTCGGCGATACCTGCCGGCTCACGATTGAGGGCAACTATCCGTTCGCCCCCGACAGCAAACGCGACGTCAGCATCGACGACTTCACGCGCGTGTTTGCGCAGGGTGGCGTGATCGACGATTTCTTCGCGAAGACGCTTGCGCCGTTCGTCGATACCTCTGCGAAGCCGTGGCGTTACCGGACGCTGCCGGGTGCAACGGAACCCGTGCAGGGGCCGGACCTGGAACCGTTCGAGCATGCCAAGGCGATCCGGGATGTCTTCTTCAATGATCCAGGCCACAGGCAGCTGACCTGGAAGGCCGACATCCGGATTCCCGAGCTCGATCCTACGATCACGAGCCTGTCGCTCGACATCGACGGCCAGGCGTCGCTTTACCAGCATGGGCCGGTGGCGCCTTTCACGGTGACATGGCCCGGGCCGCGCGGTGGCGTCCACACGGAGATCACCGCAAGTCCGCGCATCCGCCCGGACACGTCGACGGTCGCGACGGACGGCCCATGGGCGCTGATGCGCCTGCTCCAGAAGGGCCACGTTGTCGAGA
>NZ_QMFZ01000089.1:0-8389 GCF_003294055.1 Burkholderia reimsis
CCGCGTACGCAATGGGCGTGAACATCAACCGCTCGTTCAAGCTGTACGGCTGGTGCTCGCTGATCCGCGGTGTCGAATCGGGCGGCACGGTTGAAAACCTGCCGTGCCATACGTTCCCGACCGACGATGGCGGTGTTGACATGAAGTGTCCGACCGAGATCGCGATCTCGGACCGGCGCGAGGCTGAACTGTCGAAGAACGGCTTCATTCCGCTCGTGCATCGCAAGAACACCGACCACGCGACCTTCATTGGCGCGCAGTCGCTGCAAAAGCCTGCCGAGTATCACGACGCTGACGCCACCGCCAACGCGAACCTGTCGTCGCGCCTGCCGTACCTCTTTGCCTGCTCGCGCTTTGCGCACTACCTGAAGTGCATCGTGCGCGACAAGATCGGCGCGTTCAAGGAACGCGAGGACATGCAGCGGTGGCTGAACGAATGGGTCATGCATTACGTCGATGCCGATCCCGCCAACTCGTCGCAGGACACGAAGGCACGCCGGCCACTGGCGGCCGCCGAAGTGGTTGTGGAGGAGGTGGAGGGCAACCCCGGCTACTACAACTCGAAGTTCTTCCTGCGTCCGCACTTCCAGCTCGAAGGGCTGACCGTATCGCTTCGTCTCGTCACGAAGCTGCCGTCGATCAAGGAAGTCGCCTGAAATGTCGGTGGGAGTCCTCGTGTGGCCGGGCACGATACACCTTGAACCCGGTCGCTTTCATTATCAGCAACAACATGGAGTGAAGAAATGGCTCAGGATATTTTTCTGAAAATCGATGGCATCAACGGCGAATCGCTCGACGACAAGCACAAGGACGAAATCGAAGTCCTGAACTGGGATTGGGAGATCCAGCAGGAATCCTCGATGCACGCGGGCAGCGGCGGCGGTGCTGGCAAGGCGACGGTCAAGGACCTGACGTTCGAGCACAACATCGACCGCGCGAGCCCGAACCTGATGAAGTACGCGCTCACGGGCAAGCACATCGATCAGGCGACGCTGGTCATGCGCAAGGCCGGCGGCAATCCGCTCGAATACTTGAAGCTCACGATGAGCGACGTGATCGTCACGCGCGTGAAGCCGTCGGGCAGCAAGACCGATGCCGAGAAGAGCCGCGAGACGGTGTCGCTGTCGTTCGCGAAGGTGAAGCAGGAGTATGTCGTGCAGAACGCGCAGGGCGGTAGCGGCGGCGCGGTGACTGCGAGCTTCGACATCAAGGGTAACAAGGAAGCGTAAGTCCATGGAACGCCGCGCACCGGGCGAAAGTCCAGCCCCCCTCCGGCTGCGCGGCGTTTCCTGCCGTCTATCAAGGTAAATCCTGCATGCGTTCGATCCTGATCGTTCCCGCGCTCGCCTGCGTCCTCGCGCTTTCTGCCTGCGCAAGCGGCGAACCGAAGCCGAAGGAGCCGATGCGGCTCGAAATGAGCGTGAGCGCGTTGCCCGGAGTTAATCCGGATGACCGTAGCCGGCCGGCGCCGATCGTCGTGCGCATCTACGAACTGAAGAACGACGGCGCCTTCAAGGCGGCCGATTTCTTCACGCTGCAGACCCAGGACAAGACAGTGCTGGCCGACGACGTTGTCAAACGCGACGAGCTGCAGCTGCGTCCCGGCGAGCACCAGGTGATCATCCGCCGGCCCGATCCCGCAACGACAGCGATCGGTGTGATCGCGGCCTACCGCGACCTGCCGAACTCCGTGTGGCGTACGGTCTACGCGATGCCGGGCACGCTGGACAAGGCGTGGTACAGCTTCTCCACGCCGAAGCTGAACCTGAATATCGATCTTGAAGCGAACGCCGTCAAGATCACCGAAACAAGAAAATGAAAGTCTTCGCGCAACGAAACGGAAGGTCCGCATGAGCTGGTACGCCAAGGTCGCCTGGCAGGAGGGGCTGTTTTTCCGCCCGCAACTGTTCCAGCAGCAGGACCGCTATTTCGAGAAGTATGCGCACATGCGTGCGGCGCCGCTGTCGCCGTTCTTCTTCGGCTTCGCGCACTTTGCGCTCGATCTCGAATCGCTTGCGCTCGGCAAGGTAATCGTCAAGTCGGCCGCGGGGGTGTTCGCCGACGGCACGCCGTTCGATGCACCCGGCAATACGCCGCTGCCGCCGCCGCTGACGATCCGGCCCGAACACCTCGACCAGGTGATTTATCTGGCCGTGCCGGTGCGTTTGCCGAATTGTGAAGAGACGACCTTCGAGAACACAGCGGATTCGCTCGCACGCTATCTGGTGTTCGATACCGAGCTGCGCGACACGAATTCGATCGGGCTTGCACCCGAGCCGGTGCAGCTGTCGAACCTCCGATTGCGCCTCCTGCCCGAGAAGGAGCTTGGCGACGCGTGGATCGGCCTTGCGCTTACACGTGTGAAGACAATCCGTGCGGACGGCAGTATCGAGCTCGACGACACGCTCGTGCCGCCCGTGTCCGGCTACGGTGCAAGCGATGTGCTGACGGGCTGGGTCACGAAGATTCACGACCTCGCCCGCTTGCGCGCTAACGCGCTCGCGCAGCGGCTTGCTGGCACGGACGACACCACGGCGAGCGCTGCGACGGTGACCGACTACCTGCTGCTGCAGATCCTCAACCACTACGAGCCGCTGCTGCAGCATCTGCTGCGCGTGCCGGCGACGTCGCCCGCCGACGTCTATGCGCTGCTGATCGGCATGGCGGGCGAGTTGTCGACGCACCTGCGCACCGACACGCGGCGGCCACTCGACACGCATCCGCCGTACCAGCATACGACGCCGCATCTGTGTCTCAAACCTGTTGTCGACGACACCCACCGGCTGCTGAACGCAGTGCTGGTTCGTAGTGCCCAGAGCATCGCGCTTGAGGACCGGGGCCACGGCATGCGTAATGCGGTGGTCGATCCCGTTGACATGCAGGGCTTTACCGCCGTCGTGCTGGCGGTTCATGCGGCGATGCCGCCGGACGTGCTGCAGCAGCAGTTCCTCGCGCAGGCGAAGGCCGGTCCGTCGGACAAGCTGCCGAGCCTCGTGCGCAGCCACCTGCCGGGTATTGGCCTGCAGGCGTTGCCGGTGCCGCCGCGGCAGATCCCGTTCAACGCGGGCTACATCTATTACGAACTCACGCAAGGTGGACCGCTCTGGGACGAGGTCGTGCGTCACGGTGGCATCGCGCTGCACGTGGCGGGCGAGTTCCCGTCGCTGAAGCTCGAGCTGTGGGGCGTGCGCACGTAACACGGAACGGACATCCATGAATTCACGAATCGCCAATTGCGACGTATGCCCATGAGCAATCCACCCACCGCTGTCGGCTCGTCCGGGGATAACCCGGCGCCGGCATCCGTGCTCCGGCAGTCCGGCGCTGCGGCAACGGCTGCTGTTCCCTTTCGCGAGCGGCTGATCGCCGTCGAGCAGGCACAGAATCCGTTGCGCGAAGCCGCGCGTGTGCTCCTGCGCGCGCTGGCGGACATGCCTGAGCATCTGGAGGCCGACGAGACGTTTGCACTGCGCGACCTGCTCGAACAGGAGGTGCGCGTCTTCCAGAAACTGTGCGAACAGACGAACATCCGCCGCGACCACATGATCGGCGCGCGATACTGCCTGTGCACGGCGCTCGACGAGGCGGCGACGCAGACCGCCTGGGGCAAGGGCGGATCGTCCGGCATTGAGTGGATCAGCAGCGGTCTGGCCACGACCTTCCACGAGGATCGCCAGGGCGGCGACAAGGTGTATCTGCTTGTTGGCCGGCTGCTCACCGAACCGCGGGACCATCTGGACCTGCTGGAAGTCATCTACGAGATTCTCAGTCTCGGATTCGAAGGGCGCTACCAGCATGAGGCCAATGGCAAGCGCAAGCACGATGCGATCCGCCAGCGGCTCTACACCGAGATCACGGCACAGCGCGGGCCCGCCCCGATGACGCTTTCGCCTCACTGGCAGTCCGATGTGAAAGGCCGCCGCCTGTCTGTCTACGATTTCCCGGTGTGGATCACCGTCACGGTCCTCTCGGTGATCCTGCTCGGGCTCTTCGGCTGGTTCAAGTACGAACTGATGAGCCGCGGCGCAGATGTGCAGAAGCAGATCGCCAACATCGGCCGCATGACGCCGCCGCCCGCGCCGAAACAGTTGCATCTCAAACAGCTGCTCAAGGACGAAATCGCTGCGGGCACGGTAAGCGTCGACGAGGACACCCGTCACAGCGCCGTGACCTTCCGGGGAGATGCGATGTTCCAGCCCGGCGGCGCGTCGGTCAAGGCAACGATGGGGCCGCTGATCGCAAAGATCGCGGGGGAGATCGCGAAGGTGCCGGGCAAGGTGACCGTGCTTGGCTATACGGACAACGTGCCGATCCGCAGCCGCCAGTTTGCGTCGAACGAAGCGCTGTCGGAAGAGCGGGCCACGCAGGTCATGCAGATGCTGCAGGCCGCCGGTGTGCCGGCGAACCGCCTCGAAGCCGTCGGCAAGGGGGACGCCGATCCCGTGGGCGATAACCATACAGCCCAGGGGCGCGCGCAGAACCGCCGCGTCGAGATTCTCGTCGCTCAACAGGGCTGATCCGCATCCGGAATAAAACATGACGAAGTTCCTGTCGTTTCTTGCATCCCGCCAGTTCCTCGCGTTCGTCGCACTGGTCGTCGCGGCGGTGGTGATCTGGTTTGTCGGGCCGTTCTTCGCGTTCGGCGGGCTCAAGCCGCTGGCTGCGGCCGGCATGCGTGTGCTGGTGATCTCACTGCTGCTCGCAGGCGTCCTGCTCTGGCTCGCCGACCTGTCGATGAGCGTTGTATTCGTGGCGTTGGTGTGTCTGCTGATCTGGTACGCGTCCCCGCTGCTTTCGTTCGGACATACGGCGCCGTTCGAACCGGTTTCGACGCGCTGGATGGTGATTGGCCTCGTGCTGACCGTGTTCGCGATCTACTGGATGTTCCGGCTCTGGCAGAAGATGCGCGAGGACGACGCGTTTCTGAAGAAGATGCTGCGTAAGGGTGGCAAGGAGGAAGAGTCGCCCGCCGCATCGCGGCTGCAGGCCATTGAATCGATCGTCGCGGGTGCGCTGGCGCGTCTGAAGTCGATGCGCACCGGTGCGCGGGGGCCGGGCAAGCTGTTCCAGGGCAAGCGCTACCTGTACGAGCTACCGTGGTACATCACGCTCGGTGCAAAAGGTACGGGTAAGACGAGTGCGTTGCTCAACGGTGGCCTGGCGTTTCCGGTCGCTGAACAGATGCAGCGTGCGTCCGGCGCACGCTCGGGCAGTTCCGATGCGGTGGACTGGTGGCTCACCAACGACGCGGTGCTGATTGACACGGCAGGGTATTACACGCGCCACGGTACGTCGACGATGAAGGACGCTGACGTGCAGTCCGTGCAACCGGACACATCGGCTGGCGAGCGCGGAGCGGATGTGACGGAAGGGGCCGCTGTCGAGGCGAAGGACGCCCCCTCGTCCGAATCCCGCGCAGTTGCTGCTACGAAGTCGATCACCAATGTTGTTCCACTCCGTGCCGGCACGGGCGAGACGCGAGAGGGACTGGACCGCGCGGAATGGCTCGGCTTTCTCGGCATGCTGCGTCGGCACCGGCCGCGCGCGCCCATCAACGGCGCGCTGCTTGCGGTCGATCTTGCGACGCTCGCGAGCGCGGATGAACCGGCGCGCATTGCCGAGGCGGCCGCCCTGCGCGCGCGTCTGGCCGAGCTGCGCAAGGAGCTGGGTATCCGCTTCCCGGTCTATCTGATCGTCACGAAGATGGACCGCCTGACCGGATTTGCAGAGTACTTCGGTGCGCTGACAGCCGAGAGCCGCGCGCAGGCCTGGGGCTTCACGCTGCCGTACGGCAAGGAAACCGTCGCAAAGGAAGGGCTGCGCGCGCACTGCCGTGATGAACTGACGCAACTGGCTGGACGGTTGTCGGGCATGATTCACACGCGGCTGCAGGATGAGGACGAGACCCGCAAGCGCCGTCAGCTTGCCGCGCTGCCGGAGGAGTTCGCGGCGCTCATCGGGCCGCTCGTCGATCTGATCGACCGCGTGTTTCTCGATTCCCGCTACGATGACACGCAGCTCCATTCGACGCTGCGCGGCGTCTATTTCACGAGCGCGCAGCAAGGCGGCAGTCCCGTCATGGCGGAGCGCGGCACGGTCGTGCAACGTCTTGCCGCGAAGCAGGGGCAGGGGGCAGTGGCGGACCATGAGGGCCACCGGAGCTTTTTCCTGCACGACCTTCTGACCCGGGTGGTGTTTCCAGAGGCGCATCTCGTTAGTCCCAATCTGCGCTGGGAATACCGCTACCGGCTGCTGCGCCTGATCGGCCACGCGCTCGCCTTGCTGCTCTTCGTCTGGCTCGCGCTCGGCTTGCGCGTGAGCTTCGGCAACAACAGCGACTATCTGGACGTGATTGGTCGCAAGGTGCAGTCACTCGCCACCCGCGTGACGCAGCTTTACAGGGAGCCCAAGCCGGAAGCCGTCCCCGATACGCTGACCGAGGCGCGCTATCTGCCGACATTTCCGAACCTTGACCTGTCCGACCCTGACAGCACGTGGCGCTACGGTCTCTATACGCCGCCGGACATTGTGACGGAAAGCCACCACACCTACGATGCACTCGAGGACAACCTGCTGCTGCCGCAGATCGTGCACCGGATGGAGGACGTGATTTCCGGCGCGATCGCGAACAAGGATACGAAGACCGCGTACGATGGGCTGCGCGTCTATCTGATGCTGTACGACAAGGCGAAATTCAACGCCACCGACGTCAAGGCGTGGGTGCTCGACGATTGGGCGAGAACCGACAGCGCAGCGATCTTCGGCGGACGGGCCTCGATGATCGACCACGTCCAGCAGCTCTTCTCGGGCGAGCGTGTCGTGCAGTCGCCGCTGATCCGCAATGACGCGCTGATCCAGCAGGCCCGCGCGTTTCTGGACGGCAGCAATGCGACCGACCGTCTCTACCAGCGGGCGAAGGCCGCGATGCTCAAGGAAGCACCGGACGAGTTTACGCTGCTGCGCGCGGTCGGGCCGCAGGCCGGCACGGTGTTCACGCGGGCGAGCGGCCAGCCGCTCTCGCGCGGCGTGTCGGGCCTCTTCACGTTCGACGGCTACCGGAACCTGTTCGACAAACGCCTTCCGGAGTTCGTGCAGATCGCGCGCGACGACGACGCGTGGGTGATGGGACGTTCGTATCTGGCGGGTTTGTCCGATTCGGCTCAAAAAAAAACGGCTGAGATTGTGAGCCACGCGACCGGCATGGACGATGCGCTGACGGATGCGGTGCGACGCGAATACCTGATGGAGTACGCGCAGCAGTGGGACGCGTTTCTCAACGACATCCGCACGGTGAGCGGCACGAGCCTCGCATTCAACCTCCAGGTGCTGCGCAGCTTTGCGGCGCCGGACTCGCCGCTCGCACGTCTGGCTCGTGCTGCGGTACATGAAACGACGCTTACTCAGCCGGTTGTCGGTGGGGATGGCTCGTTCCTGCAGAAAGCAGCCGACCAGCTCAATCAGAAGGCGGACAAGGCGTTGGGCATTCGCGCGTCCGAACGCGTCGAGCGCGAACTGGTCGACAATCATTTCGCGGCACTGCGCGAAGTCGTAACCGGGAACGCCGATGCCCAGGCCGGTCCGCAGGCCGTTGCCGCGCAGGCAGGCAAGACGGGCCTCGACGGCGTGACGAACCTGCTGAACGACTACTACACGGCGCTGACCGTTGCCGACAACGCACTGTCGAACAACAGCATGCCGCCCGCAAGCGACACGGCCGCGAAGCTGAAGATGACGGCCGACACGATGCCGGCGCCGTTCCGGGCGGTTCTGCTGCAGCTTGCCGCCGACGGCTCGCACGAAGTCAATCAGGGTATCGGACAGCTGCTGTCGCGCCAGATGCATGCAGTAGTGGGTGACACCTGCCGGCTCACGATCGAGGGCAGCTATCCGTTCGCCCCCGATAGCAAACGCGACGTCAGCATCGACGACTTCACGCGCGTGTTTGCGCAGGGCGGCGTGATCGACGATTTCTTCGCGAAGACGCTCGCGCCGTTCGTCGACACCTCCGCGAAGCCGTGGCGCTACCGCACGTTGCCGGGTGCGACGGAACCGGTGCAGGGACCGGACCTTGAACCGTTCGAGCATGCGAAGGCGATCCGGGACGTCTTCTTCAACGATCCCGGCCACAAGCAGTTGACCTGGAAAGCCGACATCCGGATTCCCGAACTCGATCCCACGATCACGAGCCTGTCGCTCGACATCGACGGCCAGACCTCGCTTTACCAGCATGGGCCGGTGGCGCCTTTCACGGTGACATGGCCGGGGCCGCGCGGTGGCGTCCACACGGAGATCACCGCAAGTCCGCGCATCCGCCCGGACACGTCGACGGTCGCGACGGACGGCCCATGGGCGCTGATGCGCCTGCTCCAGAAGGGCCACGTTGTCGAGA
>NZ_QMFZ01000008.1:0-228929 GCF_003294055.1 Burkholderia reimsis
CTTCCCGCCCTCCCGATTCATTCCGGCACACATGCCGCCTCGCCGCAGCCCGACGCGACTGCGCGGGCCGCTGCCGGCACGCCCTCTTAAAAAGTGAACGACCGTACTTTTTTCGATGCGTTTGGCGGCCAAATCCTCTACAATCCGCCGACGCCCGATGCGCCGCCCGCGCGCCGGCGTTCTCCGCTTCGACCCCGACGCCGCTGCTGCGGCGCCAACGCGCGCATGCGCGAGGAAACCGCTACCCGATCATGAAAGTCATCAGCTCGATCCAGGAACTGCGCGACCAGTTGCGTGGACAGAACCGCACGGCGTTCGTGCCGACGATGGGCAACCTGCACGAAGGGCACCTGTCGCTGATGCGCCTCGCGCGCCAGCACGGCGACCCGGTCGTGGCGAGCATCTTCGTCAACCGGCTGCAATTCGGCCCGAACGAGGATTTCGACAAGTATCCGCGCACGCTCCAGGACGATATCGAGAAGCTGCAGCAGGAAAACGTCTACGTGCTGTTCGCGCCGACCGAACGCGACATGTACCCGGAACCGCAGGAATACCGCGTGCTGCCGCCGGACGATCTCGGCGGGATTCTCGAGGGTGAATTCCGGCCCGGCTTCTTCGCCGGCGTGTGCACGGTCGTCACGAAGCTGATGTCCTGCGTGCAGCCGCGCGTCGCCGTGTTCGGCAAGAAGGATTACCAGCAGCTGATGATCGTGCGCCGGATGTGCCAGCAGCTCGCGCTGCCGGTCGAGATCATCGCAGCAGAAACCGTACGCGACGAGGACGGCCTCGCGCTGTCGTCGCGCAACCGCTACCTGACGACCGACGAGCGCAAGGAAGCGCCCGAACTCGCGAAAACGCTGCAGCGCGTGCGCGACAGCGTGCTCGGCGGCGAGCGCGACCTCGGCAAGCTCGAGCATCACGCGCGCACGCACCTGGCCGAGCGCGGCTGGCTGCCCGACTACATCGCGATCCGCCGCCGCGCGAACCTGATCGCACCGAGCGCCGCCGAACTCGAAGCCGGCGAGCCGCTCGTCGTGCTCGCGGCCGCGAAGCTCGGCGCGACGCGCCTCATCGACAACCTGGAAATCTGACGGGCCGCCCGCCCGCGCCTCTCACGACGCATCACGGAGACACCATGCAGCGCCACATGCTCAAATCGAAGATCCACCGCGCGGCCGTCACGCACTGCGAACTGCACTACGAAGGCTCGTGCGCGATCGACGAAGACCTGCTCGAAGCGGCCGGCCTCATCGAAAACGAACGGATCGACATCTGGAACATCAACAACGGCGAGCGTTTCTCGACCTACGCGATCAAGGGCGAGCGCGGCAGCGGGATGATCTCGCTGAACGGCTCGGCCGCGCGTCGCGCGCAGCTCGGCGACCTCGTGATCATCGCCGCATTCGCGATGGTCGATGAAGCCGAGATTCAGGCCGGCTGGAAGCCGAAGCTCGTGTTCATCGACGACGGCAACAAGATCAAGGGCCACCGCGATCACGTGCCGACGCAGAACTGGACCTGACCTGACTGGCCGGCCGCTTGCGGTCGAAGGGTCGAAGGGTCGTAGGATCGAAGGGCCGGATGCCGTATGCCACGGGATCCGGCCCTTTCTCATTTCATCGCGTACCGGCCCGGCGGCCGCGCGATCAGGACGCCTTGGCGGCCCTCTCCGTCTTCTCGGCCTTCGGCGCGCGGCGTTCGGCCCATTCGACGATCGGCCGCCACTGTTCGAGATCCTTCTCGACCCGGCTCTTCGCGACGTCCCACAGCGTGAGGCCGTGCGCGGCGATCTGCACGTAGTTCTGCGTGTCGCGCACGTAGCCGAGCACCGGCAGGCCGAGCCCTTCGACGAACCGGTGAAGCTGGTCCGACGAGCGCGTGCGCGCATCGACCCGCATCCCGACGATCCCGACCTCGACGCTGCCCTTGCGCACGGCCTTCTCGCCGGCGAGGCGCTCCAGAAACTGCTGCGTGGCCAGAATATCGAACATCGACGGCTGCAGCGGCACGATCACCTTGTCGGCCAGTTGCAGCGCGACGTTGAGCCGGTTGCCGTGCAGCCCGGCCGGCGTATCGATCACCGCATATTCGAGGCCGCGCGGCGGCTTCGTCGGCGCGTCCGGATCGAGTTCCCATGCCTCGATTGCCGGCAGTCCGGCCGGCCGCAGGTCGAGCCACGCATGTGCGGACTGCTGCCGGTCCAGGTCGGCAAGCGCGACCCACGCGCCCTGCGCCGCGAAATAGCCGGCAAGATTGGTGGACAGCGTGCTCTTCCCCACGCCGCCCTTCGGATTCGCCACCACGATCACCGTCATGAATTCCCCCGAAAAAGCCGCGCGGCGCCTGCCGCGGGGCAGGCGCCGCTCGATTGCGGATACAGGGAGCGATGATATCGGCAAACGGGGTGTCACCGAAACGGGTTGCGCCGCGCCGTGTATGCCGGCTTACCCCGCCGACTTACCCACTTACCCCATTACGCACGCTGAACCGCGGCTTCCCGTGCGCCGAGCGCGAACGCGCCGCCGCCCAGCAGCGCCTGCACGGCGAGCGTGACGGCCCAGAACGCCGGGTATTCCCAGCCGCCGTTCGGCGACGCGAAGCTCCAGCCGTTCGGCAGATGCGCGGCGGTCGCGCCGAGCATGAACGGCAGCAGCACCAGCGCGGCGACGCGCACGCGGAAGCCCGCGAGCAGCGCCAGGCCGCCGGCCAGCTCGACGAACGTCGTCAGGTACGCGAGCCAGCCCGGCAGGCCGATCGACGCGAAGAACTGCGCGGTGCCGGGCAGCGTGAAGACGAACACCTTCTGCGCGACGTGCGCGAGGTACAGCACGCCGAGCGCGACGCGCAGCAGGGTCGCGGCGAAATCGTTGAGGCGATTGGGGTTCATGGCGAATTCCTTCGTGAGTGGTGTGAATGGATCGCACTCTATTCGAATCGATTCGACCGATAAACGCGCCAATTCGCTTTAACTCATTCCCCAATGGAATCAATCGAGACGTAAAAAGGGGCATGACCGATCATGCCCCGCGACCTGCTTCAGTAACCGCTCTTGCCTTGTGTGGCGTTGCCGGAACCGGACTGGCCGCCGCCCGGTACGGACGAATCGCACGCATGCGCAACCGCCGACACGCCCAGCAGTGCCGCGAGCAGCATGCCCCACCACCATCGAGCCTTCATCGTCGCACTCCTCCAGGCGGACATCCGCCCTCCTGTGTTGTATGCGATCCGGCGGAAAAAGCGAGCATGGCCCGGCCCGCGTCAACGAAACTCGGCGTACAGCGCGTCGAGATCGAGATGGTCGGCGAACGAGTCGGCCAGCCGCTCGAGCGATGCCTCGCGCAACGCCGGATAGTCGATGCGCTCCGCGCCGTCGAGCCCGGCCCACGCGAGCAGCGCCGCGCATGCGTCGGGCGAGTCGAACAGCCCGTGCACGTAGGTCGCGAGAATCTGGCCATCGGCGGACACCGCGCCGTCCGGGCGTGTGGCGTCGGAGGCGTCGGGTGCGGCGTCGGCTGCCAGCGTCAGCGCGGGCGACGCGAGCGCGGGCCCGTGCGTGTCGCCCATGTGGATCTCGTAGCCGCGCACGGCCGCCCCGCCCGGCAGCGCGAGATGCCCGGTCACGTTCTTCAGCGTCTTGTCGCGCTGCAGGGTCGTGTCGAAATCGAGCAGCCCGAGCCCCGGCACGCTGCCGGGCGCCCCTTCGAGGCCGAGCGGATCGTCGAGCGTGCGGCCGAGCATCTGCATCCCGCCGCAGATGCCGATCACCTTGCCGCCGTAGCGCAGATGGCGACGGATCAGCGTGTCCCAGCCCGCGTCGCGCAGCCATGCGAGATCGCGCTGCACGCTCTTCGAACCGGGCAGGATCAGGAGGTCGGCATCCGGGACGGGGCCGCTCTTCCAGTACGTGAATTCGACCTGCGGATGCGCGCGCAGCGGATCGAAATCGGTGTGGTTGCTGATGCGCGGCAGCGCCGGCACGACGACGCGCAGCAGGCCGGCATCGCCGCGTGCGGCGGCGCTGCGCGCCTGTGCGGGCAGCATGTCCTCGGCGTCGAGCAGCAGGCCGTGCAGGTACGGCAGCACCCCGAACACGGGCTTGCCCGTCTGCGCACGCAGCCAGTCGAGCCCCGGTTCGAGCAGCTTGACGTCGCCGCGGAAGCGGTTGATCACGAAGCCGCGCACGCGTGCACGCTCGCTGTCCGACAGGCACGCGAGCGTGCCGACGAGGTGCGCGAACACGCCGCCGCGGTCGATGTCGGCGACGAGCACGACCGGGCAGTCGACGCGTTCGGCAAACCCCATGTTCGCGATGTCGCCTTCGCGCAGGTTGATCTCGGCCGGGCTCCCCGCGCCCTCGACGATCACCGTGTCGTAGCCGGCGCGCAGGCGCGCGTACGACTCGAGCACCGCTTCGAACGCGACCGGCTTGTAGCCGTGATACGCGCGCGCATCGAGGTTCATGCGCGCCTTGCCGTGAATGATCACCTGCGCGCCGCGGTCGCTCGTCGGCTTCAGCAGCACGGGGTTGAAATCCGTATGCGGCGCAACGCCCGCGGCCAGCGCCTGCAGTGCCTGCGCGCGGCCGATTTCGCCGCCGTCGGCCGTCACCGCGCTGTTGAGCGCCATGTTCTGCGGCTTGAACGGCGCAACGCGCGCGCCGCCGCGGCGCGCGAGCCGGCACAGGCCCGCGACCAGCGTGCTCTTGCCCGCGTCGGACGTCGTGCCCTGGATCATCAGCGTGCCGCGCGGCCGCGGCTCGGGTGCATTCATCGTGTAAAGGTCGTCGCGAAGCAAAGGCCGCATTATCCCCCGCGCCGGTGTGCCCGCGCCGTTACAATCACGCGATGATTCCGCACGACCTCACCTTCGTCCTCGGCGGCGCACGCTCGGGCAAGAGCGCGCACGCCGAGCGCCTCGCCGCCGACAGCGGCCGCCCCGTCACCTACATCGCCACCGCAACCGCCGCCGATGCCGAATTCGCGCAGCGCATCGCGCACCATCGCGCGCGCCGGCCGGCCGCCTGGGGGTTCGCCGACGCGCCCGTCGACCTCGCCGGCACGCTCGCGCGGCTCGACGATCCGCACGCGTGCCTGCTCGTCGACTGCCTGACGCTGTGGCTCACGAACCTGCTGTGCCCGGCCGACGGCGAACCGCTCGACGATGCGCAGTACGCGGCGCAGGTCGACCGGCTCGAGCACGCGTTGCGCGGCGCGCGCGCGAAGGTGATCGTCGTCAGCAACGAGATCGGGCTCGGCGTCGTGCCGCTCGGGTCGGTCACGCGTCGCTACGTCGACGAACTCGGGCGCCTGAACCAGCGTGTCGCCGCGCTTGCGACGCGCGTGACGCTGCTCGTCGCCGGCCTGACGCTCGACCTCAAGACGGGAGCGCCGTCATGCTGATGCTGTCGCTGCCCGTAGTCGCGATGTTCGCGGTCGCGGCCGCGATCATCGACCGCGCGATCGGCGAACCGGCCGGCTGGCATCCGCTCGTCGCATTCGGCCGCCTCGCCGCGCGCATCGAAGGCGCGCTGAACACCGGCCGGCGCGGCCGCGTGATCGGCGTCGCCGCATGGATCGCGGCGGTCGTGCCGCCGGTCGCCGTCGCGGCATGGCTCGCGGCCGTGCTGCCATGGCCGCTCGCGGCCGCGCTGCACATCGCCCTGCTGTGGTTCGCACTCGGCGCGAAAAGCCTCGCCGACCACGTCGCGCCGATCGCCGCGGCGCTGCTGCGGCGCGACCTCGGCGCCGCCCGCACGCTCACCGCGCGCATCGTGTCGCGCGACACGAGCGACGCGGACGAAGGCGCGCTGTCGCGTGCGGCCGTCGAATCCGCGCTCGAGAACGGCAACGACGCGATCTTCGGCGCGCTGTTCTGGTTCGTCGTCGCAGGCGGCCCCGGCGCGCTGCTGTTCCGGCTCGCGAACACGCTCGACGCGATGTGGGGCTACCGCACGCCGCGCTTCCTGACCTTCGGCTGGGCCGCCGCGCGCCTCGACGACGCGCTCAACTGGATTCCCGCGCGCCTGACGGCCGCGAGCTACGCGCTGCTCGGCGACACGGCCGCCGCATGGCGCTGCTGGCGCACGCAGGCACGCCACTGGGACAGCCCGAACGCGGGCCCGGTGATGGCCGCCGGCGCCGGCAGCCTGAACGTGCAGCTCGGCGGCCCGGCCGTCTATCACGGCGAGATCGAGGATCGTCCCGCGCTCGGCACCGGCGCGACGGCGAGCGCAGTCCATATCGTCGCCGCGTTGTCGCTCGTCACGCGCACGCTTGCCCTGTGGCTCGCGCTGCTGGTCGCGAGCGGCGCACTCGTCATGGCCACCCATCATGTCTGACACCCGCATCACGCACGGCGGCAACCTGCATGAAGCCGCACGCCGCCACGGCATTCCGTACGACACGTGGCTCGACCTGTCGACCGGCATCAATCCGGTCGGCTATCCGGTGCCGCCCGTCCCGGCCGACGCATGGCGCCGGCTGCCCGACGACGGCGACGGCCTCGCGGCCCGCGCCGCGCAGTACTACCACGCGCCCGATCCCGCGCACGTGCTGCCGGTGGCCGGCAGTCAGGCTGCGATCCGCGCATTGCCCGCGCTGCTGCCGGCCGGCGACGCCGGCGTCGCGACGCTCGCGTACGGCGAATACGCGCCCGCTTTCGCGCGACACGGCCATCGCGTCGTCGCGCTCGACGTCGGCACCGATACGTTGCCTGCGACGCTGCGCCACGTCATCGTCGGGAATCCGAATAATCCGACCGCCGAATTCGTGCCGGCCGAACGCCTGCTCGGCTGGCATGCGCAGCTGGCAACGCGCGGCGGCACGCTGATCGTCGACGAGGCGTTCGCCGATACGGGCGCGACGCAGTCGCTCGCGCCGCAGGTCGATCGCCCGGGGCTCGTCGTGCTGCGTTCGGTCGGCAAGTTCTTCGGGCTCGCCGGCATCCGCGCAGGCTTCGTGCTCGCGTGCCCCGGCCAGATCGTCGCGCTGCGCGACATGCTCGGCGCCTGGACGGTCGGCGGGCCCGCACGCCATGCGGTCGCCGCGGCGTTCGCCGATCGCGCATGGCAGGCCGCCGCCCGCGAGCGGCTCGCGGCCGACGGCGAGCGGCTCGCCGCACTGCTGCGCGCGCACGGCTTCGCTGCCCGCGCGACGCCGCTCTTCAGCTGGACCGACGACCCGCGGGCAGCGGCACTGCATGCGGCACTCGCGGCACGCGGAATCTGGACGCGGTACTTTCCGATACCGTCGAGCGTACGCGTCGGCCTGCCGGGCAGCGAAGCCGAATGGCAGCGCCTCGGCGACGCACTCGCGCACTGCGTGTCGCTGCTGCAACGGGAATCCGCATGATTGCGCGCCTGTTGCGCCGGCTGACACCGGTCGCGATGCTGACCGCACTCGCTCACGCACCGCTCGTCCACGCCGACATCACGACGCGCGACGACGCCGGCAACACCGTCACGCTGCCTGCACCCGCGCAGCGCGTGATCAGCCTCGCGCCGCACGCGACCGAGCTCATCTATGCGGCCGGCGGCGGCGCAAAGCTCGTCGGCACGGTCACGTACAGCGACTATCCGCCTGCCGCGCAAGCGATACCGCGCGTCGGCGACAACAAGGCGCTCGACCTCGAGCGGATCGCCGCGCTGAAGCCCGACCTGATCGTCGTCTGGCGGCACGGCAACGCCGAGCGGCAGACCGACGCGCTGCGCGCATTGCATATCCCGCTGTTCTTCAGCGAACCGAAGCACCTCGACGACGTATCGTCGTCGCTGCGCCGGCTCGGCACGCTGCTCGGCACGCAACCGGCTGCCGATGCGGCCGCGGCCGCCTATACGCGCGACATCGCGGCGCTGCGCGCACGTTATGCCGCGCGGGCGCCCGTCACGATGTTCTTCCAGGTCTGGGACCGGCCGCTGATGACGCTCAATGGCGCGCACCTGATCAACGACGTGATCGAGCTGTGCGGCGGCCGCAACGTGTTCGCGTCGCTCAGGCCGCTCGTGCCGACCGTCACCGACGAGGCCGTGCTCGCGGCCAATCCGGAGGCGATCGTGACGACGAGCGCGGGGGCGTCGCGTACGGACGAACCGTTGCCGAGCCTGGCGCGCTGGCGCGCGTGGCCCGCGCTGACGGCCGTGGCGCGCAACAACCTGTTCGCGATCGACGGCGATCTGCTGACGCGACCGTCGCCGCGGATCGCGCAGGGCGCGGCCGCGCTGTGCGAGGATCTCGAAGCCGCGCGTGGGCGGCGGCCGGCGCGCCGAGTTCCGGCGGCTTGCGCGCCCGTCGCGCATCTGAACCCGATGCGTCGGTGTTCGAGACAGATCGACCGCGCGCCGCGTCGTTCAGATGCGGACGCCGGTGCGCCTATTCATCCCAGTGCACCACTTCCCACGCTCCCGTGGCGGCATCCGCGCGCAGCCAGACGACACCACCGGTCGGCACCGGCCGCGACAACAGCGTATCGAGCGGAACGCACAGTACGTGCGCCGCGAACACGCGGATCACGCCCGCATGCGTGACCGCCCATTGCGGCCGGTCGAACCGCGCGACGGCATCGGCCCGCCGGGCGACCCGGGCAGCGAACCGCGCGACGCTTTCGCCGCCATGCGCGCGCGCATGCATCAGGTCGGCCGCCCACGCATCGAGTGCCGCGCGATCGATATCGTCCCAGCGCCGCATCTCCCACGCGCCGAAATCCATTTCCTGCCAGTCCGCATCGCGTTGCAGCGGCACGCCGCATGCCTGCGCAATCCGCTCGGCAACGGACGCGCAGCGCGTCAGCGGGCTAGTCCAGACCTGTTCGGGAAGCGGCGCGCCGAGTAGCGACAGATGTGCGCGCACGGCCTGCGCGCCGGCGTCGGCCGGCGCGGCGAGCGGCACGTCGCTGCGTCCGTAGCAGATGCCCGGCTCGACACCGACGGCCGGATGACGGATCAGGACGACGTCCATCCGAGCACCACGAGATAGATCGCCAGTTCGCACAGTTGTTGCGTGAAGCCGAGACAGTCGCCGGTATAACCGCCGATCCGCTTCACGAAATAGCGGGCTGCCCACGCGCGCACGAGCACGAGCGCCACGCAGGCGGCGACGCCCATGCGCCAGTCGGGCCAGAACAGCCACGGCAATCCGAACAGCGCGGCGACACACGCCGCGCGTGCCCCCATCCGTTGCGCGACCGGTTTCGCCTTGCCTTCGGGCCGCACGTAGTCGAGCGTCATCAGCAGGCTCACGGCCGCCGCGCGGCTCGCCGCGTGCGCGGCGATCATCGTCCATGCGGCACGCAACGGCAGCATCGACACGAGCGCCTGCCATTTCACGCCGAGCGCGATCACGAGCGCGACCGCACCGAACGTGCCGATCCGCGAGTCGTGCATGATGCGCAGCACGTCGTCGCGCGTATAGCCGCCGCCGAACGCATCGCAGCTGTCGGCGAGGCCGTCCTCGTGGAAGGCCCCCGTGGCGAGCAGCGTGGCGGCCATCGACAGCCCGACCGCGATCGACACGGGCAGCGCGCGCAGCGCGACGAGATAGACGAGCGCGCCCCACGCGCCGACGCATGCGCCGACGAGCGGGAAATATCGCGCGGCCTGGTCGAGATCGCCGGCCGCGTAGCCGATCGCGCGCGGCACGGGCACGCGCGTGAAGTAGCCGAGCGCGACGAAGAAGTAGCGCAGTTCGGCCCGCACGCCGCGCGCGCGATCAGGCGTCACGATCGTCGACGCCGGCGGATTCGAAGCTCGCCATTTCCGTGAGGAACGCGGCAGCCGCACGCACGAGCGGCAGCGCGAGCGCCGCGCCCGTGCCTTCGCCGAGCCGCAGGTCGAGCGCGAGCAGCGGCTTCGCGCCGAAATGCTCGAGCATGCGCCGGTGCCCGGCCTCGTGCGACGTATGCGAGAACACGCAGTAGTCGCGCACGCCGGGCGCGATGCGCTCGGCGACGAGCAATGCGGCCGTCGCGATGAAGCCGTCGACGAGGATCGTCATCCGTTCGCTCGCGGCCGCGAGGTACGCGCCCGTCATCATCGCGATCTCGAAGCCGCCGAACGTCGCGAGCACGTCGAGCGGCGCAATCGCGTGCGAGTGCTTGCCGAGCGCACGGCCGAGCACCGCGCGCTTGTGCGCGAGGCCCTGGTCGTCGAGGCCCGTGCCGCGCCCGACGCACGCGTCGATCGGCACGCCGAGCAGGCGGCTCATCAGGCACGCGGCCGACGACGTGTTCGCGATCCCCATCTCGCCGAAGCCGATCACGTTCGTGCCGAGCGACGCATGCAGGCGCACGCGCGCCGCACCGGCTGCGAGTGCCGTCATCGCCTCGTCGCGCGTCATCGCCGGTTCCGTCGCGAAGTTGCGCGTGCCGCGCGCGACCGGCAGCGACACCAGGCGGTCGGACAGCGGCAGCGGCGACGCGACGCCCGCATCGACGATCTCGAGCGTGCTCTGCGCGACGCCGGAGAACGCGTTGATTGCCGCGCCGCCGGCGAGGAAGTTCGCGACCATCTGTGCGGTCACCGCTTGCGGATAGGGGCTCACGCCTTCGGCGGCAATCCCGTGATCGCCGGCGAACACGATCATCACGGGACGCTGCACGACCGGCCGCTCGGTGTGCTGGATCAGGCCGACCTGCAGCGCAACTGCCTCGAGCTGGCCGAGGCTGCCGGGCGGCTTGGTCTTGTGGTCGATCACATGCTGCAGGCGCTTGCGCAGCACGTCGTCGAGCGGTGCGATCGCGGGCGGGAAGTGGGTCGGGGTCGTCATCGGGAAGCCGTGTCGTGGGCGCGGCGTGCACCGCGCATCGGAAAAGGAAAAGTCATTGTCGCTCGGGCCACGCCGGCAGCAGCGCGTCGCGGCCGTTCTCGCGGATCAGCACGAGCGGATAACCGAACGCATCGCTCGCGCGCTCGGGTGTCAGCACGTCGTGCACGGGGCCGGCCCACGCGTGGCCACGGCCGTCGAGCAACAGCGCATGCGTCGCGAAACGCCGCGCGAGGTTCAGATCATGGCACGAGAACAGCACCGTGCGCGGGCCCGCGTCGAGCCAGGCGACCAGCGCGGTCAGGCAATCGATCTGGTGATGCAGGTCGAGATGCGCGAGCGGTTCGTCGAGCAGCATCAACGGCGCGTCCTGGCACAGCGTCGCGGCCAGCGCGACGCGCTGCCGCTCGCCGCCCGACAGCGACAGCACGTCGCGCGACGCAAGCGCGGTCAGGTCGAAGGTCGCCAGCGCGTCGCGCGCGGCCGCGCGGTCGCCGTCGCGCTCCCAGCCCCAGCCGCCGAGATACGGAAAGCGGTTGAGCAACACCGTATCGAACACGGTCGCGCTGAATGCGTCGTGCAGTTGCTGCGGCATCAGCGCGCGGCGCTGCGCGAGCTGCGCGGGCGGCCATGCGGAAAGCGGGCGGCCGTCGATCGCGACGTGTCCGCCGGCCGGCGGCTGCAGCCCCGAGAGGGTCGCAAGCAGCGTCGTCTTGCCTGCGCCGTTCGGCCCGGCGATGCACCAGATCTCGCCCGGACGGAACGCCTGCGTGAAGCCGTCGAGCAGCGTGCGCGCGCCAGCCTTCAGCGTCAGGCCGACGGCCGCGCAGCTCATCTCGTCGCCGCTGGCGCGCAATCCGGCACGGGTCATCGCATCGGCCTCCTGAGCAACATCCACAGGAACACCGGCACGCCGATCAACGCGGTCATCACGCCGACCGGCAGTTGCGCGGGCGCGATCGCGGTGCGCGCGAGCAGATCGGCGGCCATCACACCGCCGCCGCCCGCGAGCATCGCGGCCGGCAGCAACATCCGCTGGTCGTTGCCGAATGCGAGCCGCAGCGCGTGCGGCACGACGAGGCCGACGAAGCCGATCGTGCCGGCGGTCGTCACTGCGGCCGCGGCGGCCAGCGACGCGACGAGATAGATCCGCACACGCAGGCGCGCGACCGGCACGCCGAGCGCGAGCGCCGTCGCATCGCCGCGCAGCAGCACGTTCAGTTGCGGCGCGGCCGGCAGTGCGATGCACGCGGCCAGCAGCAGCGCGCCCCACGCGAACCACGGTGTGCTCACGCCGTTCAGGTCGCCCGTCAGCCAGAAGATGATGCCGCGCAGCCGCGCATCGGGCGCGAGCGACAGCAGCAGCGTGACGAGCGCACCCCACCCCGCCGCGATCACGACGCCCGTGAGCAGCAGCCGCGGCGACGCATCGCGCGACTCGCCGCGCCCCAGCTCGCGGCGCGCGAGTCCGAGCACGAGCACGACCGACACGAGCGAGCCGGCGAACGCCGACACATCGACGAGCCACCATGCGCCGCCCGCGATCATCGCGACGAGCGCGAAGCCGGCCGCGCCGCCGGACACGCCGAGCACGTACGGATCGGCGAGCGGGTTGCGCAGCAACACCTGCAACAACGAGCCGGCCAGCGCGAGCAGCGCACCGCACGCGAAGCCCGCGAGCGCGCGCGGCAGGCGCAGCGTGCGGACGATGTCGGCGAACAGCGCGTCGCCGCCATGCGGCACGAGCGACGCGAGCGCCTGCCACGGCGACATCGGCACGCTGCCGATCGACAGCGACGCGACGAACAGCAACGCGACCGCCGCGGCCAATGTGGCCCAGATCGCGGTGGCGCGCGCGGCGCTCATGCGGCCCTCCGCGCGACGGACGACACTGCGCGCATCGGCGCGCTACCGCTGCGGGCCGGGCGCGACATCGGCGCAGTGCAGCGTGTTGCAGGCATAGCCAAGCTCGTGATCCTTGCGGTCAGGTGGTCGACGCGCGCGACGACCTTCCGGTGGTCGCCCGGTTCGAGAACGTCATCAAGATGGCAGAAATCGGCGCCGCCGACGATTGGGGTCAGCATCGAAGATCAATCCCGTGAAGCACTGCACGCCCCGCTTCCCCGCAGGCCGCGCGTCACGAAGCCCGTGCGGGCTCCCCGCCTCGGCCGGTATCCGGGCTGGCGGCGGTCCGGCTCGCCTTCCCGCGCGAAGACGCGCAGTGGCCCGCGTCCGCATGCGAAACGTGCATGCGGAACGCGCCCGAGCCGGCCTGCGTCATGCAACGCGGCCGCTTACCGTTGCGGGGGCAGCGCAGGTTGGCGGCGTCCTGGCGGAGCCCGCGCCCTGCTTCCCGTTTAACCGCGCGTTGCACGCGCGAGCACCGAGGCGGCGCCAGTTTAGGAGCGGGTCGCACGAGCGTCAAGGAAGCATCCGGACACGCACGTGACGCGCCGATTCGCGGCAAGAAGCAGGGGTGTTACGACTGGAAACGTTACAGATGTCGGTTTGCGCGTTATTCCGCGCTAAAATGCTGGGTCTTTAGAGGACGCAGCAAATGCTCAACGAACTCGAAACCCTATCTCAAAATATTGGCCGTCTGATTTCGCTGAACAAGCGCTATCACTCGGAACGGCTCGCGCTCGAGGAGCAGGTCGCGCAATTGCGCGCGGACGCGGACACGGTCCGCGCGGAACTCGCGCAACTGCGCGACGAACGCAATGCGCTCGCGGCCGAGCGCGACACGCTGTCGGCAAAGATCGACGACGCCCAGGTGAAACTGAACGCGATTCTCGAAAAGCTGCCGCGCTCGAAAAGTGCGGAGCAAGCCGACAACCAGCTCGACCTGCTGGATGCGCAGGCGCGTACGGATGGCGATGACGCGGCCAGCCACGGAGAACATGCATGAGCACCAAGCAGATCGAAGTCTCGATTCTCGGTCAGGCCTATCGGCTCGCCTGCTCGGCCGAGACCGAAGCGGCACTGCTCGAAGCGGTCGCGCGCGTCGACGCCGAAATGTCGAAAATCCGCTCGAACAGCTCGGTACGCGGCACCGATCGCATCGCCGTGATGGCGGCGCTGTCGCTCGCTTCCGAATTGCTGCGGCTGCAAACGAGCGTGCGGCACGGTGAAGCATTTCCGGCGGAGGAAATCCGTCGTACAATGCACCAGATGAATGAACAGCTCGGCGCGGTGCTCGCACAGCACGAGACGCAGTAACGTTTTAATCGATGCGTCGATTCCCCTTGATCTCGGCGATCAACGGTGGTCAAATTGGCGCATCGAATCACAGTTCAGTCAGCTTCCCTGCCTGGTTCGCCAAGGTCATATATTCCTTGAACCAATGCCATGTGCACGGTTGCGGAAATTTGTAGCACGGGCGCGCGCGTCACTCTGTCTGATGTACCCGAAGTGCTGCTAACTGCGACCAATTCTGAACCTCAGGTTCAGGATGCCGGCCTAGCGGCCAAGGCGGGGGCCTATCCAACGGCATCGGGCGAAGCCCGGTGCCGTTTTCTTTTGTAGCAGCCTCTTTCTGCGTCGATCACGATCCATGCAATACTGGCTGATGAAGTCCGAACCGGACGAAGCAAGCATCGACGATCTCGCCAACGCACCGCAGCGCTCGCTGCCGTGGACGGGCGTGCGCAATTATCAGGCGCGCAATTTCATGCGCGACACGATGAAGATCGGCGACGGCGTGCTGTTCTATCACTCGAGCTGCCCCGAGCCGGGCATCGCGGGCCTCGCCGAAGTATCGTCGACGCCCTACCCCGACCCCACGCAGTTCGATCCGAAAAGCCCCTATTACGATCCGAAGTCGACCCGGGAAGCGCCGCGCTGGCTGCTCGTCGACGTGCGCTACGTGAAAAAATCGCCGCTCGTGCCGCTCGCCGCGCTGCGCGAACACGACGAACTCGCCGACATGCGCGTGCTCGCGCGCGGCAACCGGCTGTCGATCACGCCCGTCACGCGCGCCGAATGGCGGTTCATCACCGAAAAGCTGATGAAGTAGGCAAGCAGGCACACGCCAAACGTCAAATCTGGTCAGTATGCGCGGCCGCCACGGAACTCGCGGCACTTTCGCGCGGCCTAAGCAACCGCTGCCGGCCGATCAAGCCGGCCGTCGTTCTTTTCGTCGCGCGGTACGCCCGCGTCGCGCACGCGTGATCCGCGTGCGCGCCCTCGCACAAGGAGTCCAACAATGACCAAGAAATCCGCACTCGCGCTGTCGCTCGCCCTTGCCGCCGCCGTTCCCGTCGCGCTGACGCTCGCGTCACCCGCCGCGCACGCGCAGGCCGCGAACCCGCACTTTCCGGAGCCGGCAGGCGTGCTGTCGCTGTCGTCGCAGGCCAGCGCCGACGTGCCGCAGGACATCATCCACATCACGCTGTTCTACGAGCAGCAGGCCAAGGATCCGGGCAGCCTCACCGCGCAGTTGAACCAGCGCGCCGACGCCGCCCTGTCGCAGGCGAAAAGCGTATCGGGCGTCACGGCACACACGGGCGCATTCTCCGTCTATCCGAGCACCGATCGCGACGGCAAGATTTCCGCATGGCGCGGCCGCACCGAGGTCGCGCTCGAATCGCGCGATTTCGCCGCGGTGTCGAAGCTGGCCGGCCAGTTGTCGAACCTGATGCAGGTCGCGAACGTCGAGTTCTCGCTGTCGCCCGAAGCGCAGCGCGCAGCCGAGCAGAAGCTGACGACCGAGGCGATCAAGTCGTTCCGCGCCCGCGCGGACGAAGCCGCGAAGGCATTCGGCTACAGCAGCTACACGATCCGCGACGTGAACGTCGGCGGCGGCCGCAACGTGCAGCCGTATCCGCGCATGATGGCAATGGCCGCGGCACCGATGGACAGCGCGAAGATGAGCGCACCGATCGCGGTCGAAGGCGGCAAGGCCACCGTGTCGGTCACCGTCAACGGTTCCGTGCAGATGAAGTAACGCGCGGCGCGCGGCAGTCCGAAATGAAAACGCCGGCCCGAAGGCCGGCGTTTTCATTTCAATGCGTGGGACCATGCACGCGCCGATCGCGCGTGCATCGTCATCACCTCACGCAACGGCATTCGCCGCGCGGCGGCGATACGCCCAGACCATCAACGCGATGCCCGCGATGATCATCGGCAGCGACAGCCACTGCCCCATCGACAGGCCGAGCGCGAGCAGGCCGAGGAAATCGTCGGGTTCGCGCGCGAACTCCACCGTGAAGCGCGCGAGGCCGTAGCCGATCAGGAACAGCGCGGACACCGCGCCCATCGGCCGCGACTTGCGCGCGAAGAGGAACAGCGCGAAAAACAGCACGATGCCTTCGAGCGCAATTTCATAGAGCTGCGAAGGATGACGCGGCAGCATCTGGTATTGCATGAACACGTCGGCGAGATGCCACTTCTCGACGAGTTCCGGATGCTTCGGCAACCATGCCGCATCGTCGCGCATCGCGCCCGGGAACAGCATCGCCCACGGTGCGGACGGATCGGTCACGCGGCCCCACAGTTCACCGTTGATGAAGTTGCCGAGCCGCCCGGCCGCGAGCCCCGTCGGTACCATCGGCGCGACGAAATCGGTGACCTGCAGCCAATGGCGCTTGCGCTGCCACGCGAACAGCATCATCGCGAGCGTCACGCCGAGGAAGCCGCCGTGAAACGACATGCCGCCCTCCCACACCTTGAACACGTCGAGCGGATGCGAGAAGTAGAAATCGGCCTTGTAGAACAGCACGTAGCCGAGACGGCCGCCGAGCACGGTGCCGAGCACGCCGTAGAACATCATGTCGTCGATGTCCTTCACGGTCCAGCCCTGCGCCGCGACGTGCGGCAGCTTCAGGCGGATCCGGCCGACGACGATCGCCGCGATGAAGCCGACGAGATACATGAGCCCGTACCAGCGCACGGCCAGCGGCCCGAGATGGATCGCAACGGGGTCGAAATTCGGGTGAATGATCATGGGTTAGCGAAGAAGTTTTCGAATGCGGTACGGCCGTCGCACACGCGCAGCACCGCGCGTTGGACGGCACCGGCGCGCCATCGTTCACGTCACGTGGCGAGCCCCTGCGCGCGCACGACGTCGAGGAAGCCGGCCAGCACGGGGCTCACGTCGCCGGTACGCCACACGAGGCCCGTCTCGACGACCGGCGCGTGACCGGCGAGCGGCCGGTAGACCACGCCGGTGCGCCGCAGGTTACGCAGCGATTGCGGCACCAGTGCGACGCCCATGCCGGCCGACACGAGGCTGACGATCGTCTGCATCTGGATCGCCTCCTGGCCGATGCACGGGGTTTCCCCCGCCGCGCCGTAGCAGCCCGTAATGATGTCATAAAAGCCGGGCGCCAAACGACGCGGAAAGATCACGAGCGGCAATGCGGCGACGTCCGCGAGATGAACGGGCTCGTCTTCAGGCGCGTCGCTCGCGGCCGCCGGCATCGCGATCACCAGCGGCTCGCGCAGGACGGGCAGGTACGACAGCCCGGCCGAGTGGCGCGGCGGCACGGGCGGAATGACGAGCCCCGCATCGATGCGGCCGGCGACGAGTTCGTCGATCTGCACGTCGCTCGTCGCCTCCGCGAGTTGCAGGCGCACCTGCGGATAACGTGCGCCGAACGCCCGCAGCAGCGAGGGCAGCAGCCCGTAATCGGCGGTCGACACGAACGCGAGCGACAACGAGCCGGCCTCGCCGCGCGCGAGCCGTCGCGCCAGCGGCGGCAACGCATCGGCCGACGCAAGCAGCCGGCGCACATCGGGCAACAGTGCGGCACCAACCGCCGTCAGCGCCACCGAACGCTTGCTGCGCACGAACAGCGCGACGCCGAGCGTGTCCTCGAGCGCGCGGATCGCCTGCGACAGCGGCGGCTGCGTCATCGACAGGCGTTCGGCCGCGCGGCCGAAATGGCGCTCGTCCGCAACGGTCGCGAAATAGCGCCACTGGCGCAGGTCGGGAGTCGGATCAGCCATGCGTCCTTCATTCATAAAACGACTTAATAGGCGACAAATAATATATTGGACATCCCAATCCGGAAACTCCATGCTTGACTAATCCGAACCGGCGCGCGCCGTGCACCGGCGCTGCCCAGACAACGATGGAGTCCCCCATGGCTTACAACCGCCGCTCGAAGCACATCACGCAAGGCGTGGCCCGATCGCCGAATCGCTCGATGTATTACGCGCTCGGTTACCAGAAGGACGATTTCGACAAGCCGATGATCGGCATCGCGAACGGCCATTCGACGATCACGCCGTGCAATTCGGGCCTGCAGCGCCTGTCGGACGCAGCCGTCGCGGCCGTGAAGGCATCCGATGCGAACCCGCAGATCTTCGGCACGCCGACGATTTCGGACGGCATGTCGATGGGCACCGAAGGCATGAAGTACTCGCTCGTGTCGCGCGAGGTGATCGCCGACTGCATCGAGACCTGCGTGCAGGGGCAATGGATGGATGGCGTGGTCGTCGTCGGCGGCTGCGACAAGAACATGCCGGGCGGGATGATCGCGCTCGCGCGCCTGAACGTGCCGGGCATCTACGTGTACGGCGGCACGATCCGCCCCGGCAACTGGAAAGGCCGGGACCTGACGATCGTCTCGTCGTTCGAGGCCGTCGGCGAATTCACCGCGGGCCGGATGTCGCAGGAGGATTTTGAAGGGGTCGAGCAGAACGCATGCCCGACGTCGGGTTCGTGCGGCGGGATGTACACCGCGAACACGATGAGTTCGTCGTTCGAGGCGCTCGGGATGTCGCTGCTGTACTCGTCGACGATGGCCAACCCCGACCAGGAGAAGGTCGATTCGGCCGCCGAGTCGGCACGCGTGCTCGTCGAGGCCGTGAAGCGCGACCTGAAGCCGCGCGACATCATCACGAAGGAATCGATCGAGAACGCGGTGTCGGTCATCATGGCGACGGGCGGTTCGACCAATGCCGTGCTGCACTATCTCGCGATCGCGCACGCGGCCGAGGTCGACTGGACGATCGACGACTTCGAGCGCATCCGCAAGCGCGTGCCCGTGATCTGCGACCTCAAGCCGTCGGGGAAGTACGTCGCGACCGACCTGCACCGGGCCGGCGGGATTCCGCAGGTGCTGAAGATCCTGCTCGACGCGGGGCTGCTGCACGGCGACTGCATGACGATCACCGGCCGCACGATCGCCGACGAACTGAAGGACGTGCCCGCCGTGCCGCGCGCGGACCAGGACGTGATCTTCCCGATCGACCGCGCGCTGTACAAGGAAGGCCACCTTGCGATCCTGAAAGGCAATCTCGCGGAAGACGGCGCGGTCGCGAAGATCACCGGCCTGAAGAACCCCGTGATCACGGGCCCGGCGCGCGTGTTCGACGACGAGCAGAGCGCGATGGATGCGATTCTCGGCGACCGGATCCAGGCAGGCGACATCCTCGTGCTGCGCTATCTCGGCCCGAAGGGTGGCCCCGGCATGCCCGAAATGCTCGCGCCGACGTCCGCGATCATCGGCAAGGGGCTCGGCGAATCGGTCGGCTTCATCACCGACGGCCGCTTCTCGGGCGGCACCTGGGGCATGGTGGTCGGCCATGTCGCACCCGAGGCGTTCGTCGGCGGCACGATCGCGCTCGTGCAGGAAGGCGACTCGATCACGATCGACGCGCACCGGCTGCTGCTGCAGTTGAACGTGGACGACGCGGAACTCGCGCGCCGCCGCGCCGCGTGGCAACAGCCGGCACCGCGCTACACGCGTGGCGTGCTCGCGAAATTCGCGGCACTCGCGCGGCCCGCGAACCAGGGTGCCGTCACGGGTTGACACGCGTACATCAGCGCATGCGACCCCGTTAAACACGGCCGCCGGGGGAACGCGCAAAACGTGCTTTCCCTTTGCTTTTATAATGCGCGGGTCATGAAGCCGGCCGTCCCCGCCGGCGGAGAACCGCATGAAACACTCGATATTGCGCGTCCTGCTCGCCACGCTGCTGATCGGCAGCGGGGCGGCGGCGCGCGCCGACCAGGCCGACGGGCTCGCGCTTGCCCAGCGCAAGAACTGCATGGCCTGCCACGCGATCGGCAAACCGCTGATGGGCCCGTCGTTCCGCGACATCGCCGGCAAGTATGCGGCGCGCGGCGACGCCGTCGATTACCTCGCCCAATCGATCGTGAAAGGCAGCGTCGGCGTGTGGGGCAGTGTGCCGATGCCCGCCAATACGCAACTGACGAGCACCGAAGCCCACACGCTCGCGCAATGGGCGCTGTCGGTACGCTGATCCGGGTTCAACGGGCGGAAACCGCCTTCGCGCGGGGCTCCGCCGGGAGGCAGGCCCGCCGAGGGCCGACCCGCACCTCGCCGGCCGCTTCATCGGCCTTTACTGGAATCGCACCCTGTTTTTTACCTGAACGGCCGCGCACTCAACCGGCATGACCGGCGCGGCGGCGTGCGATTTCTTCGTCGACCGCGTCGCGAACCCAGTCCATCACCTCGGTTTCCAGCGCCAGCGCCACTTCGCGCGTGATCTGGCCGACCAGCCAGGCCGAATGCTCATGCAGCGCGTCGCGACAACGGGCTTCGATGGCGTCGCGCCCGTCCCCGGTCAGATAGTTCGTCAGGCGATTGCGCAGGCGTTCGGCGATGTGCTGGGCATCTTCCGGCGTCAGTCCGGCCACTGCCTGCGCATCCTGCTGCGGCGCGGGGGCCGGTGCGACGGCCTCCGGCATGTGCGCCTCACGCGCGTGCCCGACCGCCTCACGCGCCACCGCGGCGAACGCGTGCGGCAGCACATCGTCGTCGGCCAGCGACGAGCGCAGCGGCGCACTCATCGCCGCCGAGTCTTCGGCAACCACGTGCTCCGCGGCGCCGGGCTCCGCCGGCGCATCGGTCTCGCCAAGCGCGGCGGCGGCGACAGTCGCAGTCTCCACCGCCTCGTCGCCCGGCAGTTCGAGCGCCGGCACGTGCGGCGTCGGCACGGGTTCGACCACGACGGAATCGGGGTCGAGCGCGTCGGACATGGAATCGGCCGGCGCCGCACCCGCGGTGCGTGGCGCGACCACGTCGGTCAGCACCGGAATCGCCGCGCCGGCAGGCGGCCGCGGAGCGTCGGGCGCGGGCCCGCGCGCCGGCACCGGCTTGCCCGGCACCAGCACGTCGGTCAGCGTCGGGATCGAGGATGAATCGGCTTCTGTCACGGGAACACTCCGTCGACGGTTGCGGCTAGCTGCCCTGCTTGTAGTTGTTCAGCGCGTATCCGCGGTCGCGGTAGAACCGGTAGCGGTCGCGGCCCGCGGCCAGTTCGTCCGGCGCGTTGCCGACCACTTCGAGCAGGCGCTCGAAGCGGGCGAACTGCGCAGGCACGGCCGCGCCGAGGTTCAGCAGCACGTGATGATGCGGTGCGCGGTCGAGATCCGCGGCCAGCACGATCGGCGTGCCGGCTGCGTGCTCGCTGTCGACACCGCAATGCGGGATGAAATCGAGCGGCGAGAACGTCCAGAGCCGCTCGTCGAGCGCGCGCAGGCGCGCGGGCTCGGCGAGCACGACGACCGGCTGCCCGGCCTGGTAGGCCTTGCGCAGCAGCCGGCACGCGTACGCGAGCGAATCGCCGACGTTCGAGTGGAAATCGATCCGCGTCATTGCCCGCGTACCCGCAGCGTCGTCAACACCGCCATCACTGGCCGGCGCGGTCGATCAGGAACTGCGCGAGCAGCGGCACCGGACGGCCCGTCGCCCCCTTTGCCGCACCGCCCTTCCACGCGGTGCCCGCGATGTCGAGGTGCGCCCACGGATAGCTGTCGGTGAAGCGCGACAGGAAGCACGCGGCGGTCACGGCGCCGGCCGGGCGCCCGCCGATGTTCGCGAGATCCGCGAAGTTCGACTTCAGCTGATCCTGGTACTCGTCGTCGAGCGGCATGCGCCATGCCGGGTCGTTCGCCTCGCGCGACGCGTCGAGCAGTTCGCCCGCAAGCGCGTCGTTCGTCGAGAACAGGCCGCTGTTGTGGCCGCCCAGCGCGATCACGCACGCGCCCGTCAGCGTTGCGACGTCGATCACGGCGGCCGGCTTGAAGCGCTCGGCATACGTCAGCGCGTCGCACAGGATCAGGCGCCCTTCGGCGTCGGTGTTCAACACCTCGATCGTCAGGCCCTTCATGCTGGTGACGATGTCGCCCGGCTTCGTCGCGTTGCCGCCCGGCATGTTCTCGCAGGTCGGCACGATCGCGACGACGTTGATCTTCAGGCCCATCTCGGCGACCGCACGCATCGTACCGAGCACCGAACCGGCGCCGCACATGTCGTACTTCATCTCGTCCATGCCCTCGCCCGGCTTCAGCGAGATGCCGCCCGTGTCGAACGTGATGCCCTTGCCGACCAGCACGACCGGCGCGGCCTTCGCGGCGGCGCCCTGGTAGTGCAGCACGATGAACTGCGGCGGCTCGACCGACGCGCGCGCGACCGACAGGAACGAGCCCATCTTCAGCGCCTGGATCTGCTTGAGCCCGAGCACTTCCGCCTTCAGGCCCCAATCCTTCGCAATCTTCTTCGCGGTGTTGCCGAGGTAGGTCGGCGTGCAGACGTTACCCGGCAGGTTACCGAGGTCACGGGTGAGATCCATCCCGTTCGCGAGCGCGACGGCCTGCTTGACCGCGACCTTCGCAGCCTTTTCGTCGGACGGATCGACGCTGAACACGACGCGCTTGAGCGTGTGCGACGCCGGTTCCGGCTTGCTCTTCATCTGCGTGAAGCGGTAGGTCTCGTTGCGCAGCGCGAGAATCGCCGCGCGCACGCCCCAGTCGGAGCTGCGCTCGTCGACCGGCAGTTGCGCGAGCGTAAACGTGACCTGGACGACCTTGGTCGCCAGCAGTGCGCGCCACGCGGCCGTCGCTGCGTCGTTATAGGCTTTCTGGTTGAAAGCATCCTGCTTGCCGAGGCCGACGAGCAGCACGCGCGACGCGCCGATGCCCGACACTTCGTGCAGGAACAGCGTCTTGCCGCGCTTGCCGTCCATGTCGCCGGCCTTCACCACGCGCGAAATCAGTCCCTTGGTGGCCGTGTCGATGTCGAGCGCCGCGCCCGAGAGGGTCTGCGCCTCGAAGATGCCGAGCACGATGCAATCGGACTTCCCGGTCAGGAACCCCTTCGCCTCGCCTTTGCTCCAATCACAGCCTTTTATGCTAAAGTCCATCGCGCTTGTCCTCGGATAAAATCTGGGCTAAGGATGAAAGCCGCAATTATCCGCTATTTTTCCCGTGGCGGCGCGAGCGCTCCGCTACGCGTGCGCAGCCTCCCGCCCTCTTCTCTTCAAGAATGATCTTCGAACGCTCCCTCCAGCGCGAGCTTGCGTATACGGCTGGCGCCGTGTTCATGGTGCTGCTCACGATCATGCTCACGACGATGATGATCCGCATCGTCGGTTACGCCGCGTCCGGTGAAATCGATCCGCGGGACGTCCTCGTGCTGATCGGCCTCACCGTGATCGGCTACCTCGCCGTGATGCTCGTCGTCACGCTGTTCGTGTCGATCCTGTTCGTGCTGACCCGGTGGTACCGGGACTCCGAAATGGTCGTGTGGCTCGCGTCGGGCGTAAGCCTCACGCGCCTCATCAAGCCGATCGGCGTGTTCGCCACGCCGATCATCCTGCTGATCGCCTTCTTCGCGTTCGTCGGCTGGCCGTGGTCGAACCAGCAAAGCAAGATGATCAAGGCACGCTTCCAGCAGCGCGACGAGATCTCGCTGCTCGCGCCGGGCCAGTTCCGCGAGTCGGCCACGAACCACCGCGTGTTCTTCATCGAGAAGATGACGCCCGACCAGAGCAAGGTGCAGAACGTGTTCGTCACGTCGACCGAGAACGGCAAGGTCAACGTGGTCGTATCGCAGACGGGTCACACGGAAACGCGCGACGGCAGCCGCTTCGTCGTCCTGGAAGACGGCCGCCGCTACGACGGCACGCCCGGCCAGCCGAACTTCAAGATCATGGAGTTCGAGCGCTACGGCGTGAAGATCACGAGCACGCCGGTCACCAACGTGCCAACCACGAACAGCACGCCGACGCCGGACCTGCTGCGCAACCCGACGCGCGACAACCTCGCGGAATTCGCGTGGCGCGCGGGGCTGCCGCTGATCGCGATCAACCTGCTGGTGCTCGGCATTCCGCTGTCGTACCAGAACCCGCGCCGCAGCCGCACGATCAACCTCGTGATGGCCGTGCTGATCTACCTCACGTACTCGAACCTGCTGAACGTCGTGCAGGCGCAGATCGAGCAGGGCAAGATGTCGTTCGGCGTCGGCCTGGTCGGCCTGCACCTCGTCGTCGCCGCGATCGTCGCGTTCATCTTCTGGTTGCGCGTGCGCAATCGTCCGCTGTTTACACGCGCGCTGTTCGGCCGCTCGGGAGCATGATCGATGCGGCTCTATGAAAAGTACTTCGCGCGACAGATCTACGTCACGTTCGTCTTCATCCTGTTCGCGTTCTCGGGCCTGTTCTTCTTCTTCGACCTGATCAGCGAACTGAACTCGGTCGGGCACGGCAACTACAAGTTCGGCTACGCGGTGCTGCGCGTCGCGCTGCAGACCCCGTCGCGCTTCTACGAGATCATCCCGGTCGCCGCGCTGATCAGCGCGATCTACGTGTTCGCGCAGATGGCCGCGAACTCGGAATTCACGATCTTCCGCGTGTCGGGTCTCGCGACCAACCAGGCGCTGCGCTCGCTGCTGAAGATCGGCATTCCGCTCGTGATCGTCACCTACCTGATCGGCGAATTCGTCGGCCCGTACGCCGATCAGTTGTCCGAGCGCGTGCGGCTGCAGGCGCTGGGCGCATCGGTGTCGTCGAACTTCCAGTCGGGCGTGTGGGTGAAGGACACGCTCGCGGCCCGCGAAAACGGCGAGCAGGTCACGCGTTTCGTCAACGTCGGCAGCCTGTCGCCCGACTCGACGATCAGCAACGTGCGCATCTACGAATTCGATTCGAAGTTCCAGCTCCAGAACGTGCGGATCGCGCAGACGGGACGCTACGAGCCGCCCGGCCACTGGCTGTTGAAGGGCGTCTCCGAGACCGAGCTGACGCCGATCAAGCCGATCAGCGGCCAGCCGGCCGACGCGCTCAACCCGGTGTACCGGTCGCAGCAGGTATCGCTGCCCGAATACCGGCTGCGTTCGGACCTGACGCCGCAGATCCTGTCGGTGCTGCTCGTATCGCCGGAGCGCATGTCGATCATCAACCTGTTCCGCTACATCCAGCATTTGCGCGAGAACCAGCAGGACACGCAGCGCTACGACATCGCACTGTGGCGCAAGCTGCTGTATCCGTTCGCCGTGTTCGTGATGCTCGTGCTGTCGCTGCCGTTCGCGTACCTGCACACGCGGGCGGGCGTGGTCGGCGTGAAGGTGTTCGGCGGCATCATGCTCGGCATGAGCTTCCAGCTCCTCAACACGCTGTTCTCGCACATCGGCACGCTGAACACGTGGCCCGCGCCGCTCACTGCCGCGACGCCGGGCCTGATCTATCTCGCGCTCGGCCTGTTCGCGCTCAAGTGGGTCGACCGGCACTGAGCGCCGCGTCATGACGGAGGCTTCGACATGAGTTCGCACGGCATCGTCCTGTTCGGCCACGGCGCCCGCGACCCGCGCTGGGCCGAGCCGTTCGAGCGGCTCGCCGCGCGGCTGCGCGGCGCCGCCTCCCCCGCGGCCCACGTGTCGCTCGCGTTCCTCGAACTGATGACGCCGACGCTCGGTGACGCGGTCGCCGCGCAGGTCGCGGCCGGCTGCTCGCACATCACCGTGGTGCCCGTGTTCTTCGGCCAGGGCGGCCATGTCCGCCGCGATCTGCCGCAACTCGTCGATGCGTGCCGCGCCGCGCATCCGGGCATCGAGATCCGCTGCGCGACGGCCGTCGGCGAAGACGACGGCGTGCTGGACGCGATCGCGCGCTACTGTATCGACCAGATAGACGGCAACGCGTGAGTCGCGCGGTTAGCGGTTAGCGTTGCACAAAGAAAAAGCGCCGGCTTGATGAAGCCGGCGCTTTTTTGTTTCGGACTGCGGCGGGATCCCGCTCAGGCAGCCCCGCTCAGGCCGCATTTCGCAGCGAATCGCCCTCTTTCGCCTGTCCGGCCCGCTCGGCGAACGCATCGCCGATCATCAGCAGGCTCGGTTCCGCGGGATCGAGCCACGCCTGCGCGTCGCCCGCCGCCATCTGCGCGAGCGTCAGCGTCAGCGCGCGCTCGCGCGCGGTGCTGCACGCCTCGACGATCGCCACGGGCGTCGCCGGCGCACGGCCTGCGTCGATCAGTTCCTGCGCAATGCCGGGCGCGCTGTCGCGGCCCATGTAGTACACGATCGAATCGGCGCGCGCGGCTTCGCGGATCTCGTCGCTGCCCGGCGCGCGGCTGTGCGTCGCGAACGCGACGCTGCGCGACACGCCGCGCAGCGTCAGCGAACGCTTCAGCGTCGCCGCGCCGGCCAGTGCCGCGGTGATGCCCGGCACGACCTCGTAGTCGATGCCGGCTGCTTCCAGCGCGCGCATCTCCTCTTCGGCACGACCGAACAGCATCGGGTCACCGCCCTTGAGCCGCACGACGCACGCGTGCTCGCGCGCCGCATCGACGATCTGCTTGTTGATGAAGTGCTGCGCGGTCGACCGCTGCCCGCAGCGCTTGCCGACCGCGATCCGGCGCGCGTTCGGCGCGTAGTCGAGCATCGCGGGCTCGACGAGCGCGTCGTGCAGCACGACGTCCGCCTGCGCGAGCAGCCGCGCGCCGCGCACCGTGATGAGGTCCGCTGCGCCCGGCCCTGCTCCGATCAGATACACCTTGCCCATGTTTGTCGCTTCGCTTCGTCCGTGCGGACGTTTGCCTACGGCCCGCGCCGCCGTGCGGCGGCGCGGTTTGCCGCGCAGATTGACGATTACGCCGAGAACGCCCGGATCATGCCCGCGGCGACCGTGTGATGCGTCGCCTCGTCGATCAGCACGAACGCACCGGTACCCGGATGCGCGTCGTACGTGTCGCAGACGATCGGCTTCTGCAGCGTCAGCGCGACACGGCCGATGTCGTTCATCTTCAGGTCGTGACGGTCGGTCGCATGCGACAGCGTGTGCACGTCGAGCACCTGCTTGACGCCGCCGATCTTCGCGAACACCGTGCTGGTGGTCTGCTTCAGCAGGTACTTGCGCTGCGGCGACAGCGGCGTCTCGTCGAACCAGCACAGATCGGCTTCGAGCTTCTTCGCCGGTGCAACCGGCTCGCCGGAGGTGACGAACATGTCGCCGCGCGACACGTCGACGTCTTCCGCGAGGCGGATCGTCACGGTCTGGCCCGCGAACGCGTGCGCGACCGACGCGGTACCGCCCGGCACCGGCGCGACGATCTCGGCGACCGTTGCCGTGCGGTTCGACGGCAACACGGCGATCTCGTCGCCGACCTTCACTTCGCCCGACTCGATACGGCCCATGTAGCCGCGGAAATCGTCGGCCGAGCTGCCGTCCTGGCGCGCAACCCACTGCACCGGGAAGCGCAGCGCGTCATGCGCCTGCGTCTCGACCGGCAGCGATTCGAGCACGTCGAGCAGCGGTTCGCCCGCGTACCACGGCATACGTTCGCTCGCGCCGACGATGTTGTCGCCCTTCAGCGCCGACACCGGCACGAAGCGCACGTCGGTGAGGCCGAGCTGCTTCGCCAGCGTGACGTACGCGTCGCGGATCTCGTTGAAGCGCGCTTCGCTGTAGTCGACGAGGTCCATCTTGTTGATCGCGACGATCACGTGCTGCAGCGCGAGCAGCTTGACGATCGCGCTGTGACGCTTGGTCTGCGGCAGCAGGTCGGCGACACCGTTCTCGACCGTCACGCGCGTCGCGTCGATCAGGATGATCGCCGCGTGCGCGGTCGATGCGCCCGTCACCATGTTGCGCGTGTACTGCTCGTGGCCCGGCGTATCGGCGATGATGAACTTGCGCTTCGCGGTCGCGAAGTAGCGGTACGCGACGTCGATCGTGATGCCCTGCTCGCGCTCGGCTTCGAGACCGTCGGTCAGGAGCGCGAGGTCGAGCTCGTCGCCGACCGTGCGCTTGTTCTTCGCGCGCGACAGCGCGGACAGCTGGTCGGACAGCACGGCCTTGCTGTCGTACAGCAGGCGGCCGATCAGCGTGCTCTTGCCGTCGTCGACGCTGCCTGCGGTGATGAAGCGCAACACGCCGAGGTCTTCGGTGTTCTCGATGATGCTCATGATGTGAATGTCCTCGTGTGCTTCAGAAATAACCTTGCTTCTTGCGCTGTTCCATCGCGGCTTCGGACGCCTGGTCGTCCATCCGGGTCGCGCCGCGCTCGGTGATCTCGGTCACCGCCGTCTCGGCGATGATCTTCTCGACGTCGTCCGCGTCGCTCTCGACCGGGCACGTGCAGCTGATGTCGCCCACGGTACGGAAGCGCACCTGCGCGAGCTCGCTCGTCTCGCCGTCACGCATCGGCGTGAGCGGCGTGACCGGCACGAGCAGGCCGTTGCGGCGCACGATCTCGCGCTGGTGCGCGTAGTAGATCGACGGCAGTTCGAGGTTCTCGCGCGCGATGTACTGCCACACGTCGAGTTCCGTCCAGTTCGAGATCGGGAACACGCGCAGGTGCTCGCCGTTGTGCAGGCGGGCGTTGTACAGGCTCCACAGTTCCGGGCGCTGCGCCTTCGGGTCCCACTGGCCGAATTCGTCGCGGAACGAGAAGATCCGCTCCTTCGCGCGTGCCTTCTCTTCGTCGCGGCGCGCACCGCCGATCAGCGCCGTATAGCCGTACTGTTCGATCGTCTCGAGCAGCGTGACGGCCTGTGCGGCGTTGCGCGAATCGGTTTCGCGACGCAGCACGACCGTGCCGCGCTTGATCGAATCCTCGACGTGACCGACGACCAGCTCGGCGCCGAGTTCTTTCGCGCGGCGGTCGCGGAAGTCGATCACTTCTTCGTAGTTGTGGCCCGTGTCGATGTGCACGAGCGGGAACGGCAGCGTCGTCTTGCGGTTCGCGCCGAGGCCGAACGCCTTCAGTGCCAGATGCAGCACGACGACCGAATCCTTGCCGCCCGAGAACAACAGCGCCGGCTTGCTGCATTCGGCGACCAGTTCGCGCAGGATGTGGATCGACTCGGCTTCGAGCCAGTCGAGGTGGCCCATGCGGTTGTCGGCACCGGCGGGCGGGGCAAAGGCGGATTGCTCGAGCGTCGTGCTCATGATTTCAGTCCTTCTCTTCTGGGTTCGTGCCGCCCGCTGTCGCGGGCGGCGCAATATTCAGTTTCTTGTCAGGCTTTCAGTGCGTGGCGCCGGCAACGGCGTCCGCGGGAATCGGCGTGATCGTGATGTGCAGGCCGCATTCCTTCGTGTCGCGCGACTCCCACCACCAGCGGCCCGCGCGGCTGTCCTCGCCGGGGCGGATCGCCCGCGTACAGGGCTCGCAGCCGATGCTCGGATAGCCGCGCGCATGCAGCGGGTTCACCGGCACGTCAAACGCGTTAAGGTACGCCCACACGTCGCTTTCCGTCCAGTCGGCGAGCGGGTTGTACTTCGCGATCCCGCGCGCTTCGTCCTGCTCTTCCTCGTGCAGCTCGGCACGCGTGACCGACTGCTCGCGGCGCTGGCCCGTGACCCATGCCCCGACGTCGGCCAGCGCGCGATTCAGCGGCTCGACCTTGCGGATGTGGCAGCACGACTTGCGCAGCTCGACGCTTTCGTAGAACGCGTTCAGGCCGTGCTCGGCGACGTACTGGTCGACCGCGTCCTGCTGCGGGTGAAACTGCTCGATCTCGTAGCCGTAGCGCTCGCGCACGCGGTCGATCATGCCGAGCGTTTCCGCGTGCAGGCGGCCCGTGTTCAGCGAGAAGATGCCGATCCGGACGCCCTTCGACAGGATCGCGTGCGTCAGCAGCATGTCTTCCGCCGCGAGACTGCTCGCGAACTTCACCTTCTCGTGACGCGCGCCGATCTGCGCGAGCAGCGCGTCGAGGCGCTCGACCTTCGCGGCGAGTTCCGGGCTCAGCGCGGTGGCGGCGGCGGTGCTCATGCGCCCACCTTCGCTTGCGCCACGCCGGCCGCCGCGGCGCGGCGGCGGAACAGCGGTTCGGGCTGGTCGAACGCGCCCTGATAACGCTGCGTGAATTCCGTGAACGCGTTCAGCGCGTCGTGGATGTCCTTGTCGGCGCGCACCGCGAATGCGTCGAAGCCGCAACGCGACATGTACAGCAACTGGTCGCGCAGCACGTCGCCGATCGCGCGCAGTTCGCCCGTCCAGCCGTGGCGCTCGCGCAGCAGGCGCGCGATGCTGTAGCCGCGGCCGTCCGCGAAGCGCGGGAAATCGACGGCGACCAGCGAAATCGCGCCGAAGTCGGCCACGAGATCGGCCGGCTCGCTGTCCGGGGCGAGCCACACGCCGAGCTCGTCCTTCGTCTTCGCGGCGACGAGCGCCGCGCGCTCGGCCTGCCACAACGCGAACGGCACCAGCACCTTGCCGGCCGGCAACGCGTCGACCGCGGGCAGTGCACCGTCTTCCGCCGCGCGCACGACCTGCCATGCATCGTCGATCACTGCGCGGTTCTTGATAATCGAAGCCATCTGCTAATTCCTTCTACCCGGTTGGTTACGCGTTCACTGCCTGGCGCGCCGCATACACGCGCTCCTTGAACGGCGCGATGCCGATGCGGTCGTACGTGTCGACGAAGCGCTCGCCGTCGACGCGCGATTCGACGAACGTGTCGATCAGCTTCGCGATCACGTCGGGCACTTCCTCCGCCGAGAACGACGGCCCGATCACGCGGCCGAGGCGCGCGCCGTTCCGGCCCGTGCCCTGCTCGCCGCCGAGCGACACCTGGTACCACTCGGCGCCGTCCTTGTCGACGCCGAGGATGCCGATGTTGCCGACGTGGTGGTGACCGCACGAGTTCATGCAACCGGAAATGTTCAGCGACAGGTCGCCGAGGTCGTACACGTAGTCCAGATCGTCGAAACGCTGCTGGATCGCCAGCGCGATCGGGATCGACTTCGCGTTCGCGAGCGAGCAGAAGTCGCCGCCCGGGCACGCGATGATGTCGGTCAGCAGGCCGATGTTCGGCGTCGCGAAACCGGCCGCCTTCGCCTTTTCCCAGACCTCGAACAGGTCGCGCTTCTTCACGTTCGCGAGAATCAGGTTCTGCTCGTGCGACACGCGCAGCTCGCCGAACGAGTAGGCGTCGGCCCAGTCGGCCACCAGGTCCATCTGCTGGTCGGTCGCATCGCCCGGCGCGATGCGGTGATCCTTCAGCGACAGCGTGACGGCTGCATAGCCGGCCACCTTGTGCGGTGCGACGTTACGCTCGACCCAGCGCGCGAACGCCTTGTTCTCGAGCAGGTGCTGTTCGAACGATGCATCGGTGTCGGCCAGCTTCTCGTAGACGGGCGGCTGGAAGTACTGCGACACGCGATCGACTTCCGCCTGCGTGAGCGTCGACGGGCCGTCCTTCAGGTGCTGCCACTCTTCCTCGACCTGCTGCGCGAACTTCGCGGGCGACAGCGCCTTCACGAGGATCTTGATGCGCGCCTTGTACAGGTTGTCGCGGCGGCCGTAGCGGTTGTACACGCGCAGCACGGCTTCGCAGTAGGTCAGCAGGTGCTGCCACGGCAGGTCTTCCTTGATCACCGCGCCGATGATCGGCGTACGGCCGAGGCCGCCGCCCGCGAGGATGCTCGCGACCACTTCGCCCTGCGCGTTCTTCTTCAGGTACACGCCGAGGTCGTGAATCTGCACGGCCGCGCGGTCGTCCTTCGAGCCCGACACCGCGATCTTGAACTTGCGCGGCAGCCACGCGAATTCGGGATGGAACGTCGACCACTGGCGCAGGATTTCCGACCACGGGCGCGGATCGATCTCTTCGTCCTGGGCGACGCCGGCGAACTGGTCGGCCGTGATGTTGCGGATGCAGTTGCCCGACGTCTGGATGCCGTGCATCTGCACCGACGCGAGCTTCGCGAGGATCTCGGGCGTTTCCTCGAGCTGGATCCAGTTGAACTGGATGTTCGAGCGGGTCGAGAAGTGGCCGTAGCCGCGGTCGTGTTCGCGGGCGATGCGCGCCAGCATCCGGAGCTGGTCGCTGCGCAGGTTGCCGTACGGAATCGCGATGCGGTGCATGTACGCGTGGCGCTGCATGTACAGGCCGTTCTGCAGGCGCAGCGGACGGAATTCTTCTTCGCTCAACTCGCCCGACAGCCGGCGGCGCACCTGATCGCGGTACTGCGCGACACGCTCGTCGACGATCGTCTGGTCGTATTGGTCGTACTGATACATTCGGGGACCCCAGGGTTTTCGTGGTGACCGCGCGACGTCCTAGCCACGTCGCGCCCGAATCTCCGTTCCGCCGTCACCGCCCCCATCCGCTGGCGGATGGATTGCTAATGACGAAAACAGATATCCATATTTGAAAAACTCCGGTGAATCGTAATAAACTCGCCTTATATTTCAAACGACTAAAAAATTCTGTTGATATGCGGAAGGGTTATAAATGAACCTGCACCAATTTCGCTTCGTGCGCGAGGCCGTCCGGCAGAATTTCAACCTCACCGAGGCCGCCAAGGCGCTCTACACGTCGCAACCGGGGGTATCGAAGGCGATCATCGAGCTCGAGGACGAGCTCGGCGTGGAGATCTTCACGCGGCACGGCAAGCGCGTGCGCTCGCTCACCGAGCCGGGCAGGATCATCCTCGCGTCGGTCGAGCGGATTCTTCAGGAGGTTGAAAGCCTTAAAAGGGTCGGGAAAGATTACGCAGCACAGGATCAGGGCAACCTGACCATCGCCGCGACCCACACGCAGGCCCGCTACTCGCTGCCGGCCGCGATCGCCGAATTCAAGAAGCGCTTTCCGAAGGTGCACCTGTCGATCCTGCAAGGCAGCCCGACGCAGGTGGCCGAGATGGTGATCCACGACCAGGCCGATCTCGCGATCGCGACCGAGGCGATCTCCGACTACAAGGAGCTCGTGTCGCTGCCCTGCTTCCAGTGGCATCACGCGGCCGTCGTGCCGGCCGACCACCCGTTGCTCGAACGCAAGCCGGTCACGCTCGACGATCTCGCCCAGTACCCGCTGATCACGTACGACGACGCGTTCGCGGGCCGCAAGAAGATCAACCATGCGTTCGCGCTGCGCGGGCTGTCGCCGGACATCGTGCTCGAGGCGATCGACGCCGACGTGATCAAGACCTACGTCGAACTCGGCCTCGGCGTCGGGATCATGGCCGACATCGCGTTCAATCCCGAGCGCGACCGCAACCTGCGGCTGATCCCGGTCGGCCACCTGTTCGGCAGCAACGTGACGCGTGTCGCGCTCAAGCAGGGCGCCTACCTGCGCAGCTACGTGTATACGCTCGTCGAACTGCTGTCACCGACGCTGAACCGCAAGCTGATCGAACAGGCGCTCAAGGGCGAAGCCGAATCGTACGAGCTTTGACCGGCCTGTATAAACACTGGGGCGCGAATCCGAACCGCGCCCCTTTTCGTTGCCCGACGGAGAATCCCGCATGACGCTTCCCGCCCTGTTGCGCCGCGCCGCCGCCGGCGCGCTCGCGCTCGCCTGTGCCGCCGCCCATGCCGACCTGAAGGTCGGCGTCGACCTGTCGTCGACCGGCCCGGCCGCCGCGATCGGCATCACGAGCAAGAACGCCATCCTGATGTGGCCGAAGACGATCGCCGGGCAGCCCGTGCAGGTGACGGTGCTCGACGATGCATCCGACCCGGGCACCGCGGTGCGCAACATCCGCAAGCTGGTCGACGAGGATCACGTCGACGTCGTGGTCGGGCCGAACATCACGCCGGCCGCGCTCGCGGCGCTCGACGCGGTCGCGGCCGGGCAGACGCCGATGATCACGCTGGTCGGCTCCGGCGCGATCGTCGAGCCGCAGGAAGGCGCTCGGACCTGGGCGTTCAAGATGGCGCAGAGCGACCGCGCGATGGCCGACGTGATGACGCGCTACATGGCGAACCACGGCGTGAAGACGGTCGGTTTCATCGGCTTCGCGGACAGCTACGGCGACAGCTGGCTCAACGAGTTCACGCGCTTCGCCGACCTGCGCAAGATCCGCGTCGTCGCGACCGAGCGCTACAACCGCACCGACGCGAGCGTCACGGGCCAGGCATTGAAGCTGATCGCGGCGAAACCCGACGCGATCCTGATCGCGGGCTCGGGCACGCCGGCCGTGCTGCCGCAGCGCACGCTGATCGAGCGCGGCTACAAGGGCCCGGTCTACCAGACGCACGGGATCGCGACGCCGGAATTCATCAAGCTCGGCGGCAAGGACGTCGACGGGACGCTGTTCCCGACCCAGCCGGTGGTCGTCGCGCGCACGCTGCCGGCCGATCATCCGGCCCGCAAGGCCGCGCTCGCGTTCGTCGACGCGTACGAGGCGAAATACGGCGCCGGCACGGTCACGCAGTTCGCGGGCGACGCGGCGGGCGTCTACCCGCGCCTTGCCGATGCGGTCGGCCGCGCGCTGAAGGCCGCGCAGCCCGGCACGCCCGCGTTCCGAGCGGCGCTGCGGCGCGAACTGGAACGCGCGCACGAGCTCGTCGTGCCGAACGGCGTCGTCAATACCAGCGACAAGGATCATGTGGGGCTCGATCAGCGCGCGAGCGTGATGGGGATCGTCAAGCAGGGCCGGTTCGTCTACCTGAGCCAGTGACGTGCGCGACCGGCACCGGGGCAGCTTGCCCGGCGTCGGGATTTCAGACATAATCCGCGTTTCGCCGCGCACAATCGCATGCGCGGCCAGGATCAAGCCCAGGTGGTGAAATTGGTAGACGCAGGGGACTCAAAATCCCCCGCCGCAAGGCGTGCCGGTTCGATTCCGGCCCTGGGCACCAGTATTTCGCAGCGTCGTGCGCTGCATCTGTCGAAACCCGCGCAAGCTCGCCGCTTCGCGGGTTTTTTGTTTTTGCCGCACGCGCCGCAACGCGCGCCCCCGCGCAACAGTCCAAGCATCATGAGGATGCGCGGCACGGAGGCACGCCATGTCCATGCGCACGATTTCATCCCCGCTCCGCCGCCGCGTGCTCGCCGTGGCGCTCGTGCTCGTGCTGGGCGGATGCGACGTCCTGACCGCGCCGCCGGTGCCTGACTGGCCGGGCCCGCACGCACCGTATCCGTTCCCGGACAACATCCCGCATCGCACCGAATGAAGCGCCGGCCGGCCTGCCGCCGGCCGTGCCTCGCGCTCAGGCCATCAGTTCGCGAACGAAGTCGAGAAACACCCTCACCTTCGCCGAGACGAGGTTTGACGCGTGGTGATACGCGTAAAGCGGGAACGTCTCGTCCGCCCATTCCGGCAACAGCAGCACCAGCCGCCCTTCAGCCAGGATGTCCCTCGCATAGAGTTCCAGTAATTGCGCAATCCCCGCGCCGCCCAGGCACGCACCGAGCAGCATGCCCGTATCGTTGACCATCAGCCGGCCGGCGGCATCGAACGGCACCACTTCCTTGCCGCGATGGAATTCCCATTCGAATGGCCGCCCCGTCACCGGGTCGCGGATCAGCACGCAACGGTGCCCGTCCGCGAGGTCCCGCGGATGCCGCGGTTCGCCATGACGCGCGACATAGGCTGACGACGCGCAGGTGAGCACACGCGTTTCCAGCAGCAGCCGCGCACGATACGACGACGGCTCCGGAATGCCGAATCGCACGGCCACGTCGAACCCGTCGGCGACGAGGTCGCCCATCCGGTCGCGCACGCTGATCTCGACGGACAGGTCGGGGAAGCGGTCAAGAAACTCCGCCATCTTCGGTGCCAGCACGTAGTGGCCGAAGGTCGCGTCGACATTGACGCGCAGCCGCCCCCTGACACGCGCCTTCGACTGGCCGGCGTCGATCGCCGCCTCCTCGATGCCGGCCAGCAGCGGCGCGACCGCCTCATAGAAACGCCGGCCCTCGTCGGTCAGCGTGATCGCGCGCGCCGTGCGGTTGAAGATCCGGATGCCGACGCGCTCTTCCAGCCGGGCGACGGCACGGCTCACCGCCGGCTGCGTCAATCCCATCGCCTCGCCGGCGCGCGCGAAGGTGCCGGCCTCGATCACCGCGGAGAGCACGCCGATACCGCTCAAAAGCCTGCTGTCGAATGCCATAAGACATACTTTTAGTCATTATTGATCTTCCGATTATTCATTATTTTTATTGACCGAGGAAGCCTACATTAGTCCTGTCGCCGGATCGCACGGCACTCACAAACCAAGGAGCAGGACATGAGCACATCGGAACAGGTCGCCCTCGTCACGGGTTCGTCGCGCGGCATCGGCGCGGAAATCGCGCGCCAGCTCGCCCGGGACGGCTTCCGGGTCATCGTCAACTATGCAGGGAGCGCCGGCCCGGCCCGCGAAGTGGTCGACGCGATCGTCGCCGACGGCGGCCATGCCGTCGCGGTGCAGGCGAACGTCGCCGACCCGGCGGCCGTGGCCGCGCTGTTCGACGCCGCGCAAGATGCATTCGGCGGCGTGGATGTCGTGGTCAATTCCGCGGGCGTGATGAAGCTGGCGACCATTGCCGACTGCGACGATGCGCTCTTCGACGATACGATCGCCATCAACGTGAAAGGCACCTTCAACGTATGCCGCGAAGCGGCCAGGCGGGTGCGCGACGGGGGACGCATCATCAACCTGTCGACCAGCGTGATCGGCATGCGCATGCCGACTTACGGCGTGTACGTCGCCAGCAAGGCGGCAGTCGAAAGCCTGACTCAGGTGCTCGCGCAGGAAATGCGCGGGCGCGGCATTCGCGTGAATGCCGTCGCGCCGGGACCGGTCGCGACCGAGTTGTTCCTGCAGGGCAAGAGCCCCGAACTCGTCGATCGGCTCGCGAAGCTGAACCCGCTCGAGCGGCTCGGCCAGCCCGACGACATCGCGCGCGTCGTCGCATTCCTCGCCGGCCCCGACGGCGCGTGGGTCAACGGCCAGATCCTGCGCGCCAACGGCGGCATGTGCTGACGGGCCGCCTGCCTCGCCCCTCGCTTACCGGAGAAAGATCATGAAGGAAGTCATTCTCGTCACGGGTGCGTCCAGCGGCTTCGGCCTGCTGACGGCCCAGGCGCTCGCCCGCGCCGGCCACACCGTCTACGCGTCGATGCGCGAAAGCACCGGCCGCAACGCGCCGCGCGTCGCCGCCATTGCCGCCTACGCGCAGGAGCACGGGGTCGACCTGCACACCGTCGAGCTCGACGTCGGCGACGACGCGTCCGTCGGTGCCGCCATCGATCGCGTGATCGCGGACAACGGCCGCCTGGACGTCATCGTCCACAATGCCGGCCACATGGTGTTCGGTCCGGCCGAAGCGTTCACGCCCGAGCAGATCGCCCTGCTCTACGACATCAACGTCGTGTCGACCCAGCGCGTCAACCGCGCGGCGCTGCCGCACCTGCGCCGTCAGGGCCGCGGCCTGCTCGTCTGGGTGTCGTCGTCCTCCGCGCGCGGCGGTACGCCACCGTTCCTCGCCCCTTACTTCGCCGCGAAGGCCGCGATGGATTCGCTCGCGGTGTCCTATGCCGCCGAACTCGCCCGCTGGGGTATCGAGACGTCGATCGTCGTGCCGGGCGCCTTCACCCAGGGCACGAATCACTTCGCCCACGCGGGCAAGCCGGCCGATGCGGCCGTGCAGGCCGCCTACGACGACGGCCCCTATGCGGGCGTCGCCGGGCAGGCGCTGCAGGGCCTCGCCGCGCTCGAACCGGCAGACGCCGATGCCGGCACCGTCGCGACGGCGATTGCCGACATCGTCGCCGCACCCGCCGGCAAGCGTCCGTACCGCGTATTCGTCGATCCGTCGCAGGACGGCGCGGAGGAGGTGTTCCGCGTCGGCGATCGCGTGCGCCGCGAGATGTTCAGGAACATCGGCCTCGCCGACCTGCTGGCCGCCCGCGTCGGCAGTTGATCCGGTGCGCGCCCGGCGCCGGGCACGCCGGCGCGCATCAGTGCGGCTCGCAGAACCCGAGGATCGCTTCCGCAACCGCCGCCGGCGCCTCGCGCTGCGGAAAGTGGCCGACGCCGTCCAGCACCTGCCGCGCGTAGCGGCCCGTGAAGAAGCGCTCACGCCCGGCCGAGCTGTCCGGATGATTGCAGGTATCCGCGCCGCCGTGCAGCACCAGCGTCGGCAATGCCAGCACCGGCGCGGGATTCAGGCGCGCGTCGTCACCGGCATGGGCCGGCGTGCCCGGCGCGAATCCCCACCGATGCCGGTACGAATGCAGGACGACGTCGATCCAGTCGGGGCCGTCGAACGCGTCTGCCGCCGCCTCGAAATCGCCGTCGCGATACCAGCCCGGTGGCGACCACGTGTCCCACATCAAACGGGCAAACGCGCGGCGATCGTCGCGCAACGCCTGCTCGCCGCGCGGCGTCGCCATGAACCAGTGATACCAGTAATTGCGCGCCTGCTGCAGCGACAGCGGCTGCCCGGGATCGTTGGTGCCGTATCCGACCGACAGCATCACGAGATGCGATGCGGCGTCATCGCGCAGCCCGCACGCGTTCGCGGCCGCCCGGGCGCCCCAGTCGTGCCCGACCAGCATGGGTCGCTCGAGGCCGAGCGCATCGACGAAGTCGAGCACATCTCGTCCGAGCGCCGCGAGCTGGCCGCTGCGCGGCACGGATGCATCACGAAAGCGTGTCGGCGCAAAGCCGCGCAGCGCAGGCGCGAGCACGCGGTAGCCGCGCGCGGCAAGCGTCGCCGCCACGGCGCCCCAGCCGATCGGGCTGTCCGGCCAGCCGTGCAGCAGTACCGCCACGCGCTCGCCGCGCGGGTTCCATTCGAGATAGGCAATATCGAGCGACGCGGTCGTCGCATGCGCGTAGGTCGTCATCGTGCACTCCGTTGAGTCGATCCGAGTGGACGATGGTAGGCCGGTCGTTCATCACGATTCGCGGAGTATCATTGTTCACTCTTCGCGTATTGTGTTGAATCGAACCATGGAACCGCTGACCGATCCCGCGTCGACCGCGCTCGACATCACGCTGCTGCGCACCTTCCTCGAAGTCGTCGACAGCCGCGGGTTCGCACCGGCCGCGGAACGGCTTGCGTTGACACCGTCCGCCGTCAGCGGCCACATCAAGCGGCTCGAACAGGCGGCCGGCACGGTGCTGCTCGCGCGCACGACGCGCCGCATCGCGCTCACGCCGGCCGGCGACACGCTGTACGCGTACGCGCGCAACATCGTCGACATGGAGCGCGAAGTGCGCGCGAGGCTGCGCGGCGCGCCGGCGCACGGGCCGCTGCGGGTCGGCGCGTCGGAGGATTTCGCGGGCGCATGGTTGCCGCATGTGCTGCGCACGTTTCGCGATCGCCACCCGCGCACGTCGATCGAACTGAAGGTCGGCATCACCGCGTCGCTGCTGCGCGAGCAGACGCTCGGCCGGCTCGACGTCGTGTTCGGCAAGCAGTGCCGGCAGGTCGACACGCCGGGCGAACTGCTGTGGGAAGAGCCGCTCGTGTGGGCGTTCGCGTCGGATCGCACGCTCGATGCCGGCGGCGACGTGCCGCTCGCGCTGTTTCCGCAGCCATGCGTTTATCGTGAAGCCGCCGTCGCGGCACTCGCCGCCGCGCTGCGCCCGTTTCGCGTGCTGTTCGAGAGCGGCAGCATGGCCGGCTGCGTGTCGGCCGCGCTCGCCGGCTTCGCGGTCACGGCGCTGGCGCGCAGCCAGTTGCGCGACGGCTTGCGCGAATGCGGGCCGCAAGACGGCCTGCCGGCGTTGCCGGCCGCACGCTTTTACGCGTTCGCGTCGAAGCCCGACGGCGCCGGCGCCGCGCTGATCGACGCGGTGCGGGCCACCGGGCGCACGCGGCAGTTCTCCGCACACGCCGACTGAACGCGCGCCGGTCGCAATGGATGTCGAATGCCGCCGGCGCGCCCCCGCCGATCGCGGTCGGCGCGTGCGGGCGCGGCGCCCCTTTCGGTCGCCGGTCCTCAGTCGCCGGTCGCGGTCGCGCCCGTGCCGTTCAGCGCATCCGCCATCAACTCCGCGAACCATTCGATGAACGCGTTGAGCCGTCTCGACCGGTGCCGGCGATGCGGATACACGGCCGACACGTCCATCGGCGCGGCACGGTGGCCGGGCATCACGTCGACGAGTGCGCCGCTGTCGAGCAGATGCTCGACGTCGAAGCGCGGAATCTGGATCAGCCCCATCCCGGCGATGCAGCTGGCGATATAGGTTTCGGCGTTGTTGACGATCACGCGGCTCGGCAGCGTGAGGGTGTACCGCTGGCCGTCCGAACAGTATTCCCAGTCGAGTTCACGCCCGGTCGTCGGCGACGCATAGCCGATCGCCCAGTGTCCGTGCGCGAGCGCATCCGGATGCTCGGGCACGCCGCATTCGCGCAGGTAGTCGGGGCTCGCGCAGTTGATCAGCGTGAACTGCCCGAGCGGCCGCACGACGAGACTGCTGTCCGCGAGCCGCCCGACGCGGATCGCGCAGTCGACGCCCTCCTGCACCAGGTCGATCGACCGATCCGTCGAGCCGAGCGACAGTTGCAGCTTCGGGTAACGGCGAAACAGCGACGGCAGCGCGGGCGCCACCATGCGGCGCGCGATCCGGCTCGGCACGTCGACGTTCAGCCGGCCGATCACGTCGCGGTCGCGGCGGCGGAACAGGCGGTCGAGTTCGTCGGCTTCCGCGAGCAGGCGCCGGCCGCGTTCGAGCAGCAACGCGCCGTCGGCCGTCAGCTGCACCTGGCGCGTCGTGCGATGCAGGAGGCGCGTGCCGAGCCCCGTCTCGAGTTGCTGGACGGCCGCCGACACGGTCGCGCGCGGCACGTCGAGCGCGTGCGCGGCCTTGATGAAGCTGCCCATCTCGGCAACCTGCAGGAAGATTCTGACCTGATCCAGCTTGTCCATCGGCAGGGAACGTAGGTTCGGAAACGCGTCGCCGCCGGCTGTCGCGCGTCGCGGCAAGGTTCGGCGGCACAGAAAAACGGGCGCGCAGCCGCGAGGCCGCGCGCCCGTCCATTGTCCACGCAAACGCGCCATTGCGGTGCACGCCGCACCCCGCGACGTCCGCCGAAGCGGCGCGTTGCCCGGCCGGTTACTTGGTCGCTTATTTGGTCGTATAGCCGCCGTTGATCAGGATCGTCTGGCCCGTGATCCACCAGCCGTCGGTGACGAGATGGCGAATGAACGGCACGACGTCCTCGATGTCGGTCAGGCCCGTCTTGCTGAACGGCGACAGCGCGGCCGCCGTCTTGTGATACGCGACCGCATCGGCGCCCTCGGCCGGATAGAAGAACGGCGTGTCCATCGGACCCGGCCCGACGGCCGTCACCGAGATCCCGCGCGCGCCGTACTCCTTCGACGCCGCACGCGTGAAATGCTCGACCGGCGCCTTCGATCCTTCGTACGCCGCATAGAACGGCGTGAACGCGCCGAGCAGCGACGTCACGAGCGTGACGAGCTTGCCGTGATCCTCGAGGTGCCGCCCCGCTTCCTTGATGAAGAAAAACGCCGACTTGCTGTTGACCGCGAACATCTCGTCGTACTCGGCCTCGCTGATCTCGGTAAACGGCTTCTTCAGCACCTTGCCGACCGTGTTGATCGCGATGTCGATCTTGCCGAAGCGCTGTTTCGCGTCGTCGAACAGCTTCTCGACCGCGGCGGCCGTCGTCAGGTCGCCCTGGAACGTGGCAGCCTCCGCGCCAGCCGCGCGCACCGCGGCGGCCGTCTCCTCGGCCTGTGCCTGCGATGCGGCGCTGTTGTAGTGAATCGCCACTGCCTTCGCGCCGTGGCTCGCCAAATCCCGGGCGATCAGGCCGCCGAGATTCTTTGCGCCGCCTGCGATCAGGACGACCTTGTCTGCGAGCGTATGAATTGCCACGGTGGACTCCTTTTCTCGATGAACGAATCCTGGAGTGTAGGCACGCGCGACGCACCGGTCAGCCGGTCGCGGCTGGATGGATTATCCAGAAAATCCGCCCAATCGCCGCAACGTAATGTGGCCTGCCGCACCGACAGGATTTCCGGAATCGCCGATCGATGCCGCGGATGCCGGCCGGCTCAGCGCGCGTACAGCGCCGCGTCGATCTTGCCGAGCAGCCATTGCATGCCGGCCAGATGCTGCTGGTCGTGGCTGCACAGGTAGTGGACGAGCCCGCGCACGGTCAGCGAGCCGTAACCGTCGAACTCCCCGGTGCGTGCGAGCTGCTCGGGCGTGAGGCGCGACACGAGGTCCAGCGTCTCGCGCCGTGCTTCGCGGATCGCCGCGAGCACGTCGGACGCATACGCGTCGTTGTAGCGGCGCTCGATCGCGAGCGCGTCGCCATCGATCGACACGAGTAGCGGCCGGTCTTCCTCGAGCATCCGCCGCAGCCGCACGTGATAACCGTCGGTCTCGATGTCGCGCACGTGGCAGAGCTGTCCGAGCGGCGAGAAGTGCTCGCTCGGGATTCCGGCCCAGTCGCCGGGCGTCCAGCGCGCGTAGCCGTCCGGGACGGCTGCGAAATGCGCTTCGAGCTGACGGGGAAAATCGGCGAGTGCGTCGAGCGTCGTCGGATTCATGCGGGACTCCCTGTCGAATGGAAGCGACGGCAGCCCTGGCACGGGCCTGCCGCCGCCGTTGCGTCACGTCACTTCACGCTGAAGCCGTACGCGCCCTGCGTGCGGTGCCCGTCGGTCGCGACGGCCACCCATTTCACCGTATAGGCGCCCGTGCCGGCCGCCGTGAGCGGCACCGTCATCCGCTTGCGGTTCGACGCGTCGATGCGCGCACGGCCGTCCGACACCGTCTTGCCGTTGCCGTCGACGACGACGATCGAGCTGAACGCCGGCTCCAGCGGCTCGGTGAAATCGATCGTGACGGCAGCCGGTGCGGCGGCCACCGCCGCGCCCGCCGCCGGGTCGCTCTTCGCGAGATGCGCGTGCGCGAACGCAACCGACGAGACGGTTGCGGCGAGGATGACAGCGGCAGCCTTGCGGCCGAACGGGAACGAAGCGAAAGGCATGGACTTTCCGTGAAGAGTGAACGGGCGCCGCGCCCCGCGCGGCGTACCGGCAGCTTACCAGCGCATGCGGGTTCACGCCGGCCGCGCGCCGCCGCTTGATAGAATGCGCGCGCTATGGATCTCGAAAGCATTCTCTACACCCAGGGCTTCGGCTCGCGCCGCCAGTGCCGCGGCCTGATCGAAGCGGGCCGCGTCAGCGTGGCGGGCGCGTGCGCGACCGACCCCGACGCCGCGTTCGATACCGACGGCCTTGTGTTCTCGGTCGACGATACGGCGTGGCCGTTCCACGCGCGCGCATATCTCGCGCTCAACAAGCCGGCCGGCTACGAGTGTTCGCGCGACCCGCAACACCACGCGAGCGTGTTCAGCCTGCTGCCCGCGCCGCTCGTCGCGCGCGGCGTGCAGTGCGTCGGACGTCTCGACCAGGACACGACGGGCCTGCTGCTGCTGTCGGACGACGGCCAGTTCGTGCACGCGTACACGTCGCCGAAGCGCAAGGTGCCGAAAACCTACGTGGCGACCGTGCGCCACCCGCTCGACGACGCGCAGCTGAATGCGCTGCGCACCGGCGTGCAGCTGCACGGCGAGCCGAAGCCGATCGCTGCGGTCGCCGCCGACGCGCGCGCACCGCACGCGCTCGCGCTGACCGTCCTCGAAGGCAAGTATCACCAGGTCAAGCGCATGGTCGCGGCGGCGAGCAATCGCGTCGAAGCGCTGCATCGCGAAAGCATCGGCGGCTTCGCGCTGCCGGGCGATCTCGCGCCGGGTGCGTGGCGCTGGCTCGATGACGCCGACCTTTCAGCGCTGCGCAATCCCGTCGAAACCCTGTAAGGGAAAATCCGCACGATCGTTCGGTGCCCGGCCGCGTCTCGGCCGCATGTTCCCCCGCTATACTGAAATCACAAGCTGCACGAGCAGCGATGCAGGGGGAGATACCATGAACGTCAACCATACTTTCGAACTGTCGTACATGATGATCGCGTTCGCGGTCGTCGGTGTCATCGTGATCGGCGGCCTGCTGGCCATGATGCACGCGAAGCACAAATATCATCCGAACCTGATTGGCGCGCTGATCGGCGCGCTGCTGTGCTTCCTGCTGATCGAGGCATTACCGGCGCTGACCTGATGCGCTGCCCGGCGCGAGCGTTTGAAGGAAATCGTCTACGGTCGGATACCGCAACGTCACGCACAATTCGGCCTTGAGCCGTGCGTTGGACAGGCGCCGCGACTCGCGCATGAACGACAGCAGGGTCGGCTCGAGCTGACGCTCGGCGTCCGCGCGGCTGACGCGTGGCGGCCTCGGCAGGCCGAGCGCCTGCGCGACCCGGTCGAAATATTCCCCCATCCGCAGTTCGCTGTCGTCCGACGCGTGCACGGCGCGCGCCGGCTTGCCGCGTTCGGCCGCGCGGCGCAGGATCGCCGCGAGATCGTCCGCGTGGATGTGGTTCGTGTAGACGTCGTCGGCCAGTTCGAGTGCCGGCGTGCCGCGCTCGAGCCGTGCGACCGGCAGGCGGTTCGCCGCGTAGATGCCCGGAATGCGCACGATGCGCGCGGACAGCACGCCGCGCACCGTCGCCGCGCGCAGTTGCCGCTCGGCCGACACGCGTCGGAACGCGCGCGGATTCGCGGGGCGCAAGGGCTGCGTCTCGTCGATGCGCGCGCCGCCGCAGTCGCCGTATACGCCCGTCGTGCTCGCATAGACGAGCCTCGGCGCGCGAAGGCCGTCGGGTACAATACGCGCTCCCCGAACGGGTGCGCCGGCCTGCCGTGCAGCGGTGCGCAGCGTTCGGAGCCGGCCGACCGCCGGTGCCGGCGGAGTCGAAGGCCGACGCGCAGGCACGGTCGTTGCGGCAATCAGCGCACGCGTGCGCCGGTCGTCGCGGCCGTCGGATGGCGGCGGCGCGAGATGCAGGATCGTGCGGGCCAGGCCCGCGAGGCGGCCGAGCGTCGCCCGGCGATCGAGGTCGCCGACGATCGGCGTCGCGCCCGCGGCACGCAGTTCGTCGCGGCGGGCCGGGTGGCTCGTCAGCGCGAAGATCCGCAGGCTGCGGTGCGTGTCGCGCCATTGCGCGACGCAGCGCATGCCGACGTCGCCGCAGCCGACGATCAGTGCGCGCGGCCGGCGCAGGATTCGAGTCGCGATCATGTTGGTTGCGAAATCAGTAGCCACCGTTGCGCGACGCGCAACGGGCTTGCATTGTAGCTGCCGTGCCCGACATGCACGGTCCCCACATTTTGTTCTAGTTTGGTTCTATGGCATTCAACGTCACTCTCAAGCAAAGCGGCCGGCAATTCCAGGTCGAGTCGGACGAAACCGTGCTGGCGGCTGCACTGCGCCAGAACGTCCATCTGCCGTACGGCTGCAAGAACGGCGCGTGCGGCTCCTGCAAGGGCCAGATCGTGTCGGGCCAGATCGAACAGGGCCCGCACGCCGCGTCGGCGCTGTCCAACGACGAGCGCACGCGCGGCCTCGCGCTGCTGTGCTGCTCGAAGGCGCAGTGCGATCTCGAAATCGACGTGCGCGAAATCGCCGGCGTCGACGGCGTGCAGGTCAAGAAGCTGCCGTGCCGGATCGCCGCGCTCGAACGCAAGGCCGACGACGTGATGGTCGTGAAGCTGCAGCTGCCCGCCAACGAACGCCTGCAGTATCTCGCGGGCCAGTACGTCGAGTTCATCCTGAAGGACGGCTCGCGCCGCAGCTACTCGATGGCGAACGCGCCGCACGAGGAAGGCCCGATCGAGCTGCACATCCGCCACATGCCGGGCGGCAAGTTCACCGACCACGTGTTCGGCGCAATGAAGGAGCGCGACATCCTGCGCTTCGAAGGCCCGCTCGGCACGTTCTTCCTGCGCGAGGATTCCGACAAGCCGATCGTGCTGCTCGCATCGGGCACGGGCTTCGCACCGATCAAGGCGATCATCGAGCACGTGAAGCACACGGGCATCACGCGCCCGATGACGCTCTACTGGGGTGCACGCCGCAAGAAGGACATCTACCTCGACGAGCTCGCCGAGCAGTGGGCACGCGAGATCCCGAACTTCAAGTACGTGCCGGTGCTCTCCGAGCCGGACGCCGGCGACCAGTGGACGGGCCGCACCGGCTTCGTCCATCGCGCGGTGATCGAGGATCTGCCCGACCTGTCGGGCTACCAGGTGTACGCGTGCGGCGCGCCGGTGATGGTCGAATCCGCGCAACGCGACTTCACGCAGCATCACGCGCTGCCGGCCGACGAGTTCTACGCCGACTCGTTCACGAGCGCCGCCGATCTCGCGCATCCGGTCTGACCACCCGCGTCCCGCGTTGCGCACCGCGATGTCACATCCGTGGCATCGCGGCGGTTTACAGTGAGGCGCGGGATGCCTTATGCTTGCGCACATGAACTGCTTCCTGTCCGCCCTTCGACGTCGCCGCTCGCCGCTCCGCCCGGATGCCGCAGGCTCGTCACGGACTCGCGCGTAACCCCCACACCGCTTCACCGGTTACGCACAAGCTGTTCGACCCACCAGCCACGGCCTTCCGTGGCTTTTTTATTGCCTGTTTCCCTTTCAACGCCCGCTGGAGTCTGCTGCCATGCCCCTGAACGATTATCCGATCGACTCGCTGATGTACATCACGAACCGCCCCGACATCGTGTTTACGCACGGCAAGGGTTCGTGGCTCTACGATCACACGGGCAAGCGCTATCTGGACTTCATCCAGGGCTGGGCCGTCAACAGCCTCGGCCACTGCAACGACGGCATCGTCGAAGCGCTGAAGACGCAGGCGGAAAAGCTGCTGAACCCGTCGCCCGCGTTCTACAACGAACCGATGGCGAAGCTCGCGGGCCTGCTCACGCAGCACAGCGTGTTCGACAAGGTGTTCTTCACGAACAGCGGCGCGGAGGCAAACGAAGGCGCGATCAAGCTCGCGCGCAAGTGGGGCCGCAAGTTCAAGAACGGCGCCTACGAGATCATCACGTTCGACCACAGCTTCCACGGCCGCACGCTCGCGACGATGTCGGCCAGCGGCAAGCCGGGCTGGGACACGATCTACGCACCGCAGGTGCCGGGCTTCCCGAAGGCCGAGCTCAACGACATCAACTCGGTCGAGAGGCTGATCACCGACAAGACCGTCGCGGTGATGCTCGAGCCGATCCAGGGTGAAGGCGGCGTGATTCCGGCGACGCGCGAATTCATGCAGGCGCTGCGCGCGCTGACGAAGCAGCACAACCTGCTGCTGATCGTCGACGAGGTGCAAAGCGGCTGCGGCCGCGCGGGCACGCTGTTCGCATACGAGCTGTCCGGCATCGAGCCGGACGTCATGACGCTCGCGAAAGGCATCGGCGGCGGCGCCCCGCTGGGCGCGCTGCTGTCGAAGGCCGAGGTCGCGGTGTTCGAGGCCGGCGACCAGGGCGGCACGTACAACGGCAACCCGCTGATGACGGCGGTCGGCTATTCGGTGATCTCGCAGCTCGTCGCGCCCGGCTTCCTCGAAGGCGTGCGCGCGCGCAGCGAATACCTGAAGCGCAAGCTGCTCGAACTGTCGGAAGAGCGCGGTTTCGAAGGCGAACGCGGCGAAGGCCTGCTGCGCGCGCTGCTGCTCGGCAAGGACATCGGCCCGCAGATCGTCGAGAAGGCGCGCGACATGCAGCCCGACGGCCTGCTGCTGAACGCCGCGCGGCCGAACCTGCTGCGCTTCATGCCCGCACTGAACGTGACGACCGAAGAGATCGACCAGATGATGGCGATGCTGCGGTCGGTTCTCGACACGCTCTGAGGAGACCCCGCCGATGGATGCCGCCGCCGATGCTGTCGCAATCCGCCCGTTCGAACGCGCCGACACCGATGCCGTGCTCGCGGTATGGCGCGACGCGTTCCCGCAGTACGACGAAGCCGGTGCGCCGCCGCACCGCGATCCGATGCGATCGATCGAGCTGAAGCTCGCGACGCAGCCGGAGCTGTTTTTCGTCGCGACCAGCGGCGCACGCGTCGTCGGCACGCTGATGGCGGGTTTCGACGGACATCGCGGCTGGCTCTACTCGTTCGGCGTATCGAACGACGCGCGGCGGCTCGGCATCGGCCGCGCGCTGATCGCGCATGCGGAACGCGCGCTCGCCGCGCGCGGCTGCCTGAAGATCAACCTGCAGGTGCTGCCGGGCAACGACGACGCGTGCCGCTTCTACGCGGCGCTCGGCTACCGCGTCGAGGAGCGCATCTCGTTCGGCAAGACGCTGCCGGCCGCATGACGCGACAGCCGGCCGCCGGCGATCTCAGCGCGTGATCGGCCCCGCGCCCGGCAGCGGATTGCCGAGCGCGTCGGTCGGCACGGCCTGCTGCTCGAACGCGGCGAAATAGGCGGCCCACTGCGTGTCGCTCACGCGCACGATCAGCGCGCCGTCCTGCCAGATGTCGTTGTGGTCGTTGTGGTCGTCGCCCGCACGGTGCACGTAGTTCGAGCCGGTCGAACCCTGGTTCATGTGCGTGTCGTGGATGCCGTTGCCTTCGGCATACGAGCGGCCGAACACGACGACGTCGAGCTCCTGCGACTGCGCGGCGTTCACGAGCCGCAGCAGCGACGGGATCGGCTCCGGATTCTCGGTGCCGTCCATCACGGCGCTCGCGCGCCACGCCCCCGTTTCGTTCAGGATGTCGCTGCGCAAGTAGTCGAGCGCGGGCAATGCGGCCTGCCCCGTCAGGTCGGTATAACCTTCGGCCGCGGCCGCGAGCGTCTGCGTGATCGGGTGGTGGAAATCGTAGACGAGCTTGTAGTTCAGCAAGTCGTCCGCGTCGCTGGTGCCGACGTTGATCGCGACGTCCCAGTTGCCGCCCGGCAACGCCAGCGTCAGGTGGATGTGATACTGGATCTCGCTGCCGTGCGGCGAGCCCTTCAGCTTCGCCACCGATGTCACCTTCGCCTTCACGAAACCGTAGTCCAGACTCATGCGTGCTCTCCGTGTCCCGAGGGGCCGTCGATGCTACACGGCCCGTGTGTCGGTTTGTGGGCGACCGGCTGCGGACGACCCGCTGCGGGTGGCCGCCCCATCGCCCCCGCGCCGCGTGCGCGGCGTAACAGTCGAATGGAGTCGCATCCGAACGCACAAGTTCGATCCGAATGGCACGACACGAAAAAAAGGCTGTCACGGCATCCCGTGACAGCCTTTCGAAAGCCCGTGTGCGACGCGCCCGGCACCTGCCGTCGCGCGCCATCGGGCCCGCTCATTCACTCACTCATTCACCGAGATACGCGGCACGCACCTTCGGATCGTCGAGCATCTGCTTCGCATCGCCTTCCATCGTGACCGTGCCCGAATCCATCACGTAACCACGGTCGGCCGCCTGCAGCGCGAGGCGTGCGTTCTGCTCGACGAGCAGCACCGTGATCCCCTCCTTCGAGATCTCGCGCACCACTTCGAAGATCTTCTCGACCATGATCGGCGACAGGCCCATCGACGGCTCGTCGAGCAGCAGCAGCTTCGGCTTCGACAGGATCGCGCGCGACATCGCCAGCATCTGCTGCTCGCCGCCCGACAGCGTGCCCGCGAGCTGCGTCGCACGCTCCTTCAGGCGCGGAAAGAAGCCGAACATGCGGTCGACGTCCTTCTTGATCTGCTCGGTGTCGTTGCGCAGGTACGCGCCCATCTGCATGTTCTCGACGATCGACATCCGCGCGAAGATCCCGCGGCCTTCCGGCACCATCGCGAGGCCGCGCTTGAGCAGCTCGTGAGTCGGCACGCCCTTGATCGACTTGCCGTCGTACTCGATGTCGCCCGCCGAATACGCCTTGAGACCCGTGATCGCCTTCATCGTCGTGGTCTTGCCTGCGCCGTTCGCGCCGATCAGCGTCACGAGCTCGCCCTGACGGACTTCCATGTCAACGCCCTTGACGGCCTGGATGCCGCCGTAGTTGACCTGCAAGCCCTTGATTTTCAACATTGCCGCTGCCATCAGTGCACCCCTGCGCCGAGATATGCCTCAATCACCTTCGGATTCTTCTGCACGTCCTGCGGCAGACCCTCGGCGATCACCTTGCCGTAATCGAGCACCGTCATCCGGTTGCACAATCCCATCACGAGCTTCACGTCGTGCTCGATCAGCAGGATCGTGCGGCCGTCCGAGCGGATCTTGTCGAGCAGGCGCGTGAGTTCGACCTTTTCGGTCGCGTTCATCCCGGCCGCCGGCTCGTCGAGCGCGAGCAGCTTCGGGTCGGTCGCGAGCGCGCGCGCGATCTCGAGACGGCGCTGGTGGCCGTACGAGAGGTTGCGCGACGTGTAGTCGGCGTACTGCAGCACACCGACGTATTCGAGCAGCTCGATCGCGCGTTCCTTGATCTCGCGCTCTTCCTGGCGTTCGGCCGGCGTCTGGAACACCGCGCCGAGCAGCCCGTGCTTGGTGCGCACGTGGCGGCCCACCATCACGTTCTCGAGGGCCGTCATCCCGCCGAACAGGCGGATGTTCTGGAACGTGCGCGCGATGCCCGTCTTCGCGACCTGGTGCACCGCGGTCGGCTTGTATTCCGAGCCGTCGAGCTTGAACTCGCCGGAGTCCGGCGTGTAGAGGCCCGTGATCACGTTGAAGAACGTCGTCTTGCCGGCACCGTTCGGGCCGATCAGCCCGTAGATCTCGCCTTCCTTGATCTCGAGGCCGACGTCGGACAGCGCCTGCAGGCCACCGAAGCGCTTGTTCACGCCCTTGACGGACAGTCGGATTTGCTTGTCGCTCATGTGTATATCCCCTGTGTCCGTAGGTTAAGCGCGCACCGGCTTCTTGCTGTTGCGCTTCGCCAGTTTCGCGATCTTGTCCTCATGCTTCGGCGCGGGCCACAGGCCTTCCGAGCGGTACAGCATGATGACCACCATCGCGAGGCCGTACAGCGCCTGACGGATCACTTCCGTATCGACGACGTCATGACCGAACAGCGCGTGCTGCAGCGGGCTCATCGTCGAGCGCAGGAATTCCGGGAAGATCGCGAGCAGCACCGCGCCCAGGATCACGCCCGGGATGTGGCCCATGCCGCCGAGCACCACGCAGGCGAGCACGACGATCGATTCCCAGAACGTGAACGACTCGGGCGACACGAAGCCCTGGAACGCACCGAACATCGCGCCCGACAGGCCGCCGAACGACGCGCCCATCGCGAACGCGAGCAGCTTCACGTTGCGGGTGTTGATGCCCATCGCCTTCGCCGCGATTTCGTCTTCGCGGATGGCTGCCCAGGCACGGCCGATACGCGAGTGCTGCAGGCGCGTACACACCCAGATCACCAGCAGCGAGCACAGCACGAACAGGTAGTAGTACATGTAGACCGACGGCAGCTGCAGGCCGAACAGCGAGTGCGTCTGCGACAGGTTGAAGCCGCCGACGTGCACCGGATCGATGCCCGTGATCCCCTTCGGGCCGTTGGTGATGTTCACCGGACGGTCGAGGTTGTTCATGAAGATCCGGACGATTTCACCGAAGCCCAACGTCACGATCGCGAGGTAGTCGCCGCGCAGGCGCAGCGTCGGCGCGCCGAGCAGGATCCCGAAGGTCGCCGCCAGCGCCATCGCGATCGGCACGATGATCAGGAACGGGATGTGCAGGCCGTTCGGCGCGAGCGCCGCGATCCACTCGAACTGCGAGGTCAGGTGCGGCGAGCTCAGCAATGCCGCCGTGTACGCGCCCACCGCGTAGAACGCGATGTAGCCGAGGTCGAGCAGGCCGGCGAAGCCGACCACCACGTTCAGGCCCAGCGCGAGCATCACGTACAGCATCGCGAAGTCGAGCACGCGGACCCAGTAGTTGCCGCCTGCCGAGCCGATGATGATCGGCGCGGCGATCACGAACGCAGCGGTCAGGATGCCGATGATGACGGTCTTGGCGGTGTTGCGCTCTTCGACGAGCGACGTCGAGGATTCAATCGGTTGAATGGATGTCATGTTGTTTGCTCCCTTCCGTTACGCGCGATCCGCGACACGTTCGCCCAACAGGCCGGACGGACGGAACACCAGCACGATGATCAGCACGACGAAGGCGAACACGTCCTGGTAGTTACTGCCGAACACACCGCCCGTGAGGTTGCCGATGTAGCCGGCCCCGAGCTGCTCGATCAGGCCGAGCAGCACGCCGCCGACCATTGCGCCGCCGAGGTTGCCGATCCCGCCCAGCACCGCGGCCGTGAATGCCTTCATGCCGGGGATGAAGCCCATGTAGAAGTGCACGTTCCCGTATTCGGACGCGATCATCACGCCGGCCAGCGCGGCAAGCGCGGAGCCGATCATGAACGTCGCCGAGATCACGAAGTTCGGGTTCACGCCCATCAGGCTCGCGGTGTTCGGGCTTTCGGCGATCGCGCGCATCGCGCGGCCGAGCTTGGTCTTGTGCACGAGCAGCAGCAGGCCGCCCATCACGAGGAACGCCACCGCGATGATCACGATTTCAGTGACCGAGATCACGGCGCCCGGCGTCGTGTCGGTCGCCTTGATCACGTTGATCGGATCGGTCGGCAGCAACTGCGGGAACGGCAGCGGGTTGCGCGACCAGATGATCATCGCGGCGGTCTGCAGCAGGATCGACACGCCGATCGCGGTGATCAGCGGGGCGAGGCGCGGTGCGCGGCGCAGCGGCCGGTATGCGACGCGCTCGATCGTGAAGCCCACGAACGCACAGACGACGGCGGCGATGCCCAGGCCGATCGTCAGCGTCGCGACGTTGCCGAGTCCGGGAAAATGGTTCTGCAGCACGGTGATGGCCGACAAGGCGACCATCGCGCCGATCATCAGCACGTCGCCGTGCGCGAAGTTGATGATGCCGAGAATGCCGTACACCATCGTGTAGCCCAACGCGATGATGGCGTAGACACTGCCGAGCACCAGCCCGTTGAGAACCTGCTGGACGAAAATATCCATTTAAAGCTCCTTGGCCCGTGCTGCCGGAGGACGCTGCGCCCCGCGGGTAAGCGAGGAATCGCGCCTTCTCGGCGACACTGCGGGTACTAGTCGATACCGGTAAGGGTGGATCGTCCCGGCGCGCGCCGCCCGGCCTGTACGGCCGGACCTGCCGCCGGAGCGGATACAGAAACGGCACCGCACTGTTCCGGTGCCGTCATGAGTCCCGTCGCTAAATCGTCACGACATCGAGGACGGTGTTCGTGGCCTCCTTGAAGTCGTGGGGCAGCATGCCGAGACGGCCATCGTCCGGTTGCCCGGCATCCGTGCCTTTTCCCGTCCGGTGCGAGGCGAGCCCCGCATCCGGGCAGATCGGATTCCGTGTCGCGCTGCCCCGCAAGGCACCGCGAACGCCGCGCCCGACATTCGTCAGGACTGCGTTGGAATCCATCGTACGAACCAGACCGCGCGCCGCGACACCATGGCTCGCGGCAACACGCTGTTTCGTCGAATCGAAATGAAAAGAGGCCGGCGACATCGGCACGCTGCCCGCAGCGCCGGGCACCATGGCCGGCCTGCGTCGATCGGCGCGCACGGTCGCTGTCACGCCACGACCGGCGGCTTGCTGCGCTGCAACCTGCGTGCCCGCTGCCTGGCCGTTCGCCAGGTCAAGCGCGTTGATTTCCTCGATCGCCAAACGTGCCCCGTTTTCCTTGTCCTTGCCCAATTGCGCGATGCGGCACGCGAACGGTGCCGCACGACCGGTTCCGGCGACGCGCACGCCGCTGGCCGGCGGTGCCGCGAACACCGCAGCCTCCCTCCCCGCCCCGCCGTCGCTCTTTTTGCTGCAGCCGGCATGCATTGCAACCGGTGCGGCGACGGACACGGCGTAAGCCAACTTCACATGCATCGAATGGTCTCCCGCGCCTTGCCAAAACCCGATTTCAAAGCCATTCAGGCCTGAAAACGGGCGCATTGTAACTCCATTTATAGGACGCCAATAATCCTGATTCGATGGGGTTTTCCTGCATTGCAACCAATTTTGAGAGACGCTTGAAAACGATGGGAGCAACCCGGTTGCACCATGAATGCAAAGAATGGTTGCGATTGCAATTCCGACGGGTAAAAAAAAGCGCGCCGGGAGGCGCGCTTCGGTGTGTCCGCAGGTGCGCTGCGTCAATCAGGCAGCGGGCGGCAGGTTCAACCCGCGCGGCAGCGGAAACGACACGTTTTCCTCGATGCCTTCGAGCGCGCGGACGTTGCGCACGCCGAGCTCGCGCAGGCGCGCGATCACGGCCTGGGCGAGCACTTCAGGTGCCGACGCGCCGGCCGTCACGCCGATGCGGCGCTTGCCCGCGACCCATGCCGGGTCGATCTGGTCGGGTGCATCGACCATGTAGGCGTCCACGCCGCGCTTCTCGGCCACTTCGCGCAGGCGGCTCGAATTCGAGCTGTTCGGGCTGCCGACGACGATCACGACATCGCATTGCGGCGCCATGAACTTCACTGCGTCCTGGCGGTTCTGCGTCGCGTAGCAGATGTCCTGCTTCTTCGGCTCGCGGATTTTCGGATACTTGGCCTTCAACGCGCCGATGATCTCGGCTGCATCGTCGACGGACAGCGTCGTCTGCGTGACGAGCGCGATGCGCTCGGGATCGGCGAGCTCGAGCTTCTGCACGTCCTCGACGCTCTCGACGAGATGCATGCCGCGCTCGACCTGACCCATCGTGCCTTCGACTTCCGGATGGCCCTTGTGGCCGATCATCACGATATCGACGCCGTCCTGGCGCATCTTCGCCACTTCGACGTGCACCTTCGTGACGAGCGGGCAGGTTGCGTCGTAAATGCGCAACCCGCGCACGTCGGCCTCGTCGCGCACGGCCTTCGACACGCCGTGCGCGCTGAAGATCACGGTATTGCCGGCCGGCACTTCCTCGAGTTCCTCGACGAAGATCGCGCCTTTCTTCTTCAGATCCTCGACCACGTACTTGTTGTGGACGATCTCGTGACGAACGTAGATCGGCGCACCGTGCATCGCGATTGCGCGCTCGACGATCTCGATCGCGCGATCGACGCCCGCGCAGAAACCGCGCGGCTGGGCCAGCAGGATTTCGGCGTCGGCTGCGACGGTCTGCCCGGACAGCGTATCGGTGGTGCTCATGATTACAGGATTCCGATGATTTTCACTTCGAACGTGAGCGCTTGGCCCGCGAGCGGATGATTGAAGTCGAACAGTGCCGAGGTCTCGCTGACTTCCTTCAGCACCCCCGCGTACCGGCCGCCGTCCGGCGCATTGAACTCGATCAGTTCGCCCGGCGTGAAATCGTCGCCGACCATCCCGTTCTCGCGCAGCGTCGACAGCGTGACGCGCTGGAGCATGTCGGGATTGCGGGGACCGAACCCCTGTTCGGGCGATAGCTGAAAAGTCGAATGGTCGCCGACCCTGAGCCCGATCAGAATCTGTTCCAGCGACGGCGCCAGTTGCCCCGCGCCGAGCAGCAGCGTGGCCGGCTTGTCGGTGAAGGTGTTGACGATGTCGGCGCCGTCGGCCAGTGCCAGCCGGTAATGCAACGTGACGTGGGAACCGGGCTTCACTTCGGATAGATCGATGAGGCTCATGAATTACTCGTTCGGTCGGCGCCCGATACGGCCGAAAGGCCCGGCGCAAAGCCAATATTGTAAGTCACCTGAGCGCGCAAGGCGGAAAGTGCGACGACGTCGCGCATACCGCCCGCCGCCAATGGAGTTTCGAGCATGCTGTCACCCTGCCTCACCCTGCCGCCCGTCGAATGCCGCGACACCGCCGATCTGCCGGCCAATCCGCCCGGCCGCGGCCTCCCGATCCGCCGGCGCAAGCGCCGCCCGCGCGACTGGCGGCCCGAGCGGCCGCGCGAGCGATTGCTGGAGCGCGGGCCGGCCGCGCTGACCAACGACGAACTGATCGCCCTGTTGCTCGGCACCGGCAAGCCGGGGCACGACGTGTTCGTCACGGCCCGCGCGCTGGTCGGGCAGTTCAAGACGTTGCGCGGGCTGCTCGAGGCAACCGCCGACGATTTCGAGGCGCACCCCGGCATCGGCCCCGCGCGCTCCGCGCGGCTGGTTGCGGTCACCGAGATCGCGCGGCGCGTACTGAAGGAGAAAGCGCGCGAGAAGCGGATGATCGATTCACCCGGCGCGGTCGAGGACTATCTGCGGATGAAGATCGGCGCGCGCCCGTACGAAGTGTTCGCCGCGGTCTACCTCGACGCGCGCCACGGCCTGATCGACACCGAGGAAATCACGCGCGGCTCGCTGACGCGCATGGCCGTCTACCCGCGCGAGATCGTGCGCAGCGCGATGGCGCACAACGCCGCCGCGCTGATCGTCGCGCACAATCACCCGTCGGGCGCGGTGCAGCCGAGCGCGGAGGATCGGCGCCTGACCCGCGTGCTGCACGACGCGCTCGCGCTCGTCGACGTTCAGCTGCTCGATCACGTCGTCATCGGCACCAGTGATACTTTTTCGTTCGCACGGGCCGGTTGGCTGTAGACTGTGCCGTTGCGGCCCGCCTGAGGGCGCCGCAACGGCGATGCGAAATTAGGTTTGATTTTTCTGAACTTTTTCTGCTAGAATCGCCGTCTGTCTTTTTTCCAACCAGTTCTAGCCATCGAAGGGCCTTGTCTGTAAGGGCTTCGGCGTTCTGAGTGCAGCCATGGATCACGTGGCGGTACGATGGAACCTTCATCGGCGATCGAACCCCGAATTTAGCGTATTAGGAGTGCTCTCATGGCACGCGTATGCCAAGTAACTGGGAAAGCGCCGATGAGCGGCAACAACGTTTCCCACGCCAACAACAAGACGAAGCGCCGCTTCCTGCCGAACCTGCAAAACCGCCGGTTCTGGGTAGAGAGCGAAAACCGCTGGGTGCGCCTGCGCGTCTCGAACGCCGGCCTGCGCCTGATCGACAAGAACGGCATCGATTCCGTGCTCGCTGACCTGCGCGCACGCGGCGAAGCCTAAGCCCAAGGAGCACAATCATGGCAAAAGGCGCACGCGACAAGATCAAGCTTGAGTCGACCGCTGGTACGGGTCACTTCTACACGACCACGAAGAACAAGCGCAACATGCCGGAAAAGATGGCGATCAAGAAGTTCGATCCCGTCGTCCGCAAGCATGTGGAATACAAAGAAACCAAGATCAAGTAATCTCCGGTTTCTGCCAGCCTGACGGCGACCGAAAAGCCCCGCACATGCGGGGCTTTTTGTTTTGCGCGCACGCTCCGGCGCGACGCGGTATGCTCTCCCCTTTCCGCGGCTGCGGCCGCCGGAACGCACAAGATCAAAAGCGTAACGATGGAGATGCAGCATGAAATTCGACGTGGCGATCGTCGGCAGCGGCCTGGCAGGGCTGTCGGTCGCACTCAACCTGGCCAGCACGCGACGTGTCGCGCTGATCGCGAAACGTTCGATGATGGAGGGGGCAAGCGATAACGCGCAAGGCGGCATCGCGGCCGTCCTCGATTCGGCGGACAGCATCGAGAACCACGTCGACGACACGCTGGTCGCCGGCGGCGGGCTGTGCGACGAAGGCGCGACGCGCTACATCGTCGAGCACGGCCGCGAAGCGATCGAATGGCTGATCTCCCAGGGCGTGCCGTTCACGAAGGACGACGCAGCCGAGCTCGGCTTCCACCTCACGCGCGAAGGCGGCCACAGCCACCGCCGGATCATCCACGCGGCCGACGCGACCGGCCACGCGGTGCTCGCGACGCTGTCGGCGCGGGCGCGCCAGCATCCGAACATTACGTTCTTCGAAAACCACCACGCGATCGACCTGATCACGTCGGACCGCCTCGGCCTGCCCGGCCGCCGCTGTCACGGCCTGTATGCGCTTGACGTCGACAACGACCGCACGATCACGATCGAGGCGCCGCATACGGTGCTCGCGACCGGCGGCGCCGGCAAGGTCTACCTGTACACGACGAACCCCGACACCGCGACCGGCGACGGCATCGCGATGGCGTGGCGCGCGGGCTGCCGCGTGTCCAACATGGAATTCATCCAGTTCCACCCGACCTGCCTGTTCCATCCGTATGCAAAGTCGTTCCTGATCTCGGAAGCCGTGCGCGGCGAAGGCGGCCTGCTGAAGCTGCCCGACGGCACGCGCTTCATGCCCGCGCACGATCCGCGTGCCGAACTCGCACCGCGCGACATCGTCGCACGCGCGATCGACTTCGAGATCAAGAAGCGCGGGATCGACTGCGTATATCTCGACATCAGCCACCAGCCGGAAGCGTTCCTGCGCGAGCACTTCCCGACGATCCACGCGCGCTGCCTCGAATTCGGCATCGATATCGCGAAGCAGCCGATTCCCGTCGTGCCGGCCGCACACTATACGTGCGGCGGCGTCGTCACCGATCTCGCCGGGCGCACCGATCTCGCGGGCCTGTATGCAGTCGGCGAAACGTCGTACACCGGGCTCCACGGTGCGAACCGGCTCGCGAGCAACTCGCTGCTCGAATGTCTCGTGATCGGCCGCGCGGCGGCCGGGGCGATCGAGGCGGCCGGCTTCGATGCCGAAACGCCCGCCACGCTGCCCGCGTGGGACGAAAGCCGCGTGTCGGATGCGGACGAGGAAGTCGTCGTTGCGCACAACTGGGACGAGCTGCGCCGCCTGATGTGGAACTACGTGGGCATCGTGCGTACCGACAAGCGCCTCGAACGCGCGAAGCACCGGCTGTCGCTGCTGCGCGACGAGATCCAGGAGTACTACGCGAACTTCCGCGTGACGCGCGACCTGCTCGAACTGCGCAACCTCGTCGACGTGGCGACACTGATCGTGAAAAGCGCGTACTCGCGCCGCGAAAGCCGCGGGCTGCACTACAGCCGCGACTGGCCGAGCACGCTGCCGAAGGCACTGCCGAGCGTGCTCACGCCCCGCTCGCGCCGCTGACCGCCACGCCGTTCCCGGCTGCGGCCCACAAAAAAGCCGCTGGCGTTTGCGCGCCAGCGGCTTTTTTTCGTCAGACGCTATGTCGCGCGATCAGTCGACGATCCGCATCGAATAGTCCGTCGCGCGCACGTCCTTCGTCAGCGCGCCGATCGAGATACGGTCGACACCCGTTTCCGCGAACGCACGCACCGTATCGAAATTGACGCCGCCCGACACTTCGAGCACGGCCTTGCCGTTCGCGACACGCACCGCTTCACGCATCATGTCGAGCGTGAAGTTGTCGAGCAGCACCGACTGCGCGCGATGCGCGAGCGCCGTATCGAGTTGCGCGAGCGTCTCGACTTCGACCTGCACGGGCACGCCCGACTCCAGCGCGAACGCCGCGTCGAGCGCCTCGCCGACACCGCCTGCCGCTGCAATGTGGTTCTCCTTGATCAGGATGCCGTCATACAGCGCGAGACGCTGGTTCTCGCCGCCGCCGACACGCACAGCGTATTTCTGCGCGAGCCGCAGGCCCGGCAGCGTCTTGCGCGTATCGAGAATCTTCGCACGCGTGCCTTCGACGCGCTCGACGTAACGGCGCGTCGCAGTCGCGACCCCCGACAGCAATTGCAGGAAGTTCAGTCCGTTGCGCTCGGCCGTCAGCAGTGCACGCGCCGGCCCTTCGAGTTCGCAGACGGTCGAATCGGGCGTCATCCGGTCGCCTTCGCGATAGCGCCATTGCACGACGATCGCCGGATCGATTCGCGCAATCACGGCCTCGAACCACGGTACACCGCACAGCACGGCGTCTTCCCGCACGATGATGCGCGCCCGGCGACGCCCGCCGGCCGGCACGAGCCGCCCGGTCTGGTCGCCCGTGCCGACGTCTTCCGCGATCGCATCGGCCACGTTGCGCGCGATCGCGTCGTCGAATGCCGCACCGTATTGCTCGCGGACGACGTCGAACAGCGGGGATACGGCTGCGTTCGTCATGCAGCCCCCACGTTCGCAAACAGTTGCTGGTCGCGCTGCAGATCGCCGCTCGCCTGCACGCGCTTCTTGTGCGCCGCTGCGAAATCGAGCATCCGGTCGATCGGCAGACGTGCACGCTCGCCGATCGCGGGATCGACGAAGATCTCGTTGTGACCGCGTTCGAGCACGTCGGCGAGGTTCGCGAGGCCGTTCATCGCCATCCACGGGCAATGTGCGCAGCTCTTGCAGGTTGCGCTGTTGCCGGCCGTCGGTGCGGCGATGAAGGTCTTGCCCGGCGCCGCGAGCTGCATCTTGTGCAGGATGCCGAGATCGGTCGCGACAATGAAGCGCGTCGCGTCGAATTTCACGGCTGCGTCGATCAATTGCGTCGTCGAGCCGACGACGTCCGCCTGTGCGACGACATTTTCCGGCGATTCGGGGTGGACGAGCACCTTCGCGTCCGGATACTCGGCGCGCAGCAGGTCGAGTTCGATGCCCTTGAACTCGTCGTGGACGAGGCACGAGCCTTGCCACAACAGCATGTCCGCGCCGGTTTTCTTCTGGATGTAGCTGCCGAGATGGCGATCCGGCGCCCAGATGATCTTCTCGCCGCGCGCATGCAGGTCGGCCACGATCTCGAGGCCGATCGACGACGTGACCATCCAGTCCGCGCGCGCCTTCACGGCGGCGCTGGTATTCGCGTAGACGACGACGGTACGGTCGGGATGCGCATCGCAGAACGCCGAGAATTCGTCGACCGGGCAGCCGAGGTCGAGCGAGCAGGTCGCATCGAGGTCGGGCATCAGGATCCGCTTGTTCGGGCTCAGGATCTTCGCGGTTTCGCCCATGAAGCGCACGCCGGCGACGACCAGTGTCTGCGCGTCGTGATCGCGGCCGAAGCGGGCCATTTCGAGCGAGTCGGCGACACAGCCGCCCGTTTCGTCGGCCAGTTCCTGCAATTCGGCGTCGACGTAGTAGTGCGCGACCAGGACGGCCTTTTCACGCACGAGCAGCGCCTTGATACGTGCCTTCAGTGCAGCGCGCTCTTCGGCGGACGGTGCGTCGGGCACCTTGGCCCATGCTTGCCCCACGCCGCACACGGTCCCTGCTGCGACGGGCCGATCGTATTCGACGGGTTTGATCGTCGATTGCATCTCCATATCTCCTGTCGATCCAAGTTAGCGCTTTAGCGCTTACTTGGATCCCATGCTTCGCGGTCGACCGGCATCAGCGCCTTCGCGCCCCCTCCGGCCTCACCCCTGTGCTCGCCCCGGGGCAACCATTCGCCGCCGCCCCAAGCCTCATACAAATCCGGCCCAACCGGTCACCTTCAAAAACCGGAAGTCCAAATAAAAAACCCCGCCAACGCGGGGTTTTTGACGTCCTTAGATTCTAATCGATTTCGAATCAGGCGTAGCGGCGCAGGCGCGTCGCGAATTCCTGCAGCGCCTTGATGCCGCTTTGTTCTGCGCGATGGCACCAATCCTGCAATTGCGCGAGAAGCTGTTCGCGCGATGCGGTCGAACGATCCCAGATCGCGGCCAGATCCTGGCGGAGCTGGAAGTACGTGTGCAGCTTCTGGCTGTTCGCGAAGATTTCCGGCAGCAGCTTCTTCTGCGGCTCGTCGAGGCCGTCGGCATCCTTGTGGAACCACTTGCGCGCACCACGCATCAGCTGGTACTTCTCGCCGCCGATTTCCTTCAGGTGCGCAAGCTCCTGGCGGTATGCGCGCTTCACGGCCTTGCCGTAGCGCGCCATCACTTCGTAGCGGTTCGACAGCACGGCCTGCAGCGTTTCCTGGTCGAGCACCGTCTTCGGCTTGTTCAGGCGCGGCGTCGGTGCGACCTTCTTCACCTTCGCGAGACCGAATGCCGACATGATGCGGATGTACATCCAGCCGATGTCGAACTCGTACCACTTGTTCGACAGCTTCGCCGACGTCGCGAACGTGTGGTGGTTGTTGTGCAGCTCTTCGCCGCCGATCACGATGCCCCACGGGAACAGGTTCGTGCTCGCGTCGGCCGAGTTGAAGTTGCGATAACCCCAGAAGTGACCGAAGCCGTTGACGACGCCAGCCGCCCAGAACGGAATCCAGACCATCTGCACGGCCCACACGGTCAGGCCGAGCACGCCGAACAGCGCGACGTCGATCACCATCATCAGGCTCACGCCGAGGATCGGGTACTTCGAGTAGATGTTGCGTTCGATCCAGTCGTTCGGCGTGCCGTGGCTGAACTTGCGCATCGTCTCTTCATTCTTCGCTTCCGCGCGATACAGCTCGGCGCCCTCGAGGAACACCTTCCAGATGCCGCGCGTCTGCGGGCTGTGCGGATCTTCCTCGGTCTCGCACTTCGCATGGTGCTTGCGGTGAATCGCGGCCCACTGGCCCGTCAGCATGCCGGTCGTCATCCACAGCCAGAGGCGGAAGAAGTGGCTCGCGATCGGATGCAGCTCGAGTGCGCGATGCGCCTGGCAGCGGTGCAGGTAGACCGTCACGCCGATGATCGTGACGTGCGTGACGGCGAGCGCGAACAGCGCGACCTGCCACCACGAAAAATGCAGGAGCCCGTGGGAAAGAAAATCGAGCAGGGAATTCAACAAGGCAGTTACCTGTGATGAGAGCGACGCCGGCCCGCGCCAAGCGTCAGAAAAATGAAAGCATACCGCGTGTAGACCAGAATTTTACTTCAACCGTTCCAAGTCTTTGTAAAAAATGAACATTTTCTTGCCCTGACGCAACCAGCGCAGTCCATGGGCGGACTCGGAACGGCCCGCGATCCGGTTTCGACCGCGGGGACGATACGTTTGGTGGCCAGCTTGCGCTACGCAGCCGGCGCGCGCCCGTCCACCGCGCCGTTGCCGGCCGCCACGCCCGCGGCAGGAAAGCTGTCCGGCAGCCCCACGACCCGCACTTCGCGCTGCGGGAACGGGATCGAAATCCCGTGCTCGCTGAACAGCCGCCAGATATTGCGGTTCACGGTCGAACGCACGCCGGACGTCCCTTTCGCCGAGTCCTCGATCCAGAAACCGAGCTCAAGGTCGATCCCGTCCGCACCGAAACCCACCAGATACGGGGTCGGAGCCGGCTCCGCCAGCACGCGCGGCACGTCCCTGGCCGCCTCGGCGAGCAACACGAGCGCGTGCTCGACATCGCTGGTGTACGCAACCTGCACCGCGACCTTCGCGTAGCCGCGCGTCAGGTACGACGACTGGTTCTGCACGACGTCGGTGATCAGTTTCTCGTTCGGAATCAGCGTCTCGTTGCCGTCGAGGCCGCGCACGACCGTGTAGCGCGTGCGAATCTGCGTGACGACGCCCTGCAGCCCGCCGACGCTGATCGCGTCGCCGAGCCGCAGCGAACGGTCGAGCAGGATGATGAAACCCGACACGTAGTTGCTGGCGATCTTCTGCAGCCCGAAACCGAGGCCGACACCCACCGCGCCGCCGAACACGCCGAGCACCGTCACGTCGATGCCGACCAGCGACAGCCCGATCAGGATCGCCGCGAATACCAGCAGCGCGCGGCCGACCCGCGACAGCACGACCTTCAGGTTCGCGTCGAGCGTGCTTGCGCGCGTGAGGCGGTCCTCGAGCACCGAGCCCAGCCACATCGCGACCATCAGCGTCACGCATACCCACAGCGCGCCGGAAATCACCGACAGCAGCGTGAGGTGCGCGTTGGCGACGCGGAACTGCACGCTGTCGAGCCAGCCCAGCACGTCGCGCTGGATGCCCAGCACGGTCAGCACCATCGCGGCCCACACGACGGTCGACACGATCTTCTCGACGATCGACAGCCACGCGTGCGTGTGGCCGTCGCGCGCGAACACGCGCCGCGCGAAGAAGAACAGCACGTAGATCAGCCCGATGCCGAACAGCGGCACGAGCGCCAGCGACAGCAGCGACGTCGACATGAACGGGTCGAACGCGAGTTGCGCGGCGCCGACGAAGACGCTGCCGAACAACGGGAACAGCGCGCGCTTCAGGCTTTGCGCGCCCGCGCCGGGCGCGCGGCCGGCCGCCCGGCGGCGTGCATCGATGCGGCCGTGCACGAAGCGCGCGGTCACCCATGCGAAACACAGCGCGCCGACGAGGATCGCCGCCTGCCAGATCATCACCGGCTGGTGGAAGTCACGAATGACCGATTCCAGCCGGTGCGACAGCAGGCGGCTCTGCAGGTTTTCCATCGTCAGTCCGGGCAGTCGTTACTGCGCGGCGCGCCGTTCGAGAACCGCGGCGAAGAAGCCGTCGGTCGCGTGACGGTGCGGCCACAACGACAGGTAGTCGCCGGTCTCGAGCGCGATGCGCTGGTCATCCAGCACCTTCTGCGCCGGCACCAGCACGAACTCGGGATGATCGGCCAGGAACTGCTCGACGATGCGTTCGTTCTCGGCGTCGAGCACGCTGCAGGTGGCGTAGACGAGCCGGCCACCCTTCTTCACCAGGCGCGCGGCGCTCGCGAGGATCGACGCCTGCTTCGGCGTGAGTTCGTCGATCGCGGTGCGCGTCTGGCGCCACTTCAGGTCCGGATTGCGGCGCAGCGTGCCGAGGCCGCTGCACGGCGCGTCGACCAGCACGCGGTCGATCTTGCCGGCGAGCCGCTTGATCTTCGCGTCGTGCTCGCTGTCGATCAGCACCGGGTTCACGTTCGACAGCCCGCTGCGTGCGAGGCGCGGCTTCAGCTTCGCGAGGCGCTTCTCCGACACGTCGAACGCATAGAGGCGCCCGGTCGAGCGCATCATCGCGCCCAGCGCGAGCGTCTTGCCGCCCGCGCCCGCGCAGAAATCGACGACCATCTCGCCGCGGCGCGGCGCGACCAGCGAACACAGCAGCTGGCTGCCTTCGTCCTGCACCTCGATCGCACCTTCCTCGAACAGCTTCAGGCGCGTCAGCGCCGGCTTGCCGACCACGCGCACGCCGAACGGCGCGAACGGGGTCGCGCCCGCTTCGATGCCGCTCGCGCGCAGCCCGTCGATGACCTGGTCGCGGCTCGCCTTCTGCGCATTGGCGCGCAGGTCGAGCGGCGCCGGATAGTTCAGCGCGGCGGCGAGCTGCGCGAGCTCGTCGGCGTCGAAACGGGCCGACAGCGCCTGGTGAATCCAGTCAGGCAGGTTCGTGCGAATGCGCACCGGCAGGCTCGCCGGGTCGATTTTCGACACGTGCTCGAGCCAGGCCGACTCGGTGTCCGACAGGAACGGCTTCAGCGCATTGCGGCCGACCGTCTGCATCAGGCCGAGCAGCGTGAGGCGTCGTGCCGGCGTACCGGTGCCGCTCTCGGCGAGGTGCGAAAACTCCATTTTCCGGCGCAGCACCGCGAACACCGCCTCGGCGATCACGCCGCGCTCGGCATGCCCGAGCTTCGGGTGCGCGCGGAAGAACCGGCTCGTCGTCGCGTCGGCGGGGCCGGCGAACTTCAGCACCTCGGCCAGCAAAGTCTCGGTCTGGCCGATCAGGAATCCGTGCAGCTTCATACGCCCTCACTCGTTTCGGTATGCGGTTGATCCGCGAAAATCCAGCGCGCCTCTTCCGGCGCCACCACTGCGCGGCCGTTCTCGAGGCGCAAACGGCCCTCGATGAACCAGCGCACCGCGCGCGGATACAGCACATGCTCGACCGCCAGCACGCGCTGCGCGAGCGCCGCCGCGTCGTCGCCCGCGCGCACGGGCACCGCGCCCTGCGCGACGATCGCGCCGCTGTCGAGCTCGGGGATGACGAAATGCACGCTCGCGCCATGCAGCGCGACACCCGCGTCGAGCGCCTGCTGATGCGTGTGGATGCCCTTGAAGCTCGGCAGCAGCGACGGATGGATGTTCAGCAACCGGCCTTCGTATCGTCTGACGAATGCGGGCGTGAGGATGCGCATGAAGCCGGCGAGGACGACGAGATCGGGCGCGAACCGGTCGATCTCGGCGGCGAGCGCCGCGTCGAAGCTGTCGCGGCCGTCGAACGAGCGGTGGTCGACCACCGCCGTCGCCACCCCGTGCGACGCGGCAAAAGCCAGTCCGGCCGCGTCGGGCCGGTTGGCGATCACGGCGGCAATCTCGGCCGGCCAGCGTTCCTGCGCGCACGCGCGGACGATGGCCTCCATGTTGCTGCCGCGACCGGAAATCAGGATCACGAGTTTTTTCATCCGCGAATTTTACCATTCGCCCCCGCGTTTCCCGCCTTCTCGGCCGCCGGCCCGCCCGAACGTTTATAATCTTCTGCTTTGCGGCATCCCACCGCCCATTCCCCGACGCTGCATCCGCTATCGTGAAAGTCTTCCGCGGTCTGCCCAACGCCGAGAGCCGCGCCCCGTGCGCGCTGACGATCGGCAACTTCGACGGTGTCCATCGCGGCCACCAGGCCCTGCTCGCGCGCGTGCGCGCGGCGGCGGACGCGCGCGGCCTGCCCGTGTGCGTGATGACGTTCGAGCCGCACCCGCGCGAATTCTTCAACCCCGCCGGCGCGCCGCCGCGCATCGCGATGCTGCGCGACAAGCTCGAGGCGCTGCGCGATCACGGTGTCGACCGCGTCGTCGTCGAGCACTTCAATCACACGTTCGCGAGCCAGTCGCCGCAGGCGTTCGTCGAACGCACGCTGGTGAACGGGCTGCACACGCGCTGGATGATGGTCGGCGACGATTTCTGCTACGGCGCGAAGCGCGCGGGCACCTTCGACACGCTGAAGGCGGCCGGCGAACAGTACGGCTTCGAGGTCGAGCAGATGGGTACGGTCGCGGGCAGCGACGGCACGCGCATCTCCAGCTCGGGCGTGCGCGCCGCGCTCGCCGCGGGCGATCTCGACGCGGCCGCGCAGGCGCTCGGCCACGGCTATGCGATCAGCGGCCACGTCGCGCACGGGCTGAAGCTCGGCCGCGACCTCGGCTTCCCGACGCTGAACCTGCCGATCGCGCACAAGCGTCCGGCGCTCGCGGGCATCTTCGTCGTGCAGGTGCACGGCCTCGGCCCCACCCCGCTGCCGGGCGTCGCGAGCCTCGGGCTGCGCCCGACCGTCGACGATTCCGGCCGCGTGCTGCTCGAGGTCCACCTGCTCGACTGGCACGGCGACGCGTACGGCAAGCTCATCCGCGTCGAATTCCTGAAAAAGCTGCGCGACGAGGCGAAATTCGACGATCTCGAGGCGCTGTCGCGCGCGATCGCGCTGGACGTCGCGAATGCACGCGCGTACTTCATCGAGCGCGACCGTGCGCCGGGCAGCCGCGCCACGGGCTTCTCGACGTCGGCCACCGACCGAATTAGCTGATCCGGACGGCGGCGCCTGGCGCCGCGCCCTCGCGCCGCTCAACCGCGCGCATCCCCGATTCACGACGCTCGCGCGTCTCCCGATTTAGATAGCGATCCCATCATGAGCAACAAGAAAGCCGATTCGAAACCGCAGGCCAAGTATCCGGTCAACCTGCTCGACACGCCGTTCCCGATGCGCGGCGACCTGCCCAAGCGCGAGCCGCAGTGGGTCAAGGAATGGGAAGAACGCGGCCTCTACGAGAAGATCCGCGCGGCCAGCAAGGGCCGGCCGAAGTTCATCCTGCACGACGGCCCGCCGTATGCGAACGGCGACATCCACCTCGGCCACGCCGTCAACAAGATCCTGAAGGACATCGTCGTCAAGTCGCGCAACATGGCCGGCTTCGACGCACCGTACGTGCCCGGCTGGGATTGCCACGGGATGCCGATCGAGATCCAGATCGAGAAGCAGTTCGGCAAGTCGCTGCCGGCGGCCGAAGTGATGAGCAAGGCGCGCGCGTACGCGACCGAGCAGATCGAGAAGCAGAAGGTCGGCTTCAAGCGTCTCGGCGTGCTCGGCGACTGGGCCAACCCGTACAAGACGATGAACTTCGTCAACGAGGCGGAAGAGATCCGCGCGCTCGGCAAGATCATCGAGAAGGGCTACGTGTATCGCGGGCTGAAGCCGGTGAACTGGTGCTTCGACTGCGGCTCGGCGCTCGCGGAAGCGGAAGTCGAGTACAAGGACCGCACCGACCCGACGATCGACGTGATGTTCGCGTTCGCGGAACCGGAAAAGACCGCGCAGGCGTTCGGCCTGCCGGCGCTGCCGCGCGCCGACGGCGGCATCGTGATCTGGACCACCACGCCGTGGACGATCCCCGCGAACCAGGCGCTGAACCTCCATCCGGAAATCGTCTACGCGCTGGTCGACACCGAGCGCGGGCTGCTGATCATCGCGGAAGAACGCGTCGAAGCCTGCATGGCCGACTTCAAGCTGACCGGCCGCGTCGTTGCGACCGCGCCGGGCGTGAAGCTCGCGAACCTGCGCTTCCACCACCCGCTCGCATCGGCCCACCCCGGCTACAAGCGCACCGCGCCCGTCTACCTTGGCGACTACGTGACGACCGACACGGGTACCGGCGTCGTGCACTCGTCGCCGGCATACGGCATCGAGGACTTCCAGTCGTGCAAGGCGCACGGGATGACCGACTCGGACATCATCAACCCGGTGATGGGCGACGGTCGTTACATCGAATCGCTGCCGCTGTTCGGCGGCCTGTCGATCTGGGACGCGAACCCGAAGGTCGTCGACGCGCTGCGCGAGGCCGGCTCGCTGCTGCGCAGCGAGCACTACAAGCACAGCTACATGCACTGCTGGCGTCACAAGACGGCGATCATCTACCGCGCTACGTCGCAGTGGTTCGCCGGCATGGACGTGACGCCGCGCGACGGCGGCAAGACGCTGCGCGAAACCGCACTCGAAGGCATCGACGCCACCGCGTTCTACCCGTCGTGGGGCAAGCAGCGCCTGTTCAGCATGATCGCGAACCGTCCCGACTGGACGCTGTCGCGCCAGCGCCAATGGGGCGTGCCGATGGCGTTCTTCGTGCACAAGGAAACCGGCGAGCTGCACCCGCGCACGCTCGAGCTGCTCGAGGAAGTCGCGAAGCGCGTCGAGCAGTCGGGCATCGAAGCATGGCAAACGCTCGACCCGCGCGAGCTGATCGGCGACGACGCGAACCTCTACGAAAAGAACCGCGACACGCTCGACGTGTGGTTCGACTCGGGCACGACGCACTGGCACGTGCTGCGCGGCTCGCACAAGGATCAGCTGCAGTTCCCGGCCGACCTCTACCTCGAAGGCTCGGACCAGCACCGCGGCTGGTTCCACTCGTCGCTGCTGACCGCGTCGATGATCGACGGCCGTGCGCCGTACAAGGGCCTGCTCACGCACGGCTTCACGGTCGACGGCGAAGGCCGCAAGATGAGCAAGTCGCTCGGCAACGGCATCGATCCGCATGAAGTCGCGAACCGCCTCGGCGCGGAAATCATCCGCCTGTGGATCGCATCGACCGACTATTCGGGCGAGCTCGCGATCTCCGAGGAAATCCTGAAGCGCGTGACCGAAGGCTATCGCCGCATCCGCAACACGCTGCGCTTCCTGCTCGCGAACCTGTCGGACTTCGACTTCGCGCAGCACGCGGTGCCCGTCGAGGACTGGCTCGAGATCGACCGTTATGCGGTCGCGTTCTCGCAGCAACTGCAGACGGAACTGCTCGGCCACTACGAGAAGTACGAATTCCACCCGGTCGTCGCGAAGCTGCAGACGTACTGCTCGGAAGATCTCGGCGGCTTCTACCTCGACGTGCTGAAGGACCGCCTGTACACGAGCGCGGCCGATTCGCGCGCGCGCCGCTCCGCGCAGACCGCGCTGTACCACCTCACGCACGGCCTGCTGCGCGTGCTCGCGCCGTTCCTGTCGTTCACGGCGGAAGAAGCGTGGAAGGTGTTCCAGCCGGCCAGCGACACGATCTTCACGGAAACCTACTACGCGTATCCGGAAGTCGCCGGCTCGGCCGCGCTGATCGAGAAGTGGGCGCTGCTGCGCGACGTGCGCGGCAACGTGACGAAGGCGCTCGAGGAAGCGCGCACCGCGAACCGCATCGGTTCGTCGCTGCAGGCCGAAGTCGCCGTGCATGCGAGCGGCGCACGCTACGACGCGCTCACGAGCCTCGGCGACGATCTCAAGTTCGTGCTGATCACGTCGGCCGCGACGGTCGTCAAGGTCGACGACGAAGCGCAGGAAAGCGTCGACGTCGCAGCGTCGAAGTACCAGAAGTGCGAACGCTGCTGGCACTACCGCGAAGATGTCGGCGCGCACGCCGATCACCCGACGCTGTGCGGCCGCTGCTTCTCCAACCTGTTCGAAAACGGCGAAATCCGGAGCGCTGCTTGAATATGGCGAAAACCCTGTCGAAACCGGCCAGCGGCGCGCTTGCGCCCTGGCTGGGCATTTCGCTGATCGTGATCCTGTTCGACCAGCTGTCGAAGATCGCGATCCTGAAAACGTTCGTGTACGGCGCGCAGCACGCGCTGACGTCGTTCTTCAACCTCGTGCTGGTGTACAACCGCGGCGCCGCGTTCGGCTTCCTGTCGACCGCGAGCGGCTGGCAGCGCTGGGCGTTCACCGCGCTCGGCATCGGCGCGACGCTCGTGATCTGCTTCCTGCTGAAGCGCCACGGCCACCAGCGGCTGTTCAGCGTGTCGCTCGCGCTGATCCTCGGCGGCGCGCTCGGCAACGTGATCGACCGGCTCGTCTACGGCCACGTGATCGACTTCCTCGATTTCCACCTCGGCGCCTGGCACTTCCCGGCGTTCAACCTCGCCGATTCCGCGATCACGATCGGCGCGGTGCTGCTGATCTACGACGAACTGCGTCGCGTGCGCGGCTCGCGCTAAGCGCGCATACTCGGCGTCGACGGCCGGCTTCGCGCCGGCCGTTCCGTTCGACCCTTGGAGGCCTGAGTTGGCACAAGCAGAACTCGCAGGAAAACACCTCGTTCTCGGCCTGACGGGCGGCATCGCCTGCTACAAGATCGCCGAGCTCGCGCGGCTGCTCGTGAAGGCAGGCGCGACCGTGCAGGTCGCGATGACCGAAGCCGCTACCCAGTTCATCACGCCCGTCACGATGCAGGCGCTGTCGGGCCGGCCCGTCTATACGAGCCAGTGGGACGCGCGCATCGACAACAACATGGCGCACATCGACCTGTCGCGTGAAGCCGACGCGATCGTGATCGCGCCGGCGTCGACGGATTTCCTCGCGAAGCTCGCGCACGGGTTCGCGGACGACCTGCTGTCGACGCTGTGCGTCGCGCGCGATTGCCCGCTGCTCGTCGTCCCCGCGATGAACCGCCAGATGTGGCAGAACCCGGCCACGCAACGCAACGCCGCGCAACTGCGCGCGGACGGCGTGTCGGTGCTCGGCCCGGATTCGGGTGCGCAGGCGTGCGGCGAAGTCGGCGACGGCCGCATGCTCGAGCCCGAGGCGATCTATGAAGCGATCGTCGCGCACTTCGCGCCGAAGGTGCTCGCGCACCGGCGCGTGCTGATCACGGCCGGCCCGACGTTCGAACCGCTCGACCCGGTACGCGGCCTCACGAACCGCTCGAGCGGCAAGATGGGCTTCGCGCTCGCGCGCGCCGCGCAGCAGGCCGGCGCCGACGTGCATCTCGTCGCGGGGCCGGTCGCGCTCGACACGCCGTGGGGCGTCTACCGCCAGGACGTGCAGACGGCCCAGCAGATGTACGACGCGGTAATGCAGGCCGTGAACGACGCCGACATCTTCATCGCGGTGGCCGCGGTCGCCGACTGGCGCGTCGCCCAGCCTGCCGAGCACAAGATGAAGAAGACGGCCGACCGCAAGATGCCCGCACTCGCATTCGTCGAGAACCCGGACATCCTCGCGTCGGTCGCGGCGCTGCCCGATCCGCCGTACTGCGTCGGGTTCGCGGCCGAAAGCGGCGACCTCGACGTGCACGGCGACGAGAAGCGCAAACGCAAGAACGTGCCGCTGCTCGTCGGCAACCTCGGCCCGCTGACTTTCGGCCGCGACGACAACGAAGTCGTGCTGTTCGAGGCAACCGGCCTCACGCGCCTGCCGCGCGCACCGAAAGACGAACTCGCGCACACGCTCGTCGCGGAAATCGCGAAACGCCTGCCCGACAACCGCCTGATCTGATCTCCCGCGCGGCGGTGCTTGCTGCCGCGCCCTTCCCGACCGATTCGACGACCGCATGAAACTCGACCTGAAGATTCTCGACGCGCGCATGCGCGACTACCTGCCCGCCTATGCGACCACCGGCAGCGCGGGCCTCGACCTGCGCGCATGCCTCGACGCGCCGGTCACGCTGCAGCCGGGCGAAACGACGCTCGTGCCGACCGGCCTCGCGATTCACCTCGCCGATCCGGGCTACGCCGCGCTGATCCTGCCGCGCTCGGGCCTCGGCCACAAGCACGGGATCGTGCTCGGCAACCTCGTCGGCCTGATCGATTCCGACTACCAGGGCCAGTTGATGGTCTCGACGTGGAACCGCGGCCAGACCGAGTTCGTGTTGAATCCGTTCGAGCGGCTCGCGCAACTCGTGATCGTGCCGGTCGTGCAGGCGCAGTTCAACATCGTCGACGACTTCGCGGAAAGCGATCGCGGCGAAGGCGGCTTCGGCAGCACCGGCCGTCACTGAACGGCGCAACGACAAAGGGGCCTCGCGGCCCCTTTTTTCCTGTCCGTCTCCGTCACTCTTCGACGGGTTGCGCGATCCGCGCGGGCGCAAGGTCGCGCTGCCGCGCCTGGGCGACGATCGCGTAGATCACCAGTGCGACCAGCACGCCGAGCAGCACCGCCGACGAACCTACCGTCCCGAGCGCGAGGCCACCCTTCGCAACCGGCTTCGTCAGCAGATCGCCGACCGTCGCACCGAACGGCCGCGTGAGCACGAACGCGGCCCAGAACAGCAGCACGCCCGAGATCCGCGTGAAATAGTGCGCAAGCACGATCGCCGCGAGCAACCCGCCGATCAGCAGCGCGCCGCCGCCGAAACCGAGCCCCGAGCTGTCCGCGAGGAAGTCGCCGAGCGCGGTGCCCAGCGTGTTCGAGAACAGGATCGCGATCCAGTACAGCAGCTCGACCTTGCGCGTGCGGATCAGGTCGACCGACAGCGATTCGCCGCTGAGCCGCCACACGGCGAAGATGGCCAGCAGGATCGCGACCAGGATCGACGAGCCGGCCGCATAACCGAGGCCGAGCGTGCGATCCATGAAATCGGACATCGTCGTGCCGGCCGTGCTCGTCGCGACGATCACGGCCCAGTAGATCGCCGGGCGATAACGCGTCGTCCTGAGCTGCGCGCCCAGCGTCACGAGAAAGAAACCGAACAGCAGGATCGAGCTCACCGCATAACCGACGTTCAGCGTCATCGACAGCAGGTCGCCACCGGTTTCGCCGAGCGTCGTCGCACAGATCTTCATGATCCAGAACGCGAGCGTGATTTCGGGAAGTTTGTTCATTCGCACCCCTTTTTGCAGGAAAGCGGCGAGCCGGCGCATGCCGCGCCCGCCTTGCAGGCAGGATCGAATGTAGTCGTCGCGGGCTTAACGGAACCTTAGCGACCGGAAAAAACGGCGCGGGCGGCCGCGCCGGTACCGTCAACGAGCGTGTTCGTGCCGGTAATGCAGCGCGTACGCGAGCGTGAGCAGCACGACGAACACGACGCCGACCACCATCGTCATTCGGAATTCGCGCGTGAACGCGGTCGTGAACAGGATCGCCGCGACGAGCCCCGCACCGAGCAGGCTGCCGAACGGGTGCCCCCACATCCGGAACGCGAGCGCGGGGCCGCGGTACCGCGAACGGAAGCGCAGGTGCGTGACGAAGATCATCAACCATGTGAACAGCGCGCCGAACATCGCGATCGCCATCATCACCGTGAACGCGGTGTCGGGCGCGAGCGCGACCAGCACGGCCGCGACCGCGACGCCGCTGGTCGAGATCCACAGCGCCGCGCGCGGCACGCCGTTCGTGCCGAGCCGGCCGAACACCGCGGGCGCGAGCCGCGCGCGCGACAGGCTGAACATCATCCGCGTCGTCACGTAAAGCTGGCTGTTCATCGCCGACAGCGCCGCGATCAGCAACACGAAGTTGATCACGCCTGCCGCGTACGGCACGTGGGTCGCGGCCATCACCTTCACGAACGGGCTTTCGTCGGTGCCGGCCTGCGTCCAAGGCACGATCGCGAGCATCAGCGACAGCGTCAGCAGGTAGAACAAGACGAGCCGGAACACGGTCGAGCGGAATGCGCGCGTGACCGCGTGCTGCGGATCGCGCGCCTCGCCGGCCGCGATCGCGACGGCTTCGATGCTCATGTAGCTGAAGATCGCGACGATCACCGCGACCCAGGTGCCCCACGGCCCCTTCGGCATGAAGCCGCCGTGCGCGGTGTAGTTCGCGAACCCGATGCCGGATGCGGCCGGCGCCGACCACACGAGATACGCGCCGAGCACGATGAACACGACGATCGCCGCGATCTTCAGCAGCGAGAATGCGTATTCGACCGTGCCGTACAGCGTGACGCTCGCGAGATTCACGGCGATCAGCAGCGCGGAGAAGCCGATCACCCAGTACCAGCCGGGCACGGCCGGGAACCAGTACTTCATGAACACGGCGATCGCGCTGATCTCGGTGCCGATCGCGAACACCACCGCGAACCAGTACGCATAACGCACCAGGAAGCCGGCGAGGGGGCCGACGTAGTGCTCGGCATACGCGCCGAACGAGCCGGCGGTCGGATGCGCGACCGTCATTTCCGCGAGCGCGCCCATCAGCAGCAACGCGATCAGCGCGCCGATCGCATACGAGACCAGCACGCTCGGGCCGGCGAGCCCGATCGCGAACCCGCTGCCGAGGAACAGGCCCGTGCCGATCGCGCCGCCGATCGCGATCATCGCCATCTGCCCCGACGTCAGCGCATGGCGCAACCCTTGTTCGCGCGCGACGATGTCGTCGAACGTCCGTTGTTGTTGTGTCACTGCCTTGCCACTCCCCTGCACCACCATCGCGCCGCCGGCGCCGGATAAAACGAAACGGCGCGGAGAACTTCCCGCGCCGTTCGCATGAACAACGAATTATCGCTTACTCGACTTCGACCGTCTCTTCGTTCGGCTTGTGCGGCGGATTCGCCAGCTTGTCGAACGACAACTGCACCTTGTCGTTTTCGTCGACATCGACCGTCACGTGCCCGCCGTTCAGCAGCTTGCCGAACAGCAGCTCGTCGGCCAACGCGCGCCGGATCGTGTCCTGGATCAGCCGCTGCATCGGCCGCGCGCCCATCAGCGGGTCGAAGCCGTGCTTCGCGAGATGCTTGCGCAACGCGTCGGTGAAGAGCGCGTCGACCTTCTTCTCGTGCAGCTGTTCCTCGAGCTGGATCAGGAACTTGTCGACCACGCGCATGATGATTTCCTCATCGAGCGAGCGGAAGCTGATGATCGAATCCAGGCGGTTGCGGAACTCCGGCGTGAACAGGCGCTTGATGTCGGTCATCTCGTCGCCCGTCTCGCGGCGCGTCGTGAAGCCGATCGTCGCCTTCTGCATCGACTCGGCACCCGCATTCGTCGTCATGATGATGATGACGTTGCGGAAATCCGCCTTGCGGCCGTTGTTGTCCGTCAGCGTGCCGTGGTCCATCACCTGCAGCAGCACGTTGAAGATGTCCGGATGTGCCTTCTCGATTTCGTCGAGCAGCAGCACGCAGTGCGGCTTCTTCGTGACGGCTTCGGTCAGCAGACCGCCCTGGTCGAACCCGACGTAGCCGGGCGGCGCGCCGATCAGCCGGCTCACCGCATGACGCTCCATGTATTCCGACATGTCGAAGCGGATCAGCTCGATGCCGAGCGTGAACGCGAGCTGGCGCGCCACTTCGGTCTTGCCGACACCCGTCGGGCCGGAGAACAGGAACGCGCCGATCGGCTTGTCCATCTTGCCGAGGCCCGCGCGCGCCATCTTGATCGAGGCCGCAAGCGCGTCGATCGCCGGATCCTGGCCGAACACGACGCTCTTCAGGTCGCGGTCGAGCGTCTGCAGCTTGCTGCGATCGTCCTGCGACACGCTCTGCGGCGGCACGCGCGCGATCTTCGAGATGATTTCCTCGATCTCGCTCTTGCCGATCGTCTTCTTCTGCTTCGACTTCGGCAGGATGCGCTGGGCGGCGCCCGCCTCGTCGATCACGTCGATCGCCTTGTCCGGCAGGTGACGGTCGGTGATGAAGCGCGCCGACAGTTCGGCCGCGGCCGACAGTGCGCCCGACGAATACTTGACGCCGTGATGCTCCTCGAAGCGCGACTTCAGCCCGCGCAGGATCGCGACCGTCTGCTCGACGGTCGGCTCGCTCACGTCGACCTTCTGGAAGCGCCGCGACAGCGCCGCATCCTTCTCGAAGATGCCGCGATACTCGGTGAACGTGGTCGCGCCGATGCACTTGAGCGTGCCCGACGACAGCGCCGGCTTCAGCAGGTTCGACGCGTCGAGCGTGCCGCCCGACGCGGCGCCCGCGCCGATCAGCGTGTGAATTTCGTCGATGAACAGGATCGCGTGCGGACGCTCCTTCAGCTCCTTCAGCACCGTCTTCAGACGTTGCTCGAAATCGCCGCGGTACTTGGTGCCCGCGAGCAGCGCGCCCATGTCGAGCGAGTAGACCTGCGCGTTCGCAAGGATGTCCGGCACTTCGCCGCGCGTGATGCGATAGGCGAGCCCTTCCGCGATCGCGGTCTTGCCGACGCCGGCCTCGCCGACGAGCAGCGGATTGTTCTTGCGGCGACGGCACAGCACCTGGACCACGCGCTCGACCTCGGGCTCGCGACCGATCAGCGGATCGATGCGGCCGTCCTTCGCCATCTGGTTCAGGTTCTGCGTGAATTGCGCGAGCGGCGTTTCCTTCTGCGCGTTCGCGTCTTCGCTTTCCGCGCTCGCGTCGGCCGACTTCGCGGCTTCGCCGCCGTTGGTCTTCGCGATGCCGTGCGAAATGAAGTTCACGACGTCCAGGCGCGTCACGCCCTGCTGCTGCAGGTAGTAGACGGCATGCGAATCCTTCTCGCCGAAGATCGCGACCAGCACGTTCGCGCCGGTGACTTCCTTCTTGCCGTTCGACGTCGACTGGACGTGCATGATCGCGCGCTGGATCACGCGCTGGAAACCGAGCGTCGGCTGGGTATCGACATCGTCGGTACCCGGGACGGTAGGTGTGTTGTCGTGGATGAAATTGCGCAGGTTCTGACGCAAGTCCTCGATGTTGGCCGCGCACGCGCGCAACACCTCGGCCGCCGTCGGATTATCCAGCAGAGCCAGCAGCAAATGCTCGACCGTAATGAACTCATGGCGCGCCTGGCGTGCTTCCATGAACGCCATGTGCAGGCTGACTTCCAATTCCTGGGCAATCATGCTTCCTCCATCACGCACTGCAGCGGATGCCCGGCCTGCCGCGCATGGGTAACGACTTGCTCAACCTTGGTCGACGCGATGTCCCGCGTATAGACCCCACAAACCCCTCGCCCTTCGCGATGGACCTTCAGCATGATCTGCGTGGCCGTCTCGCGATCCTTCTTGAAATACTCCTGGACCACCATCACGACGAATTCCATCGGCGTGAAGTCGTCGTTCAGCAGCACCACCTTGTACATCGAAGGCGGCTTGAGCTTCTGCTGCTTGCGTTCCAGGACGGTGCTGTCCTGCTTGTCCGGGATAATCGCCATACACCCATTCTAAACAACTCGGACAGGCCCGCAATCCTGCCATTACCCGACCGACCGGCCGGCGCCCTCCCCGGAATCCCGGAACACGCGATCTTCTTCGTGCCATACGAAAGCCGGCTGCGGTGCCGGCTTTCACGCGTGGCGCGGAACACGAACCGTCAGGGGGAACCGCACCGGAACGTCGTGTCCGCATCCAGTATCCCACAAGCCGGGACGACTCGAACGCGTGTCACTCGAGCCTGGTATATGAGCCGATTATGCGGCTTTTCAAGTCCTCGCGCTTGGCCGCGTGCTGCCAAGCAAAGCCGGAAAAACCCTGAAAATGGGTTCTTTACAACGTCCCTCTAAACGTCTAAAAATTCCACTTGACACTCCAATAAAGAGCGCCAACAATCAAGCTGGCACTTTTTTCAATTGGCCGGTCGGCAAGTTGAAAGAGGCCGAGGTGAGCTTGTGAGGGGGGAACGGCTGCATTTTCCGGTCGTTTAGCTTTTCGAGCGTGCTCGTGGTAAGTAGCAGCGACTGTGTGACAGGGGAAGTAGGAAATGGCAACTGGTATCGTTAAGTGGTTCAACGACGCGAAGGGCTTCGGTTTCATCACTCCCGATGAGGGCGGTGAGGATCTGTTTGCGCACTTCTCGGCTATCACCATGAATGGCTTCAAGACGCTGAAGGAAGGCCAGAAGGTGAGCTTTGACGTCGTCCAAGGGCCGAAGGGCAAGCAAGCGTCGAACATCCAGGCCGTATAAGGCACCGGATATCAGACGAAGAAACCCGGCGCATTGCGCCGGGTTTCTTTTTTTTCGAGGCCGGCCAATCGATTATCGATTGGCCGGCCTTTTCGTTCAATCCCGATAATTGAACACATATTGTCTTGTCACACACGCAGATCGGATACTCATCCGGCACGTGAAACATAATCGTCACTTCGTTACACGACCTTCAGCGTGCCCATCATGCCGAGATCCTCGTGTTCGAGAATGTGACAATGAAACATGCGCTCTCCGCGCATGTCCTGCGTGACGAGAATCGTCACGGTTTCGCCGCTGCGCACGTTCACGGTATCGCGCCATGCACGGAACGGTTCGCTCGTGCGCGAACCGCCCGATGCCCGCTCGATCACCTGGAACTGCGTGCCGTGCAGGTGGAACGGGTGATCCATGTCGGTGCCGTTGCGGATCGTCCAGCGCTCGACATCGCCAGCGCGGCTCGTCAGCGTCGCACGGTGCGGCGCGTAGGTGTCGCCGTTGATCGTGAAGTGCATGCCCGCCGGGCGGCCGTGTGCGCCCCCCTTCATCATCGCGTCCATATCCATCTCCTCGCCGAACGCGACCTCCTTGTGCGCAACCGGCTCGCCCAGCGGCGGCACCGCACGCAATGTCGTCGGCAGCACGCGCGCGGTGGCCGGCGCAAACGCGACGTCGGCCAGCGGCAGCGCCGGATCGGGCGGCAGGCTGCCGTGCCCGTCATCGTGCGACATCGACATCTTGCGGCGGTCGTATTCGGCCGCCTGCAGCACCGCGCGCGACGCGCGATCGCCGGCACGCACCAGCAGCTCCGCACGTTCGCCCGGCGCGATCAGCAGCGACGTGACGCGGCGCGGCGCGTCGAACAGCCCGCCGTCGGTGCCCGCGTGCTCGAATGCACGGCCGTCGTCGAACGCGACACGCAAGTAGCGCGCGCTGCACGCGTTCCACACGCGCCAGCGCTCGTCGCCCGCGACGTCGATCCGCGGCCGGCGCGCGCCGTTGACCAGCACGAACTGGCCTTCGCGGCCGTTCATCCAGTCCATCATGTCGTTCGGCGCAATCGTGCCGTCACGCGCAAGCTTCAGGTCCGACACGAACAGGTTGCGCTCGGGCCAGCCCGCCAGCGGATCGTCCGCGGCGCGCACGACGAACGGGCCGGCGAGCCCGCGAAATACCTGCTCGGCCGTCATCATGTGCGGATGCGGGTGATACCAGTAGGTACCGGCGCTCCCCTTCGGCAACGTGAAGCGGTACACGCGCGACGCGCCGGGCGCGACGGGATCGGACGGGTTGCCGTCCTGGTCGGGCGGCACCGGCAGGCCGTGCCAGTGGATCGTCGACGGTTGCGGCAGCTTGTTCACGAACTTGATCTCGACCGTGTCGCCCTCGCGCACGTCGATCAGTGGACCCACGACGGGGCCCTGCGTGCCCGCGCCGAACTGCCAGAACGTGGTCGGCCGCGCACCGTGCAGCATCGGGCGCGCAACCGGCTGCGCCACCAGCGTGGCCCGGAACGTGCCGGGCTCGCGGCTTTCGTTCGCGAGCGTACGCAGCGCCGCGAGCGGCGCGCCGGCCGGCAGCGCGTCGGCAGCAGCGAGCGCGGCCGGGGCGGACTTGCCGTGCTGCCCGTGACCCGCCATTCCTGACATGGACGACATGCCGGGCATGTCGTCCATCGAGTCCATGCCGGCCATGCCAGCCATGCCGGCGTGACCGGCATGCTGCGCCCACGCGGCGCGGGCGAACAGCGACGCGGCCGCGACTCCGATGGCGCGCGACAGGAAGGTTCTCCGTATCATCAAATCGTTCCTCGTTATCCATGCTGCGTCGCGCGGCCGCCGCGACACCCGCGCCGCCGGCTGAAGCGCCGATGCGCGACGCCAATCCTGATGCCCGCGTCATCATAACCGCTGGCTCATATCGAGACGCTTCGCCGCCGGACGGGCGGCGATACGCCGCACACTCGACAACGCCGCGCTGGATTCAGCACGCATCGACCGGCATCGTCGATCGGCGATCCGCAGCCCTTCACTCGCTCCCCCAACAGCAGTCGCCGCCCGCCCCATCCAGTCTCCAGGCGGCCGCCCGGCGCCTGCCATTCAGCCGCGCCCCGGCGTCGGCCGCGTCACCGGGTCGCAAACCCGTCAATATTTCACGATGCGGAACAAGTCTCTGCGTTGTAAAAATTCGTGGTGCAGGGCACAAATTTCCCGTTTCGCGATGCCAAAAAACGTTCCGCAATACAAAACGACGAATATAAATATTTGTTTTTGAAAGAGAATTTTTGTTTAGTGGAGCCGTTCAACATGCACCATCCAACCGGGTCGCGGACGTAGACTTTGTCCCATGCACTGACGCTTCGCCACGACGTTCGATACGGAACGCGGCGCAAGCAGCCGGTCGGGCCACAGCCGGTCGAACCGGCAGGCGGCACAACAGAATCGCTTGTGATCAGAAAGGGAGAACGGAAATGAAGGGATTTCGCTTTGGTTCAGCGCTCGGGTCGTTCTACATCCTGCCGGGTAACGGCGGCTGGGAAGCGACGTTCGGCAACGCCCTGCTCGGCGCATTCTCGTGCCCCGAAGTGGCGGCCGACCACATCTCCCGCGGCGACTGCGAGCAACTGTCCGAACTGGACACGGCAACGCTCGAAGTGCCGCACGAAATCGCCGAATGGGAAATCGTTCACGTCTGAATGGCAAGCCTGCAACAAAAAACGCCCCGGGCGACCGGGGCGTTTTTTTCTTGTAACGGGCGGAGGGCAGCCTGGCCCGCCGCGCCGTCACTTGCTTCGACCCGCGCGATCGCGCGGCCTGCGTCAGGCGACCGCGTCGACGATGGCGTTCAGCGTCGCGCTCGGGCGCATCGCCTGGCTCGTCAGGTCGACGTTCGGACGGTAGTAGCCGCCGATGGCCTGCGCCTTGCCCTGCGCGGCAGCCAGTTCTTCCAGAATGCGCGCTTCGTTGTCGGACAACGACTTCGCCACGCCTTCGAACTGCGCCTTCAGCGCCGCGTCCTCGGTCTGCTCGGCCAGCGCCTGCGCCCAGTACAGGCACAGGTAGAAGTGGCTGCCGCGGTTGTCGAGGCCGCCGACCTTGCGCGCCGGCGACTTGTTCTCGTCCAGGAACTTGCCGGTCGCCTGGTCGAGCGTCTTCGCGAGCACGAGCGCCTTCGGGTTCTGGTACGCGTTGCCGAGGTGTTCGAGCGATGCCGCGAGCGCGAGGAATTCGCCGAGCGAATCCCAGCGCAGGAAGCCTTCCTCGACGAACTGCTGCACGTGCTTCGGCGCGGAACCGCCCGCACCCGTTTCGAACATCCCGCCGCCGGCCATCAGCGGCACGATCGACAGCATCTTCGCACTGGTGCCGAGTTCCATGATCGGGAACAGGTCGGTCAGGTAGTCGCGCAGCACGTTGCCGGTGACCGAGATCGTGTCCTTGCCCGCACGGATGCGCTCGAGCGAGAAGCGCGTCGCGTCGACCGGCGTCATCACGCGGATGTCGAGGCCGTTCGTGTCGTGATCCTTCAGGTAACGCTCGACCTTCGCGATGATCTGCGCGTCGTGTGCGCGTGCCGGATCGAGCCAGAACACGGCCGGTGCGCCGGTCGCGCGCGCGCGGTTGACCGCGAGCTTCACCCAGTCCTGCACCGGTGCGTCCTTCGTCTGGCACATGCGCCAGATGTCGCCCGATTCCACCGCATGCTCGAGCAGCACGTTGCCCGCTTCGTCGGTGACGCGCACGACGCCATCCGCCGGAATCTGGAACGTCTTGTCGTGCGAACCGTATTCTTCAGCCGCCTGCGCCATCAGGCCGACGTTCGGCACGCTGCCCATCGTGACCGGATCGAACGCGCCGTGCTGCTTGCAGTCCTCGATCACGGCCTGGTAGACACCGGCGTAGCAACGATCCGGAATCACGGCCTTCGCGTCGTACAGCTGGCCGTCCGGGCCCCACATGCCGCCCGAATCGCGGATCATCGCCGGCATCGATGCGTCGACGATCACGTCGCTCGGCACGTGCAGGTTCGTGATGCCCTTGTCCGAGTTGACCATCGCAAGGCGCGGACGCACCGCGTATTCGGCCTTGATGTCGGCTTCGATCGCTTCGCGCGTGTCGGCCGGCAGGTCCTTCAGGCGCGCGTACAGGTCGCCGATCCCGTTGTTCGGGTTGAAACCGGCCTGCGCCAGCACGTCTGCGTGTTTCGCAAGCGCGTCGCGGTAGAACACCGACACGAAGTGACCGAACAGGATCGGGTCCGAGACCTTCATCATGGTCGCCTTCAGGTGCACCGAGAACAGCACGTCCTGCGCCTTCGCGTCGGCGATCTGCGCTTCGATGAAGCTGCGCAGCGCGTTGCGGCTCATCACCGATGCGTCGATCACTTCACCGGCCTTCACGGCCGTCTTTTCCTTCAGCACCTTCTTCGCGCCGTCGGTCGTCGTGAGTTCGATCTTCACGCTGCCGGCTTCGGCGATCAGCGCCGACTTCTCGCTGCCGTAGAAGTCGCCTTCGCTCATGTGCGCGACGTGCGCCTTCGACGTGGCTTTCCAGGCGCCCATCTTGTGCGGATGCTTGCGTGCGTAGTTCTTGACCGACAGCGGCGCGCGGCGGTCGGAGTTGCCTTCGCGCAGCACCGGGTTCACCGCGCTGCCCTTGATCTTGTCGTAGCGGGCCTTGACCGCCTTCTCTTCGTCCGTCGACGGATCTTCCGGGTAGGCCGGCAGCGCGTAGCCCTGCGCCTGCAGTTCGGCGATCGCGGCCTTGAGCTGCGGCACCGATGCGCTGATGTTCGGCAGCTTGATGATGTTCGCTTCCGGCTTCAGCGTGAGCTGGCCCAGTTCGGCCAGATCGTCGGAACCCTTCTGCTCGGGCGGCAGGATGTCTGCGAATGCCGCGACGATGCGGCCGGCGAGCGAGATGTCGCGCGTTTCGACGGCGACGCCGGACGAACGCGTGAAGGCCTTGACGATCGGCAGCAGCGAATAGGTCGCGAGCGCGGGCGCTTCGTCAGTGAGGGTGTAGATGATCTTGGGCGAAGTGGACATGGTCGATGCGTTGCTACGTGAAAATTTGGACTGAGGAGCGCCGGCGGTAACCGGCGGGGAGCGACCGGGTCGGTCGCGAAAGGGGCGCGCCGGCTCAACCGGGCGGTGGTGTTGCGAGGGCCGTCATGTTCTACCTTGCAGGGCCTCCGGGCCGCATCGCGGCGCCGCGGCCCGCATGCCGGACCGCCCTGCCAACAAACCTGCCATCCACGAAACGCTCCGGCGCCGGCAGTCAGCGCCGGGGCGGCCGGCAACCTGCCGGCCCACCCCGGAAGGGGACTTACATGTTCTCGATCAGCACTTCACCGAAGCCCGAGCACGACACCTGCGTCGCACCTTCCATCAGGCGCGCGAAGTCGTACGTGACGCGCTTCTGCAGGATCGACTTCTCCATCGCGGCAATGATCGTGTCGGCTGCTTCCGTCCAGCCGAGGTGGCGCAGCATCATTTCCGCCGACAGGATCTCGGAACCCGGGTTCACGTAATCCTTGCCCGCGTACTTCGGTGCCGTGCCGTGCGTCGCCTCGAACATCGCGACCGAATCCGACAGGTTCGCACCCGGTGCGATCCCGATGCCGCCGACCTGCGCGGCCAGCGCGTCGGAGATGTAGTCGCCGTTCAGGTTCAGCGTGGCGATCACGTCGTATTCGGCCGGACGCAGCAGGATCTGCTGCAGGAACGCATCGGCGATCGAATCCTTGATGACGATCTCGTTGCCCGTCTTCGGATTCTTCACGCGCATCCACGGGCCGCCGTCGATCAGCTCGCCGCCGAATTCCTTCTGGGCCAGCGCGTAGCCGGCGTCACGGAACAGGCCTTCCGTGAACTTCATGATGTTGCCCTTGTGCACCAGCGTGACCGACTTGCGATCGTTGTCGATCGCGTACTGGATCGCCTTGCGCACGAGACGCTCGGTGCCTTCGGTCGACACGGGCTTGACGCCGATCCCCGAGGTTTCCGGGAAGCGGATCTTCTTCACGCCCATCTCGTCCTGCAGGAACTTGATGACCTTCTTCGCCTGCTCGGAGCCCGCGGCCCATTCGATGCCCGCGTAGATGTCTTCCGAGTTCTCGCGGAAGATCACCATGTCGATCTTTTGCGGCTCGCGCACCGGCGACGGCACGCCCTTGAAGTACTGCACCGGGCGCAGACACACGTACAGGTCGAGTTCCTGGCGCAGCGCGACGTTCAGCGAACGGATGCCGCCGCCGACCGGGGTCGTGAGCGGCCCCTTGATCGACACCACGTATTCCTTGAGCACCTGCAGCGTTTCGTCCGGGAGCCACACGTCCGGGCCGTACACCTTCGTCGCCTTCTCGCCCGCGAAGATCTCCATCCAGTGGATCTTGCGCTTGCCCTTGTAGGCATGCGCGACCGCCGCGTCGACAACCTTGATCATGACCGGCGTGATATCGAAGCCCGTACCGTCGCCTTCGATATAGGGAATGATCGGCTGATCGGAAACGTTGAGCGAGAAGTCCTTGTTGACGGTGATCTTGTCACCGCCTTCCGGAACCTTGATGTGCTGATACGGCATGATCGACTCCAGTGACGTGGCTGAGCAGGTGATGCTGGTCGAAGCTGCGCGCGCGGCGGGGGCGCGGCATGGCCACCCCGTGACGGCAACAGCGAGCCGCTATTCTAGCGCCCCAACCGGGCACTTCGGCATGAACCGCGGCACTGCGTATCAAGACCCCACTTATGTCTTATATAAGACAGAGGACTTGGCGTTCCGTATTATGCATTAAGATTCCGCCATTTGCCATAGACCGCCCGCCCCGCCTCCCGCGGCGCGCCGGGCGGACGACCCGCCATGACCCTGATCGCCCTCAACAAGCCGTTCGGCACGATTTGCCAGTTTTCCGCGCACGAGACGCGCCCGTCGCTCGGCGACTGGGTAAAAACGCCCGGCGTCTACGCGGCCGGCCGGCTCGACGCGGACAGCGAGGGGTTGCTGCTGCTCACCGACGACGGCGCGCTGCAGGCGCGCATCGCCGAGCCGCGCCACAAGCTCGTGAAGCGCTACTGGGCACAGGTCGAGGGCGCGCCGGGCGCCGCCGACCTGAAGGCGCTCGCGCGCGGCGTCGACCTCGGCGACTACGTGACGCGGCCATGCCGCGCCGAATTCATCGAACCGCCCGACGCGCTGTGGCCGCGCAACCCGCCGATCCGCTACCGCGCCGCGATCCCGACGACGTGGATCGAACTCGCGATCACCGAAGGCAAGAACCGGCAGGTGCGCCGGATGACGGCGGCCGTCGGCTTCCCGACGTTGCGCCTGGTACGCGTCGGCATCGGCGCACTGGATATATTCGCGCTCGACATTGCACCGGGAGAAACAATCGCGCTGCCGCCGCGCGCGCCGTGGGACGGTTTCGCGCCCGCCGGGTGACGAATTCGGGACGGGCGAATTTTTCGTCATCTTTTTCGTCAACCGCCCGCGAAGATCGCGCGTTAAACCACGCAGATGCCAACCTTAGCTATCCGGCATTGGCAGCCGAGCCGTGTTTGCGTCACGAAAGCGACGTTTTTATCGAATACGATTCGGCGCCCGCAGCGCAATGAGAAATTTCTCGAAGCGTCTGTCAACCGAAAGGTGGATGGCACCGTTAGACGACATGACTCCTATTGCCGGGTCATTTGGTTAATTAACTAAAGCTGAGGAACACAACATGAACAAACTGATCGCCGCTCTGGTCGCTGGCCTCTTCGCAACGGCTGCATTCGCACAAGCATCGGCTCCGGAAGCTGCTCCGGCTGCTGCTGAAGCTGCTTCGGCACCGGCTAAGCACGCTGCCAAGAAGCACCACGCAGCCAAGAAGCACCACAAGGCATCGAAGAAGGCTGCAGCAAGCGACGCAGCAGCACCGGCAGCTGCTTCGAACTAAGTAAGCTTGCTGTAATAACGCAGTCAAGAACACGCAGTCTTGCCGTTCTTACGGCGTTGAAAGGCAGATCACCGCAAGGCGATCTGCCTTTTTCTTTTTTGTGCCCGTCTGCGCGCATCGCGTACCATGCGGGTCTTGTTTTCCAGATAGGAGCCTTGCTGTGCAATTCTCCCTGCGCTCGTCGCTCGGCCGCCTTGCGCGCGCCGCCGTGTTTCCCGCCGCGCTCGCCGTCCTCGCGCTCGGCATGCAGGCCGCCAGCGCGCAAGTGCCGCCCGGCGCCAAGCAGCCGAGCGAATTCCCGCGCGTGAAGCTGCGCGCCGGCATGTACGTGATCGACGCGGCCGTCGCCGCGAACGACCCCGACCGCGAACAGGGGCTGATGTATCGTTCGCAGCTCGCGCCGAACGAAGGCATGCTGTTCGTGTTCAACGAGAACGCGGTGCACTGCTTCTGGATGAAGAACACGCTGATCCCGCTGTCGATCGCGTTCATCCGCGCGGACGGCACGATCACCGACATCGACGAGATGAAGGCCGAGACGACCGACAACCACTGCCCGCGCAACAACGGCGTCTATGCCCTCGAAATGAGCAAGGGCTGGTTCGCGGCGAAGGGCATCAAGCCCGGCATGAAACTCGAAGGGCTGCCGCAAGCCCAGTAACGGATATCGCCGCGCCGCCGACCCGACCCGCGTCACGTCGCGCCGCGTACCGACCGAAGCCGGCCGCCCGTTGCGCGCCGGCTTTTTTTCGCCTGCCGCCGGCGGCGCCCGCCTTGATTCGGCAAACACTGCCCGCATCTGCAAAAGCCACGGACAAGCGCTATCCTTTAAATCTCGCTAGTCCAGCCCGGGCCGGCCCAGCCGGCCCGCTTACGATCCGAACCTAAGGAGGTTCACGTGCCCCGCAAAACCCCCATCGAGCGCTATCGCAATATCGGGATCAGTGCTCACATCGATGCCGGCAAGACCACGACGACCGAGCGCATCCTGTTTTACACCGGCGTGAGCCACAAGATCGGTGAAGTGCACGACGGCGCGGCCACGATGGACTGGATGGAGCAGGAGCAGGAACGCGGCATCACGATCACGTCGGCCGCGACCACGGCCTTCTGGAAGGGCATGGCCGGCAACTATCCGGAGCACCGGATCAACATCATCGACACGCCCGGGCACGTCGACTTCACGATTGAAGTCGAGCGCTCGATGCGCGTGCTCGACGGCGCGTGCATGGTCTACGACTCGGTCGGCGGCGTGCAGCCGCAGTCCGAAACCGTCTGGCGCCAGGCCAACAAGTACAAGGTGCCGCGCATCGCGTTCGTCAACAAGATGGACCGCATCGGCGCCGATTTCTTCCGCGTGCAGCGGCAGATCGGCGAGCGCCTGAAAGGCGTCGCCGTGCCGATCCAGATTCCGATCGGCGCGGAGGATCATTTCCAGGGCGTCGTCGACCTCGTGAAGATGAAGGCGATCGTGTGGGACGACGAAAGCCAGGGCGTGAAGTTCACGTACGAGGACATCCCCGCGAACCTCGTCGAGCTCGCGCACGAATGGCGCGAGAAGATGGTCGAGGCCGCGGCCGAAGCCAGCGAGGAACTGCTCGAGAAGTATCTGCACGACCATGAATCGCTGACCGAGGACGAGATCAAGGCCGCGCTGCGCAAGCGCACGATCGCGAACGAGATCGTGCCGATGCTGTGCGGCAGCGCGTTCAAGAACAAGGGCGTGCAGGCGATGCTCGACGCGGTGATCGACTACCTGCCGTCGCCCGTCGACGTGCCCGCGATCCTCGGCCACGACTTCCACGATCCGGAAAAGCCGGCGGAACGTCATCCGAGCGACGACGAGCCGTTCTCGTCGCTCGCGTTCAAGATCATGACCGACCCGTTCGTCGGCCAGCTGATCTTCTTCCGTGTGTATTCGGGCGTCGTCGAATCCGGCGACACGGTGCTGAACGCGACCAAGGACAAGAAGGAACGGCTCGGCCGGATCCTGCAGATGCACGCGAACGAGCGCAAGGAAATCAAGGAAGTGCGCGCCGGCGACATCGCGGCGGCTGTCGGCCTGAAGGAAGCGACCACGGGCGACACGCTGTGCGACCCGGCGAAGCCGATCATCCTCGAGAAGATGGAATTCCCGGAACCGGTGATCTCGCAGGCCGTCGAGCCGAAGACGAAGGCGGACCAGGAAAAGATGGGCCTCGCACTGAACCGTCTCGCGCAGGAAGATCCGTCGTTCCGCGTGCAGACCGACGAAGAGTCCGGCCAGACGATCATTTCGGGGATGGGCGAGCTTCACCTCGAAATCCTGGTCGACCGGATGAAGCGTGAATTCGGCGTCGAAGCGACGGTCGGCAAGCCGCAGGTCGCGTATCGCGAGACGGTGCGCACGACGGCGTCCGACGTCGAGGGCAAGTTCGTCAAGCAGTCGGGTGGCCGCGGTCAGTACGGCCATGCGGTGATCACGCTCGAGCCGAACCCCGGCAAGGGCTACGAGTTCCTCGACGAGATCAAGGGCGGCGTGATTCCGCGTGAATTCATCCCGGCCGTCGACAAGGGCATCACCGAAACGCTGAAGAGCGGCGTGCTCGCGGGCTACCCGGTCGTCGACGTGAAGGTGCACCTGACGTTCGGCTCGTACCACGACGTCGACTCGAACGAAAACGCGTTCCGGATGGCCGGTTCGATGGCGTTCAAGGAAGCGATGCGCCGTGCGAAGCCGGTGCTGCTCGAGCCGATGATGGCGGTCGAGGTCGAGACGCCCGAGGAATTCATGGGCAACGTGATGGGCGACCTGTCGAGCCGTCGCGGCATCGTGCAGGGGATGGAAGACATCGCGGGCGGCGGCGGCAAGCTCGTGCGCGCCGAGGTGCCGCTCGCGGAGATGTTCGGCTATTCGACGTCGCTGCGTTCGGCCACGCAGGGCCGCGCAACCTACACGATGGAGTTCAAGCAGTACGCGGAAACGCCGGCCAACGTATCGGAAGGCGTGATCAGCGCGAAAGTGAAGTAAACGCGGCGCGATCTCGCGCTGTCGCACGCAGCAAGGCCCGTCCGGAACCGGACGGGCTTTTTTCATGCGTGCACGCCGTGCGCGCGGCTTTTTTGATCGGCACGGCCGGTATTTTTTTCGCGTGCCACAATGCAGCGCGATTCGTCAGATGGAACCATCCCGATGCCGCCCACCCCTGCCCTGCGCCGCCTGCTGATCCTCTATGCCGGCCTGATCGCCGCAAACGCCGCCGTCTGGCTGTGGGCGCTCGCCGTGTTGCGCGATCATCCGCTGCTGCTCGGCACCGCGGCGATCGCTTACGGGCTCGGGCTGCGTCACGCGGTCGACGCCGATCACATCGCCGCGATCGACGTTGCGACGCGCAAGCTGATGCAGGACGGCCAGCGACCGGTGAGCGTCGGGCTGTTCTTCTCGCTCGGCCATTCGACGATCGTGATCGCCGCGACGCTCGGCATCGCGCTGACGGCATTCGCGCTGCGCGACCGGTTCGATGCGTTCCGCGAGATCGGCGGCACGATCGGCACGGCGGTGTCGGCCACCTTCCTGCTCGTGCTCGCGTGCGTGAACCTGGCGATCCTGCGCGACGTGTGGCGGCGCTATCGCGGCACGCACGGGCATGGGCACGCGCACGATGCGGCGCATGTGCACCGCCCGGCCGGGCTCGTGTCCCGGCTGCTGCGTCCGCTGTTCCGGTTCGTGTCGAAGAGCTGGCACATGTATCCGGTCGGCGTGCTGTTCGGGCTCGGTTTCGATACTGCAACCGAAATCGGCCTGCTCGCGATCGCGGCCGCACAGGCGAGCCAGGGGCTGCCGGTCTATACGGTCATGCTGTTTCCCGCGCTTTTCACCGCCGGCATGACGCTGATCGACTCGACCGATAACGTGCTGATGATTCACGCGTACGGCTGGGCGATGGACGATCCGCAGCGCAAGCTGCTCTACAACGCGAGCATCACGTTCGTGTCGGCGGCCGTCGCGCTGGCGATCGGCGGGATCGAGGCAGCCGGCCTGCTGGCCGACAAGCTGTCGCTGACGGGCCCCCTGCGCGACGCGCTCGATGCGGTCGGCGAGCGCTTCGGCTCGATCGGCTACGGCATCGTCGCCCTGTTCCTCGTCTGCTGGATCGCATCGATCCTGTTCCACCGCTGGCAGCGCGCGGCCGATGCGCCCGCGCGCTGAACTTAGCTCAGACGTTTCATTCCGGAAACAAAACTCCTACCAAAGACGTTGCATGCGCCGTCGCGCGCTGCGCGCGCCTTGTGCCGCGGGCTCAAGCGGCCGATGGCACGGATCTGGCAGATAGGGCTTCGCACGGCGGGCCCGCATGCCGCTCCGCGATCGAGGCTGGCGTCCAGCGCCGGCCCGAAGGCGATCGGCTGCCGACAGGACTACGAACCTTTACCGGCCCCCTGCACTACACGTAGATTGCCGCGCGGCGACGAGGCATCGCGCGCATGGGGAGGCCATGATGCTCAAGACGAAACGACCGTTCCGCACGACGGGACGGTGCCATCGCGCAACCTTGTTCGCCGCAGCCGCGTTCGCGTGCTGCTGCTCGTATGCCGTCGCACAGGACGCGACACCGGACTCCGCGCCCGATGCCGTTGCCGGCGCGGACACCATCATGATGCTGGTCGACGACGCTTCGCCGTGCGCAGCGAATCCGGCTGCGTGCTCGGTGCACGTCTTCGCCGGTGGGCACGCCGGCGGGAACGGCGCAGGTGCGACCGGCAATGGCAGCGGCAGCAGCCCCGGTAGCGGAAATGGCAGTGGCGGCGGCAGCGGCAACAACGGGAACGGTACCGTCGGACCTGCCGGCGTCGGCGGAACGACGAGCGGAACAGCCGGCGGCACGAGCGGTTCGGGTGGCTCGGGCCGCAGTGGCAACGCGTCTGGTAACGGTGGTTCGGGAGGGTCTTCCGGGGGTGGTTCTTCCGGTGGTGGTTCTTCCGGTGGTGGTTCTTCCGGTGGTGGCTCTTCCGGTGGTGGTTCTTCCGGTGGTGGTTCTTCCGGTGGTGGTTCTTCCGGTGGTGGTTCTTCCGGTGGTGGTTCTTCCGGCGGCGGTTCTTCCGGTGGTGGCTCTTCCGGTGGTGGCTCTTCCGGTGGTGGTTCTTCCGGCGGTGGTTCTTCCGGTGGTGGCTCTTCCGGTGGTGGCTCTTCCGGTGGCGGTTCTTCCGGTGGTGGTTCTTCCGGTGGTGGTTCTTCCGGTGGTGGCTCGTCCGGTGGTGGCTCTTCCGGTGGTGGCTCTTCCGGTGGTGGCTCTTCCGGTGGCGGTTCTTCCGGCGGTGGTTCTTCCGGTGGTGGTTCTTCCGGCGGTGGTTCTTCCGGCGGTGGTTCTTCCGGCGGTGGTTCTTCCGGCGGTGGTTCTTCCGGCGGCGGCGGTCACGGCAACGGTGGCGGCCATGGCGACGGCGGTGGTCACGGCGATGGGGGCGGCCACGGTGACAGCGGTGGCCATGGCAGCGGTGACGGCGGCGGTCACGGTAACGGCGGTGGCCATGGCAACGGCGATGGTGGTGGTCACGGCAATGGTGGCGGCCATGGCAACGGCGATGGCGGCGGTCACGGTGACGGCGGTGGCCATGGCAGCGGCGATGGCGGCGGTCACGGTAACGGCGGTGGCCATGGCAGCGGCGACGGCGGCGGTCACGGTAACGGCGGTGGTCACGGCAGCGGCGACGGCGGCGGCCACGGTAACGGCGGTGGCCATGGCAGCGGCGATGGCGGCGGTCACGGTAACGGCGGTGGCCATGGCAGCGGCGACGGCGGCGGTCACGGTAACGGCGGTGGTCACGGCAGCGGCGACGGCGGCGGCCACGGTGACGGCGGTGGCCATGGCAACGGCGATGGCGGCGGTCACGGTAACGGCGGTGGCCATGGCAGCGGCGACGGCGGCGGTCACGGCGACGGCGGCCATGGCGACGGTGGCAACGGCAATGGAAACGGCAGCGGCGGCGCCGGCAATGGCGGGGCCAACGGTGTCGGCAATGGCCATGGCAGCGGGAACGGCCATGGCGGCGGTCACGGCAACGGCGGATCCTCCGGAGGCAACCACTGACCTGCCGCGTTGCCCGGCCGGGCGTCGTCAGAGCATCTCGAGCGCGCGCTTGCTGCGTGGCGGACGGAAGTACGCGTCAAGCTGCGCGCGCTCGTCGTCGCTGAACATGAAATCGAGCGCGGCCCGGTTGTCGCGCACGTGTTCGATGCGCGACGCCTTCGGGATCGCGAAAACCCCCGGCTGCGCGAGCACCCACGCAAGCGCGACGCGCATCACCGACACCCCGTGCTGCCGTGCGATCTCGTCGAGCGGCGAGCGCTTCGGCAGCCGTCCATGATCGACCGGGCTGTAGGCCATCGCCGGCATCCCGTGCCCGGCAAGCCATGGCAGCAGGTCGAATTCCGGGCCGCGCCGCGCGATGTTGTAGAGGATCTGGTTGGTCGCGCACGCGCCGCCACCGGCTTCATCGACGAGCTCGGCCATGTCGGCCGTATCGAAGTTGCTGACACCCCAGTGACGGATCTTGCCCGCGCGCTGCAGCGCTTCGAAGCCTTCGACCGTTTCATCGAGCGGCACCGAGCCGCGCCAGTGCAGCAGATACAGGTCGAGGCGATCGGTACGCAGGCGCTTGAGGCTCGCATCGCACGCGGCAACGACGCCGCGCCGGCTCGCATGGTGCGGATAGACCTTGCTGACGAGGAACACTTCGTCGCGCAGGCCCGCGAGCGCCTCGCCGACCAGTTCCTCGGTCGCGCCGTCGCCGTACATCTCGGCCGTATCGACCAGCGTCATTCCGAGCGCGACGCCTTCGCGCAGCGCGGCGATCTCGTCCGCGCGCCGGGCCGGCTGCTCGCCCATCTCCCACGTGCCCAGGCCAAGCTTCGGAATCGTCTCGCCGTCCGGCAGGACGACCGTGGCGATCGTGTCTGTCATGCGTTCCTCGTTGCGGATTCGTGGCCGCGCACCGCGACCCAGGCATGGAATACGACGCATCAGTGTAGTCAATCGGCGCGCGATTCACCTATTGCACGGCAAAAACCGGCTATAACGGCGCCACGCGATGACTTAGAATGGCCGCACCCTGATCGATACCCACTCCATGAAGGCATCCACGGACGACCGCTGGCAGGACCTGCGCCCCGACCCCGACAACGACACGCCGCTCTACCTGCAGCTCGCCCGCAAGCTCGGCGACGCGATCCACGACAACCGCTGGACAGCCGGTGAGGCATTGCCCTCCGAGCGCGTGCTGTCCGATGCACTGGGCGTATCGCGCATCACCGCGCGCAAGGCGATCGCGCTGCTCGTCGAGCAAGGCCTGATTCGCCGCACGCAGGGCGCCGGCAACTTCATCCAGCCGCGCTACGAGGATCCGCTGTCGCGGCTGTCGAGCTTCAGCGAAATGCTCGAACGGCGCGGCTTCAAGCCGAGCTCGCAATGGATCGCACGCGAGATCCAGCCGGCGAACCGCGACGAAGTGATCCAGCTCGGGCTGTCGCCGGCCGCATCGGTCACGCGCCTGAAGCGCCTGCGCCTCGCCGACGGCATCGTGATGGCCGTCGAGAATTCGACGTTTCCCGCGACGCTGATCCCCGATCCGCAGGCAATCGGCGGGTCGCTGTACAGCTATCTCGAAGCGCGCGGCACGCCGATCGTGCGCGCGCTGCAGCATTTCCGCGCGGTCAACGCGACCGACGAGATCGCCGAGCAGATGGGCATCGCACCGCACGACGCGCTGCTGCTGATCACACGAATCGGCTATACGTCGGACCAGCGCGCGATCGAACTGACCGATACCTACTGCCGCAACGACTACTACGACTTCGTCGTCGAACTGCGCAAGTAACGCCGGCCGCGCCGCCGGCGCTTACAGCCAGCACGCATCGTCGGTGCCGAACGGCACGGACGGGCGCGCAAGCGACGGCGGTGTCACCGATAACCGCTCGGCGGGCCGCACCGCGTCGAGCATGCCGAACGGCGACGCGATGCGCTCGATCCGGTCGCATACATCGGTGCGCGCGAAATCGGGTGCCCGCAGGCCGTCCGGCACGATGCCGAACGACTGCAGCCAGCGGCCCGTCTGCGCGAGCGACAGTCGCACGTGCCAGCTTCCCCCTTCGCGTGCCCGGCGCGCGAGCGCGATCATCGCGCCGAACGCCGCGAGATAACCCGTTGCATGATCGAGCGCCTGGCACGGCAGGTGGCGCGGCGCGTTCGCGTGCGCGGCCTGCTGTTCCTGCCACGCGATCCCGCTCGCCGACTGCACGAGACTGTCGAAGCCGCGCCGCTGCGCCCACGGCCCCGCATGCCCGTACGCGGAGATCGACACGCACACGATGCCGGGCCGCCGCGCCGCCAGCGCGAGCGGCCCGAAGCCGCGCGCCGCGAGCGCACCGGGCCGGTACGACTGCAGGAACACATCCGCATCACGAGCGAGCGCGTGCAGCGTATCGATGCCCGCGTCGTCGCGCAGGTCGATCCACGTCGAACGCTTGCCGCGCCCGTTGTCGATCACGAGCGGCGCGATGTTCGGCAGGTGCGGGCCGTTGACGAGCAGTGTCTGCGCGCCGTGCGACGCCAGCGTGCGGCCCGCGACCGGCCCCGCGATGATCCGCGTGAGATCGAGCACGCGCAGACCGGCAAGCGGCTGGCCGGCGTCGCCCCCGCCGATCGGCTCGACGGGCGCATCGCCGATCCGCTCGATCTCGAACAGCGGCAGCGCGGCGATCGCACGCGCCTGCTCGTGCGCCGCCCACTCGTCAGGCATTCTGATCAATGCGGCGCACAGCCCGGCCTCGGCCAGCGCGGTGTCGAGTGCTGCGCCGTCCCGCGTGCGGATCGCCGCGGCGACGTCGTCCCGCTGCGCGCCGCAGCCGAGCACACCGAGAATCCCCTGCAGGTGATGCGGGAAGTTTGCGTGCAACTGAATCCAGCGTCCGTCGCGCGTCTCGTAGAAGCCCGTCACCGGATGACGCAACTCCGGCGGCGGGCCGTCGTCCACGCGCAGATAGCGTTCGCTGCGGAACGCGACGAGCGCGTCGCGCACCGACACGTCGACGGTTTGCGCAACGCCCGTGCGAAGCCGATGGCATTCGGCCGCCGCGAGCCCGGCTGCCGCGATCGTCGCCGCGGCCAGCGTGCCGACCCGGAAGGTCGACGGCAGCGTCGGGTCCTGCCCCGTCACGGTCGCGCGTGCCAGCGCGTCGGGGTCGCCGTGTGCGAGCCGCCACAGATGCGTCAACGCGAATTCGGGTGTCATGGCGGGACGGGCCGTGGGGGAGACAGGATCGAGTCTAGAATTCGCGACCGTCGCGAGCAATCCTGATTGTGCGAATCGGCACCTCGCACACGGTCGCAGCACGGATGTATCGCCTGCTCCCCGGCAGGCGCAGCCGGCCCGACATCCCCAATGCACGGCAAGTCTGCCTGCATCCTCGGTGCCGGCGTGCCCCTCCATGCGCACGTGAACCGCGCCCCGCTGCGCTCGCTGCCGTGCGGCACGGCCAGGCTCCGTCGCTACCGTGCGAACGAAATGCGGCAGCTCGCACGCCGCCGTGCCGCAGCGAAACGCTCGGGATACGTCGGCGAGCATTCGCTCGACCGGCCCATCCCGCCGCCGGGCTCGCCGACCACGCGGATCGCCGATGACTGCACGGCCGGCCGGATCGCGCATGCGCCCGAGCAATACGAGGACGCCAGCGCCGGGGGCTACGTCGGCAGCGATGCGGGCGCGTGACGCCGGCCGTCGCGCCATGCGACGAGCGGCCGCCACCACGCCTGCGCGGCGCGCACGGCGGGCGCGTCGAGCGGACCAAACGCGAACGTCGCGCCGTGCGCCCCCGCGCTGACCCAGACGCGCATGCCGGGCGTGAGCGTCAGCGAATCGCCGGCGCCGAGCCAGTGATCGTCGATCCGGCCCTCGATCGTCACCCAGACCTCGCCGTCGGCCACCTCCAGCGCGGTGCGATCGACGATCCGCCACCGACCGGCCGGCTCGTCGCCTTCGATCACGTAAAGTCGCAGTTCGCGCATGGCAGCCTCCTGGTCGCACGGGTCCGATGGCACCAGTATTTCGGACAGCGGCGGCACACGGACAGATACGGCGACGAACACTTTCGGCTGAACTGTACCGGTCGCTCGACGAGGACAGGCGCCCGCCGGCCGGACTTCGCACCGCCGTTGCGCCGAACCTGCACGGCGCGACGGCTTTCCCTACAATGTCGGCTGTCCCGCACCACCGCCCCGCCCCCATGTTCCAGCGCCCGCCTGCCGCCGCTCCCGGCGAAAAGAACCTCACCGTGATGCTCTGGCTCGTCGCAACGGGCTTCTTCATGCAGACGCTCGACTCGACGATCGTCAACACGGCGCTGCCGTCGATGGCCGCGAGCCTCGGCGAGTCGCCGCTGCGCATGCAATCGGTCGTGATCGCGTACTCCCTGACGATGGCGGTAATGATCCCCGTGTCGGGCTGGCTCGCCGATACCTTCGGCACGCGGCGCGTGTTCTTCAGCGCGATCCTGGTGTTCTCGCTCGGCTCGCTGCTGTGCGCGAACGCGCATACGCTGCAGCAACTCGTCGCGTTCCGCGTCGTACAGGGGGTCGGCGGCGCGATGCTGCTGCCGGTCGGGCGACTCGCGGTGCTGCGCACGTTCCCGGCCGAACGCTACCTGTCCGCGCTGTCGTTCGTCGCGATTCCCGGCCTGATCGGCCCGCTGATCGGGCCGACGCTCGGCGGCTGGCTCGTGAAGATCGCGTCGTGGCACTGGATCTTCCTGATCAACGTGCCGGTCGGCGTCGCGGGCTGCATCGCGACCTTCTATTCGATGCCCGATTCGCGCAACCCGGCCGTCGGCCGCTTCGACCTGAAGGGCTATCTGCTGCTGACGATCGGCATGGTCGCGATCTCGCTGTCGCTCGATGGCCTCGCCGATCTCGGCATGCAGCACGCGGCCGTGCTCGTGCTGCTGATCCTGAGCCTCGCGTGTTTCGTCGCATACGGCCTGTACGCGGTGCGCGCGCCGCAGCCGATCTTCTCGCTCGAGCTGTTCCGGATCCACACGTTCAGCGTCGGGCTGCTCGGCAACCTGTTCGCGCGGATCGGCAGCGGCGCGATGCCGTACCTGATCCCGCTGCTGCTGCAGGTGAGCCTCGGCTACTCGGCGTTCGAGGCCGGGCTGATGATGCTGCCGGTGGCGGCGGCCGGGATGTTCTCGAAGCGGATCATCACGCGCCTGATCACGCGCTACGGCTATCGCAAGGTGCTGCTCGTGAACACGATCATGGTCGGCGTGATGATGGCGAGCTTCGCGCTGATGCGCGACACGGTGCCGGTCTGGGTGAAGGTCGTGCATCTCGCGCTGTTCGGCGGCTTCAACTCGATGCAGTTCACCGCGATGAACACGCTGACGCTCAAGGATCTCGGCACGGGCGGCGCGAGCAGCGGCAACAGCCTGTTCTCGCTCGTGCAGATGCTGTCGATGAGCCTCGGCGTCACGGTCGCGGGGGCGCTGCTCGCGACGTTCACCGGCATGCTGCGCACCGTGACGCCGAGCAACACGCTGCCGGCATTCCATGCGACCTTCATCTGCGTCGGGATCATCACGGCCGCTTCCGCATGGATCTTCGCGCAGCTCGCGCCCGAGATCCGCAGCACCGCGCGCAAGACCGACCCGTCCGAACGCGCGTGACGCGCGGCGCGCGCCGAACCGGGTCGGCGCGCACCATTGCGGTGCAGCGCGGGCCGTTCGATGCGCCGGCGATGACCGGCGGCCCGGCCGCGACGCGCCGCCGCACGGGGTACGATGCCGTGCATGCTTCTTGCTCGCCTATTCTCTAGGTAAACTGGCAGTCTTCCTTCGGCCGACATCATGAGCATGATCGAAATCGATCCCCCCGGCTTTCAGCCGCCCCGCCCCATCGCCGGCGACGACGGGAACCGGCGCACCGTGCTGTACGGCGGCTACACCGTGTTCAGCGTGTTCCAGCCCGTTTTCTCGGTGTCGCACCGCCGCGCGATCGGCTATCACGCGTCGCTGCGTGCGCACGACGAGGACAGCCGCCAGGTGGCGTCGCACGAAGTGTTCACGCAGGCGGCGCGGCGCGGCGACCTGCTCGAGCTCGGCCGGCTCGCCGAATCGCTGCATCTCGGCAACTTCCACGCGTTCGACAGTCATGACGAATGGCTCTTCCTGAGCCTGCATCCGGCCGCGCTGATGGACACCGTCTACAGCGACGCCCTGCTCGCGAACCTGAAGGCGCTCGGGCTGCCGCCGCATCGCGTGGTGCTCGAAGTGCCCGAGCAGGCCGGCGGCGAAACGCCGCGTTACGCGGCGATCGTCGACGGGCTGCGCAAGGCCGGCTTCCTGATCGCGCTGGTCGGGTTCGGCGCGAAGCATTCGAACATCGACCGCGTGTGGCACCTGCATCCCGACATCGTCACGCTCGATCGCGGCATCCTCGCGCAGGCAAGCGAGCACTCGCATCTCGAACGCGTGCTGCCGGGGCTCGTGTCGCTGCTGCACGAATCCGGCCAGCTCGTGCTGATGGGCGGGCTCGCGACCGAGCGAGACGCGCTGATCGCGCTCGAGTGCGACGTCGATTTCGTGCAGGGCCAGTATTTCGCGGGGCCGAGCGTCGAACCGGTGCAGCCGCAGGCCGCCGCGGGCTGCATGGATACGCTGTCGGCCGCATTGCGGCTGCGCGTCGCGCAACGCGAGCGCACGCAGGCGGAACGGCTCGCGCCGTACGTCGCGGCGCTCGAGGAAGCGAGCCGGAAGCTCGGCGCGGGCGAGCCGCTCACCGACGCGGCGGCCGTCGTACTCGGGCTGCCCGAGACCGCCCGGTGTTTCCTGCTCGACGCATCGGGGCGCCAGATCGGCGACAACGTGCTCGCGCGCGGCAGCGTATCGCAGCGTGCCAAGCGCTTCCGGCCGCTGCTGCACTCGGAAGGCGCGAGCTGGGAACGGCGCCCGTACTTCATCGACGCGATGCGCGCGCCGGGCCACGTGCACCTGACGTCCCCCTACCTGTCCATCAACGAGGCGCACCTGTGCGTGACCGCGTCGATCGCCGCGCCGGTCGCGACCGGCATGCAGGTGCTGTGCGTCGACATCAACTGGGAAGCGGCACTCAACCGCGAATGAGCGCGCCGCCGCGCCGCGCTCACGCGGCGGCGGCCTTGCGCGCGATCAGCCGGTGCACGCGCTTGCCGGACGATGCGCTGACGACCTCGTGCTCGTCGATCACCTGCGTGCCCGCGCCGAGCGCCGCCCGCATCCGCGCCGCATCGAGCGGTGTGTAAAGGCGGCCGCGCTCGTCGCGCAACGCGCCGTTGCCGGCCACCCGCCAGCTCATGTACAACGTGCCGCCCGGCATCAGGAGCTCGGCCAGCCGCGCGGCCGCCGCCGCCGCGTCCGCCTGTTCGAGATGCATCACGACCGTTTCGCACAGCACGTTGCGAAACGCGCCGGACGGCACGCCGGCCAGCGCCGGCAGTGCAGCCAGCTCGAAGGTGAGGTCCGGATGGCAGCGCCGCGCCTCGTCGAGCAGTGCGGCGCTCGCGTCGTAGCCGCGCACGTCGAAGCCGCGCGACGCGAGCCAGGCCGTATCGCGCCCGGCTCCGCAGCCGACGTCCGCGGTCGGCCCCGGTGAGAAATACTGCTCCAGCAGCGCGTACATGTCGTCTGGCGCGGCCTGGTCGAGCCAGTCCTGCGCGTATTGCGCGGCGTGGGCGTCGTAGGCATCGAGAGTCGGGCGATCCACCATGGTGACAGCTCCGCATAAGCGTCGTATGACGCACCGCGCATCTTGGCCGCGGCACCTGTCGTGCGGCCCCCCACGCCCCGCGCGTCGGCTTGCGCGGCCCCTACGCGGCCCGCACGTCGCCCGCGCGCACTGCCTGCGCGGTCAACTCGGCCCACAGTGCGTCGCCGCGCCAGGCCGGGCGCGCCGCCGCACGTTCCGCGTCATGCACGAGCGCGCACAGTCGCGCATTGACGGGCGCCTGCGCGCCGAAGCGCGCGGCCAGCCATACGACCTCGCCGTTGATCCACTCGACTTCCGTCGCACGCTGCGCCGCGAGATCGTCGGACATCGACGAACGCGCGAGCGGGTCGATCGCGAGCATCCGGCCGCCGAGCACGCGGAACGCGAAATCGGGCAAGTCGAGCACGGCCGGGATCCACGCGGCCGGCAACGGCGTCAACCGCGCAGGCCGGATCGCGGCCCGCGTCAGGCAGTGCAGCGCTTCGCGCTGCGCGAGCGCGACGCAGCGCCGGTACGCACGTTGCGCGAGTTCGTCGCGCAGCGGCAGGTTCGCGAGCGCATTGACCGCGTTGTTCAGGTTGAGCAGCAGCTTCGCCCACTGCACGGCTCGCATGTCGCGATGCAGCGCGAGCGGCAGCCCGGCGCGCGCGAATGCGTCGGCAAACGGCTGCAGCACCGGAGACGCGTCGGCCGCAAGCGCGCCGGCCGAGCCCTGGTGAAACGCGCCGGGCGCGCGCTCGATCACGTTGAACGGCACCATGCCGGCCAGCACGGTTGCTTGCGGCAGCGCCTCGCGCAGCACGTCGGCATTGTGCAGGCCGTTCTGGAAGCTGATCACGACCGTGCCGGGCCGCAGCACGCCGGCCAGCTGCGCCGCGGCCTCACGCGTCGCGGCCGATTTCACCGCCACGAGCACGAGCCGCGCCGCCGCAGCAGCCGCCGGATCGGTCGTGAACACGACATCGGCCGGGGCGAGCGTCGCGCGATAGCCGCGCCGGTCGGTCAGCGTCAGCCCGTGCCGACGAATCGCATCGCCGATCCGTGCGCGGCCGACGAGCGTCACCTTCGCGCCGGCCGTCGCGAGCCGGCCGCCGAGATAGCAGCCGACGGCGCCCGCGCCGAGTACGCAGACCGGTGCGTCAGACATGCGAATGCGCGCCGCCGTGCACGGGGCCGGCCCGCCGCTCGACTTCGCGGCGCACTTCGCCGCGCAGTCCCGCGAAGAACGCGACCTCGGCGACGACGAACAGCGGCCCGACCACCAGGCCGACCAGATCGTCGACGAAGGCGGGCTTGCGCCCTTCGAACCAGTGCCCGACGAACTGGACGATCCAGCCGACGACGAACGCGCCGATGCCGGTCGCGAGCCATTGCGCGGTCGGCAGCAACGCGAGCGCCTGCGCGCCCCACAGGCCCAGCGCGAACAGCGCGGTCATCACGATCCCGAACCGCAGGTCGAGACGCAGGTAGAACACCGCGAACGCGACGGCGAGCAGCAGCGCCGGCGACAGCGCGACGCCGGCCAGCGTCCCGAGCGCCGGCCGCGACAGCAGCACCTCGACTGCGAATACGATCATCGGGATCCCGACCAGATGCGTCGCGATGTTGCGCGCGTCGCGGTGGTAGGCCGCATACTGGGAAAGATGGTCTTCGAGCGTCTTCATCGCGTCTCCTGGTCGGTTGTTGGGCGCTATGATGCGCGTCACGCCCGAGAACCTCTGTCAGCTACCCGACATCGCGTGCCCATGCCCTCTTCGCTCGCCCCGTACCTGCCGCAGATCGAAGCGAACCCGTGGTTCGCCGCGCTGCCGCCCGCGTTGCGCGCGGACCTGCTCGCCCGCGCGGCGCTGCGCCGGCTGCCGGCCGGCCATGCGCTGTTCCGGCGCGGCGACCCGCCGTGCGGGCTGTACGCGGTACTGGCCGGTTCACTCACGATAGGTGCGGTCGATCCGCAGGGCAAGGAGGCGCTGCTGACGGTCGCCGAGCCCGTCACATGGTTCGGCGAAATCGCGCTGTTCGACGGCCAGCCGCGCACGCACGACGCGATCGCGCTCGACGACGCGCTGCTGCTGCACGTCCCGCAGGCCGCGCTGCTCGCGATTCTCGACGCGACGCCGCAATACTGGCGGCAGTTCGCGCTGTTGATGGCGCAGAAGCTGCGCCTGAGCTTCCTGACCGTCGAGTCGATGAGCGTGATGCCGGCCGCGCAGCGGCTCGCCGCCCGCCTGCTGATGATCGCCGACGGCTACGGCGGGATCAGCGCCGGGCGCACGCGCGTGCGGCTGTCGCAGGAAACGCTCGCGTCGATGCTGTCGATCACGCGGCAGACCACCAACCAGTTGCTGAAGGCGCTGCAGGCCGACGGCATCGTGCGGCTGCACGTCGGCGAGATCGAACTCGTCGATATCGACGCGCTGCGCCGCGCGAGCGGGCTGGGAGACGGCACGCGCTGAGCAACGCGCACCGCACCGTGATGCGTTACCCCGCCACCGCCGGGTTGCGCTATCGTGGCGGCTCGTCCGCTCCCCATCGCCCCGCCTTGAATCCATCGACCGCCGTCCCCTCCCGCCATCCGTGGCCCGTCTTCGTCGCGTTCCTGCGGCTCGGCCTCACGTCGTTCGGCGGCCCGGTCGCGCACCTCGGCTACTTCCGCGCCGAATTCGTCACGCGGCGGGGCTGGCTCACCGAACGCACCTACGCGGATCTCGTCGGGCTGTGCCAGTTCCTGCCGGGGCCCGCGAGCAGCCAGGTCGGGATGGCGATCGGCCTCGCGCGCGCCGGCTACGCGGGCATGTTCGCCGCTTGGCTCGGCTTCACGCTGCCGTCGGCGCTGCTGATGATGCTGTTCGCGCTCGGCGTGCACGCGACGGGCGCGCCGATCGAAGCCGGTGCATTGCACGGGCTGCGCATCGTGTCGGTCGCCGTGATCGCGCAGGCCGTATGGGGTATGGCACGCACGCTGTGCCCGGATGCGCGCCGCGTCACGCTGATGGCCGCGGCCGCGTGCGCCGCACTGCTCGCGCCGGCTGCGTGGACGCAGATTGCGGTGATCGTCGCGGCCGGATCGGCCGGCCTCGTGCTGCTGCCGCAGCCGGCACGCGACGCACACGAGCCGTTGCCGCTGCACGTGTCGCATCGCGCGGGCCTGCTGTGGCTCGCGCTGTTCGCGGCGCTGCTCGTCTCGTTGCCGTTCGCCGCCCGCGCGCTCCAATCCGATACGCTCGCCGTCGTCGATGCGTTCTTCCGCACCGGCGCACTCGTGTTCGGCGGCGGCCACGTGGTGCTGCCGCTGCTGCAGGCGGCCGTGGTCGCGCCCGGCTGGGTCGGCGATGCGGCGTTCCTGGCCGGATATGGTGTCGCGCAGGCCGTGCCGGGGCCGCTGTTCACGTTCTCGGCATTCCTCGGTGCGTCGCTGCGCGATGCGCCGAACGGCTGGCTCGGCGGCACGATCGCACTGGTCGCGATCTTCGCGCCGTCGTTCCTGCTGGTGGCCGGCACCGCGCCGTTCTGGGAACGCCTGCGCCGCAGCACGCGGATGCAGGCCGCGCTCGCGGGCGTGAACGCGGCCGTCGTCGGGCTGCTGCTCGCGGCGCTCTATCACCCGGTCTGGACCGACACGATCATGGCGCCGCGCGACCTGGCCGCGGCACTCGTCGCATTCGTCGCGCTGGTGTTCTGGCGCGTGCCGCCCTGGGCCGTCGTGATCGCGAGCGCGGCGCTCGGCTGGGGGCTCGGCCTCCTCGCCTGACCGGGCACGCGCGGCACGTTTCGCTGCGGCAAAAACAAAAAAGCCCTCGAAACGAGGGCTTTTCTGCTGGGTACCGCGCGCCGTAGCGGCGCGCAGGTGCCGGACCTTACGCGAAGTTCTTCGCTGCGAAGTCCCAGTTCACGATGTTCCAGAACGCTTCGACGAACTTCGGACGTGCGTTGCGGTAGTCGATGTAGTACGCGTGTTCCCACACGTCGATCGTCAGCAGTGCCTTGTCGGCCGTCGTCAGCGGGGTTGCTGCGTTGCTCGTCGACACGATGTCGAGCGAGCCGTCAGCCTTCTTCACGAGCCATGCCCAGCCCGAACCGAACGTGCCGACCGCGGCCTTCGTGAACGCTTCCTTGAATGCGTCGTACGAACCCCACTTCGCGTTGATCGCGTCGCCCAGCGCGCCCGTCGGTGCGCCGCCGCCGTTCGGCGACAGGCTGTTCCAGAAGAACGTGTGGTTCCAGATTTGCGCGGCGTTGTTGAAGATGCCGCCCGACGACTTCTTCACGATCTCTTCCAGCGACAGGTTTTCGAATTCCGTGCCCGGGATCAGATTGTTCAGGTTCGTCACATAAGCCTGATGATGCTTGCCGTAGTGGTACTGGATCGTCTCGAGCGAGATGGTCGGCGCGAGTGCGTCTTCAGCGTACGGGAGCGGCGGGAGCGTATGAGCCATGGCGATTCCTTCGTTGAGTATGTAGGGGGGCTTGTGTTGAATGCTGCCGAGCGTCCGATTGTAGGCGAGGACGAATAACCCCGCAAACTCACGGGCCATTTATCCGCGGTATGCGGAAAAGCGATGTTCGCGCATCGTCCACAGGGACGAGCCGATACCGCGCAACCGCCGTTCCCGCGCGTTTTGCCCGGTCGCGGCGCGTGCGCCGCTCACGTCAGATCGTATCGGCGAGGCGCGGCTGCACGTCGGCGAGCGACACGTCGGCCGAGCCTTCGGCGAGATGCACGGTCAGGCGGCGCTGCGGCTTCAATGCGTTCGGCGTGCGCACCGCGCGGCCCGTCTGCGCATCGATCAGCGCCGCATAACCGCGCTCGAGCGTGCGCTGCGGGCTCAACACCTCGAGCCTTGCCGCACAGGCTGACACGCGAGCCGTGTCGCGTTCGTGACGGCGCTGCAATGCGAGCGCAAGGCGCTGCGACAGCCCCGCGAGTGCCTGGCGCGCCTGCGACGGATCGGGGCGCGCGCGCTGCCAGCGCAACTGCGCGAGCGCGAACCGCGCGCGCGCGTCGCGTACCGGCCGCGACGCCGCCGACGCCAGCCGCACGGCAAGCTGCTCGACGTGCGTGCGCTGCCGCTGCAGCCGCTCGGCCGGGCTCACCAGCCGGCGCGCGAGCCAGTCGAGCTGCTGCGCGCGCTGCTCCAGTCGGCGTTCCATGCCGCGTGCGAGCGCACGCTGGCGCTCGGCGACCTCGCGCAGCAGCAGTGCGCGCTGCGGGCTCGCGAGCTCGGCGGCGCCGGTGGGCGTCGGCGCGCGCAGGTCGGCCGCGAAGTCCGCGATCGTGAAATCGGTCTCGTGCCCGACGCCGCTCACGACCGGCAGTTCGCTCGCCGCGATCGCGCGCGCCAGCGCCTCGTCGTTGAACGACCACAGATCCTCGATCGAGCCGCCGCCGCGACAGACCAGCAGCACGTCGACCTCGCGGCGCGCATTCGCGGTCTCGACGGCCGCGACGAGCTTTTCCGCCGAGCCCGCCCCCTGCACGGGCGCCGGATAGACGATCACCGGAATGTGCGGCGCGCGGCGCGCGAGCGTGGTCAGCACGTCGCGCAGCGCGGCGGCCTGCAGCGACGTCACGATGCCGATCGCGCGCGGGTGCGGCGGCAGCGGCCGCTTGCGCTCGGGCGCGAAGAGTCCCTCGCCCTCGAGCTGCGCCTTCAGCCGCAGGAACGCCTCGTACAGGCGCCCCTGGCCCGTGCGCCGCACGGCCTCGACGTTGAGCTGCACTTCGCCGCGCGGCTCGTACATCGTCACGACCGCGCGTACCTCGATCCGGTCGCCTTCACGCGGCGTGAATTCCGCGTATTGCGCGCGGCCACGGAACATCACGCAGCGCATCTGCGCCTGCTGGTCCTTGATCGAGAAATACCAGTGGCCGCTCGCGGCGCGGGTGAAATTCGACACTTCGCCCGAAATCCACAGCAGCGGAAACGAGCGCTCGAGCATCGTCGAAATCGCGCGATTGAGCGCCGAAACGGGTATCACTTCGTCGCCGCCGCGGGTGGCACCCGGTGCGGCAAATGGGGAGTCGGAAGGCATGGACGGTCGGATGAATGCTGGCGGCGACACGATAGTCCGACACGCGCGCGACGTCCAGCGCCGGGCGCGGGCGCGGTGACGCGCGGAAGGTGTCCACACTTTGGCAATCGTCGGCTTGAAACGCCTGAAAACCGCGGAAAAATCCAGACGATTTGAGATAACACATTGATTTTTATATATTTTTAAAACTTTCGAAACGATTCTCATCCGATTCGAGGCCCACCCGGCGGGCGTTTGACTCATTCGAACGGGGAGTTCTTCACAGAGTTATCCACAAGCCGTCGCGATCCGGCCCCGTGGGGTGCGTCGGCCGGTCGCGCTTGCCGCGCCCGCCTGCGGCGCGCTAGAGTGCCGCCTTCCGCAGACCCCGCGGCATGCGCCGCCCAACGGAGAATCCGCCTTGACGAATCCGTCCCACGCCGCGGCGCACGACCTGCCGCGCCCGGCCCGATGAGCGCGCCCGACGGCCCGCTCGCCCGGCTCGAAGCGCGCCTGACGCGCGAATGGCAGCGCCGCGGCGCGCTCGCGTGGGCACTCACGCCGTTCGCGTGCGTGTTCGGCCTGTGCGCGGCGCTGCGGCGCACCGCCTACGCGCAGGGCTGGAAGAAGCCGGTCGACGTCGGCGTGCCCGTCGTCGTCGTCGGCAACGTGACCGTCGGCGGCACCGGCAAGACGCCGACCGTGATCGCGCTCGTCGACGCGTTGCGAGCGGCCGGCTTCACCCCCGGCATCGTGTCGCGCGGCTACGGCGCGAACGTGAAGGCGCCGACCGCCATCACGGCCGCGTCGCGCGCCGGCGCGGGCGGCGACGAGCCGCTCCTGATCGCACGCCGCACCGGCGCGCCCGTCTGGGTCTGCCCGGATCGCGTCGCGGCCGCGCAGGCGCTGCGCGCCGCGCATCCGGACGTCGACGTGATCGTCAGCGACGACGGCCTGCAGCACTACCGCCTCGCGCGCACGGTCGAACTCGTCGTGTTCGACCACCGGCTCGGCGGCAACGGTTTCCTGCTGCCGGCCGGGCCGTTGCGCGAGCCGCTGTCGCGGCACCGCGACGCGACGCTCGTCAACGATCCGTACAGCGGCGCGCTGCCGCCGTGGCCCGACACCTATTCGCTCGCGCTCACGCCGGGCGCCGCATGGCACCTCGACCAGCCGGCGCTGCGCCGCCCGCTGTCGCAATTCGCGAACGAGCGCGTCCTCGCCGCGGCCGGCATCGGCGCGCCGGAACGCTTCTTCGCGACGCTGCGCGCGGCCGGTCTCGCGCCCGCGACGCGCGCGCTGCCCGATCACTACGCGTTCGCCGACAATCCGTTCGTCGACGACGCCGTCGACGCGATCCTGATCACCGAGAAGGATGCAGTAAAATTGGGCGCTTCCTGGCGCGACGCTCGACTGTGGGTCGTCCCCGTCGAAGCCGCGCTCGACCCTCGCCTCATTGCCCTCGTTGTGGAGAAACTCCGTGGACGCTCGCCTGCTTGAAATCATTGTGTGCCCTATCTGCAAAGGCCCGCTCCACTATGACCGTGCCGCGCAGGAGCTGATCTGCAACGCGGACAAGCTCGCCTACCCGATCCGCGACGGCATCCCCGTGATGCTGGTCGACGAAGCGCGCCAGACCGTCGAAGGCACGCCGGTCGACCCGGCCGGCCGCTGAGCCGCCCGACCCCGCTCCAGCCCGAGCCGCGGCCCGTCCGCGGCCAGGGCGCCGAACCCTCCGGGCGACCCGCGCCAGGCGCGCCGCCCGCTCCGTTCTTCTCACCGCCCGCCCCGATGACTCACCCGCAACCCTTCATCGCCGTCATTCCCGCCCGGCTCGCGTCGACGCGGCTCCCGAACAAGCCGCTCGCCGATCTCGGCGGCAAGCCGATGGTCGTGCGCGTCGCCGAGCGTGCACGTGAGGCTGGCGCGCAGCAGGTGCTCGTCGCGTCCGACGCGCAGAGCGTGCTCGATGCCGCGCGCGATCACGGCTTCGAAGCGGTGCTGACGCGCGCCGACCATCCGTCCGGCACCGACCGTCTCGCGGAAGTCGCGGCGACGTTCGGGTGGAGCGACGACACGGTCGTCGTCAACGTGCAGGGCGACGAGCCGCTGATCGACCCCGTGCTCGTGCGCGACGTAGCGTCGCACCTCGCAGCCCATCCGGCCTGCGCGATCGCGACGGCCGCCCACCCGATCCACGACGCGGCTGACGTGTTCAACCCGAACGTGGTGAAGGTCGCGCTCGACGCGCAGAGCGTCGCGCTGTACTTCTCGCGCGCGCCGATTCCGTGGAGCCGGGACGCGTACCAGCCGCACTGGCCCGACGTCGCGGCCATGCCTGCACCGGCCTTCCCGGTCTATCGGCACATCGGCCTCTATGCCTATCGCGCGCGTTTCCTGCGCACCTATCCGACGCTCGCGCAGGCGCCGATCGAACAGGCCGAGCAGCTCGAACAGCTGCGCGCGCTCTGGCACGGCGAGCGCATCGCAGTGCTGATCACCGAGTCCGCGCCGGAAGCCGGGATCGACACACCGGCCGATCTCGCACGCGTGCAGGCCCTTTTTCAGCCGTCATCAAAATAACCCGTGGCATAATCAGGCGATTGTGCGAGCCGTCCGCGACCAGCGCGTCCTCGCTTGACCCCGCCCGCGGCCCTGCCGGCAGCCGCGCGTCGCTCAACCCGACGCGCCGCATCAGACCGGCCCGCCACGCGCCAGGCAAGCCCCGCGCACACCGTCGCCGGCGCTTTTTTCGTCTCGCCACACGAATCTACATACTGGAGATATCACCATGCGTTTGATCCTGTTGGGCGCGCCCGGCGCGGGAAAGGGCACCCAGGCAAACTTCATCAAGGAAAAATTCGGCATCCCGCAAATCTCGACGGGCGACATGCTGCGCGCGGCCGTGAAGGCCGGCACGCCGCTCGGCGTCGAGGCGAAGGGCTACATGGACGCCGGCAAGCTCGTGCCGGACGCGCTGATCATCGGCCTCGTCAAGGAGCGGCTGAAGGAATCCGACTGCGCGAACGGCTATCTGTTCGACGGTTTCCCGCGCACGATCGCGCAGGCTGACGCCATGAAGGAAGCCGGCGTCGCGATCGACTACGTGCTCGAGATCGACGTGCCGTTCTCGGAAATCATCGAGCGCATGAGCGGCCGCCGCACGCACCCGGCATCGGGCCGCACGTACCACGTCAAGTTCAACCCGCCGAAGGTCGAAGGCCATGACGACGTGACGGGCGAGCCGCTGATCCAGCGCGACGACGACAAGGAAGAAACCGTCAAGAAGCGTCTCGAAGTGTACGAAGCGCAGACCAAGCCGCTGATCACGTACTACGGCGACTGGGCGCAACGCGGCGAGGAAAACGGCCTGAAGGCGCCGCAGTATCGCAAGATCTCGGGCCTCGGCAGCGTCGAGGAAATCCGCGAGCGCGCGTTTGGCGCACTGAAGTAAGCAGCGCATCGCGCACCCGCAAGCCGCCCGTTCCGGGCGGCTTTTTTTTTGCCCGGGCGGGCTCGCACGGCCGCTCCGGTCTCGCCGTCGCGCAAGCGTGCCCCGTACAATCGGTCGGGTGCGGGCGCTCCCGCGACCCGGGCGCCGGCATCTCAACCGCTCGCACGGCATCGAACCGCGCAACCGCTTTGCACGGCACCGCAACCGGCGCCGAAGCACGAATAGCAGTCGACCACCTTGGATGGTTTCGCCCTGAGCGCTAAAGCGCCAGGGGCGCTCAACAACGGAGACAGTCATGGAAATTCGCGGCAACGTGTTTCTGATCACGGGCGGCGCATCGGGCCTCGGCGCCGGCACCGCGCGGATGCTCGCGCAGGCAGGCGGCGCGGTCGTGCTCGCCGACCTGAACGACGCGGCGGGCACGGCGCTCGCGACCGAACTGGGCGGCATCTTCGTGCACTGCGACGTGTCGAGCGAAGCCGACGCGCACGCGGCCGTCAGCGCGGCGACGCAAGCCGGCACGCTGCGCGGCCTCGTGAACTGCGCGGGCATTGCGCCCGCCGCGAAGACCGTCGGCAAGGACGGCGCGCATCCGCTCGATGTGTTCGCGAAGACGATCAACGTGAACCTCGTGGGCACATTCAACATGATCCGGCTCGCGGCCACCGCGATGGCTGCCACCGCGCCGACCGCGGACGGCGAGCGCGGCGTGATCGTCAGCACAGCGTCGGTTGCCGCGTTCGACGGGCAGATCGGCCAGGCCGCGTACGCGGCGTCGAAAGCCGGTGTCGCGGGCATGACGCTGCCGATCGCGCGCGATCTGTCGCGCAGCGGCATCCGTGTGATGACGATCGCGCCCGGCCTGTTCGAGACGCCGATGCTGCTCGGCATGCCGCAGGACGTGCAGGACGCGCTCGGCGCGATGGTGCCGTTCCCGCCGCGGCTCGGCAAACCGGCCGAATACGCGCAGCTGGTACGCCAGATCGTCGAGAATCCGATGCTCAACGGTGAAGTGATCCGCCTCGACGGCGCGATCCGGATGCAGCCGAAATAGGCATAAAAAAACGCCCGCGATGCGGGCGTTTTTCATTCAGGGTTCCGGCAGCGTCGCGGTAGCTCAGTCCTCGCCGTCGCGCTGCATCCGCTGCCGCAATTCGGTCACCTGCGACTCGACGACAGTGGCGTCGTCCGCGTCCGGCCGCTCGCCGAGATACTGTTCGAGATCCTCGAGCGCGGGCCGCAGGTAATCGAGCCGCGCATACGCGAAACCGCGGTCGCGGACTTCGTCGAGGTGCTCGGGCAGCAGGATCACGAGCCGCTGCTGCACCGCGAGCAGCCGCTGCCAGCGTTCCGTCTGAAGATAGATCGTCTTCAGGTTGCGCAGCATCCGCGCGATGATCTCGCGGCTCGTCGCCGGCTGCAGCAGCGCGCGCAACGCACTGTCGACCGCACCGGCCGCCCGCGCGACGTACGGCTCGAGCATCTCGACCATCTCGGCTTCGGACAGCGAATGGCCGTTGGCCGGATCGATGATCAGGTCGCCGTCGGGCAGCGTGACGCGCAGCAGGAAGTGGCCGGGGAACGACACGCCGCGCGCCGGCACGCCGATCTGCTCGGCGAGCTCCAGATACAGCACCGACAGCGAGATCGGAATCCCGCGCCGCCGCTTCAGCACGGCGTTCAGGTGGCTGTTATCGGGGTCGTAGTAGTCGTTGTGATTGCACGCGAAGCCGAGCTCGCGGAAGAAGAAATCGTTCAGTGCGGCGACGCGGCCCTTCAGGTCCGCATCGTCCGTGAGCCGCCGGCGCAACCGCGCCGCCAGCATGTCGAGTTCGGCCAGCGTGCCCTGCAGGTCGAGGTCGGGATACGCGTCCTGCGCCAGCGACAGCGCCGCTTCCGTGACGGGCAGACTGTCGTCGTCCGCCACGAGCGTGCTGAAGTAGTCGAGGACGCGGGTCATTGCGGTCGTCACTTGGCGCGCCTTCTGAAATAAGCGTATTTGAAGCCCATCACCCACAACATACCGAAATATAGTGCAGCGAACAGCACGAGGCACGCGGCCATCAGCGCGATGCGATCGAGCGGCTGCGTACGCATCCCGGTCCAGTCGAAGCTGATCGACAGCCAATGCATGAGGCCGGCGAGCACGAGCGCCGCGCCGATCAGCTGCACGAAGAAGCGCAGCCAGCCCGGCGACGGCTGGTAGATGCCGCGCTTGCGCAGCCCGATGAACAGCAGCAGCGAGTTCAGGCACGCGCCGACGCCGATGCTCAGCGTCAGGCCCGCGTGGCCGATCAGCGGCACGAACACGTAGTTCGAGATCTGCGTGACGATCAGCACGCCGATCGCGATCTTCACCGGCGTCTTGATGTCCTGCTTCGCATAGAAGCCCGGCGCGAGGATCTTGATCAGGATGATGCCGACGAGGCCGATCCCGTAGGTCGCCAGCGCGCGGGCGACCATCGTGACGGTGTGCGCGTCGAACTTGCCGTAGTTGAACAGGGTCGCGGTGAGCGGCGTCGCGAAGAAGAACAGCGCGAGCGCACTCGGCGCCGCGAGCAGGAACGTGACGCGCAGGCCCCAGTCGAGCAGCGCCGAATACTCGTGCGAATCGGCGTCGACGTGCGCCTTCGACAGGCTCGGCAGCAGGATCGTGCCGAGCGCGACGCCGAGCAGCGCCGTCGGGAATTCCATCAGGCGGTCGGCGTAGTTGATCCACGACACGGCGCCCTGCCCGAGCCGCGACGCGATGTTGGTGTTGATGATCAGCGACAGTTGCGCGACCGACACCGCGAACGTCGCGGGCACCATCTTCGCGAGCACGCGCTTCACGCCCGGGTGGCGCAGCGCGCGCAGCGGGTTGAGGCCGATCAGCGGCACCATGTCGATCTTCTTCAGGCCCGGCAGCTGCACGAGGAACTGCAGCACGCCGCCGACGATGACGGCCCATGCAAGCGCGAACACCGGCACCTTCAGGTGCGGCGCGACGAACACGGCCGCGGCGATGAACGCGACGTTGAGCAGCACCGGCGCAAACGCGGGCAACGAGAAGCTCTTGTACGTGTTCAGCACGCCGGATGCGAGCGTCGTCAGCGAGATGAACACGATGTACGGGAACATGATCCGTGTCATCGTGACCGCGAGCGGGAACGCCTGCCCGTCGGTGTGCAGGCCGGACGCGACCGCGAACACGACCCACGATGCGCCGGCGATCCCGAAGACCGACAGCACGGCAAGCGCCCACGCCAGCACCGTCGACATCGCGTCGACAAGCGCTTTCGTCGCATCGTGCCCCTGCTGGTTCTTGAACTCGGCGAGGATCGGCACGAACGCCTGCGAGAACGCGCCTTCGGCGGACAGGCGGCGCAGCAGGTTCGGGATACGGAAGGCGACGTAGAACGCGTCGGTGTATTGACTGGCGCCGAACGCACGGGCGATCAGCGTCTCGCGGGCCAGTCCGGTCACGCGCGACAGCAGCGTGAAGCCGCTGACCGTCAGCAGGGCTCGGAATAGATTCATGGGGCGCTTATTATACGGACGTTGCGTGGCCCGGCCAGCGGCCGATGCCGAAAAGCACGCACGCCGCCGGTGCCCCGCCCGACGGTCGTCACGTTCAACTTGCCACTCGCTTGATTTTGTTGCTATAATCGCCGGTTTCTGGGCTCGTACATGCACGGCAACTGCCGTTTTCATGTCCCGGCCTCGGTTAAAATCACCGTTTTTTTATGCGCCCCTGGGCAATCGTTCTCAGGGGACGGATCGAAAAGCAGCGCTTGGCCGTCAGGCTCCAAGCTCTGGAAACAGGACAGGATAAGGAACCGTCATGGCTAACTCCGCACAAGCACGCAAGCGCGCCCGCCAGGCCGCGAAGGCAAACTCGCACAACTCGGCGCTGCGCTCGAAATTCCGTACCGCGATCAAGTCGGTTCGCAAGGCTGTTGAAGCCGGCGACCAGGCAAAGGCTGCCGAGCTGTTCAAGGCTGCCGTGAAGACGATCGACACGATCGCCGACAAGAAGATCGTTCACAAGAACAAGGCCGCTCGCAGCAAGAGCCGCCTCGCCGCGGCCGTCAAGGGTCTGCAGGCAGCAGCGTAACTCCGGTGCGCCCGCTCACGCGGGCGTTCCTGTTTCCTGCGATCGCAAAAAAGCCCGCCTAGGCGGGCTTTTTTGTCGCCTGTCGCCGGCGCACATCCTGCGGGCCGGCGACATGTGCCAGGACGGGCGCCAGGGTGGGCGCCGCATGCGCCCTCGCCCGTGCCGGCATCACTTCTTCGCGTCGTAGTCCGGCAGTTCGCACGCCTCGGTAACGACGAGGTTGTTGTCCTTCGCGAAATTCAGCACGAAATCGAACGCCATCGGCTCGACGTCGCGCAGCCGGGAATCGAGGATCACACATTTGAGGTCGCCGAGCATCGTCGGACGCACGTAGAGCGAATACTTGAGGCGCGCGTTCGGCCCGCTCGCCCCCGGCCCGAAGCAGGCCATCACACCGGCCAGACGTTCCGACCAGTCGCTCGGGCGAAACTTTTTCCCGTCTTTCGTGATGCCCTGGATGAAGAATTCGGTCGGAGGGGTTTCAGCCATGTGGTTACCCAAGTGACGGCCCGGCGATGTCCAGGCAACGGCGCCTGGATACGCGAACACAAAGCTGAAACGGACGGCGGCACAAGCATTCCGATATCCCGAAAACGAGACGTCGACGTGCGCCGCCGGCGGACTGCACCGGATTTGTGCAGCGCACGGCTTGTGTCCGGCAGAGCGCGAAGAGGCTTGCCTGCCGGGCTGGAGAAAACTTTTGGATTATACCGCAGCGCGCCATCGCGCGTCGTCCCGACACCCCTCCCCCTGCGCCGCCCGCAGTGCACGGCGATCGCGCCCCGCTTCTCTCCCCGGCTCGTCAAAGCACAGAAAATCCTTTATGCTGCTTTGAGTTATTCACACCCGACGGCGGCGCCGTCCGGCCTTGCTGCCGGGTGCAACCCGCCGCATTTCGCTTCATGACCGCCAAAACCATTCGTCACTACCTGCAGTTCAAGGATTTCTCGCTGGAAGACTACGAGTACGTGCTCGAACGCACGGGTATCCTGAAGCGCAAGTTCAAGAACTACGAGACCTATCACCCGCTGCACGACCGCACGCTCGCGATGATCTTCGAGAAGAACTCGACGCGCACGCGCCTGTCGTTCGAAGCCGGGATCTTCCAGCTCGGCGGCCACGCCGTCTTCATGAGCACGCGCGACACGCAGCTCGGTCGCGGCGAACCCGTCGAGGATTCCGCGCAGGTGATCTCGCGGATGGTCGACATCATCATGATCCGCACGTTCGAGCAGGAGATCATCCAGCGCTTCGCGGACAACTCCCGCGTACCGGTGATCAACGGCCTGACGAACGAATACCACCCGTGCCAGGTACTCGCCGACATCTTCACGTACTACGAGCACCGCGGCCCGATCGCCGGCAAGACCGTCGCGTGGGTCGGCGACGCGAACAACATGCTCTACACGTGGATCGAAGCCGCGCAGATCCTCGGCTTCAAGCTGCGCCTGTCCACGCCGCCCGGCTACGCGCTCGACATGAAGCTCGTGTCGCCCGACAGCGCGCCGTTCTACGAAGTGTTCGACGATCCGAACGAAGCGTGCAAGGGCGCCGATCTCGTCACCACCGACGTGTGGACGAGCATGGGCTTCGAGGCCGAGAACGAGGCCCGCAAGCAGGCATTCGCCGACTGGTGCGTCGACGAGGAGATGATGGGCCACGCGAACCCGGACGCCCTCTTCATGCACTGCCTGCCCGCGCACCGCGGCGAGGAAGTGACGGCCGGCGTGATCGACGGCCCGCAGAGCGTCGTATGGGATGAAGCGGAAAACCGCCTGCACGTGCAGAAGGCACTGATGGAGTTCCTGCTGCTCGGCCGCCTCAAGCACTGACGCGCCGGCACCCGGCAACCCATGTAAAAAGCGCCGATCGTCGATCGGCGCTTTTTTGTTCGGGTCCGCTAAAAGCGGTGCGAAACCCCGCTTACAGGCAGACGGGTTCGGGCTCGAGCTCGACGCCGAAATGCGCGTGCACGTCGGCCTGGATCGCCCGCGCCAGCGCGAGCACGTCGGCGCCCGTCGCGCCGCCGCGATTGACGAGCACGAGCGCCTGGCGGTCGTGCACGGCCGCCGCGCCCAGCACGCGCCCCTTCCAGCCGCAGCGGTCGATCAGCCAGCCGGCCGCGAGCTTGACCTGGCCATCCGGCTGCGGATACGACACGATCTCGGGCGTGCGGGCGCGCAGCGCATCGAATTGCGCCGCATCGATCACCGGATTCTTGAAGAAACTGCCCGCGTTGCCGAGGACGAGCGGATCGGGCAGCTTCGCGCGACGGATCGCGACGACGGCGTCGAACACGTCACGCGGCGCGGCCGCATCGGGTGCAACGCCACGGGCGTCGAGTTCGCGCGTGACGTCCGCGTAGCCGAGCCGCGGCGCCCATCGCTTCGGCAGCCGGAACGTCACCGACACGATCGCGAACCGGCCAGCCCCTTCCCGCTTGAAGAAACTGTCGCGATAGCCGAACGCGCAGCGCGCGGCGTCGAAGCGCTCGCTGCGCCCGGTCGCCAGCTCGACCGCGACCAGCGAGTCGAAATACACCTTCATCTCGAGACCGTATGCGCCGATGTTCTGGATCGGCGCGGCACCGACCGTACCCGGAATCAGCGCGAGGTTCTCGAGACCGGGCATCCCGTGCTCGAGCGTCCATGCGACGAATGCATGCCAGTTCTCGCCGCCGCCGGCCTCGACGTACCACGCATCGGCGTCCTCGCGCACGACGCGGCGGCCCTTGATTTCGTCGAGCAGCACGATACCGTCGAAATCGCGCGTGAACACGACGTTGCTGCCACCGCCGAGCACGAGCCGCGGCAGGTTCGCGACGCGCGGGTCGCGATGGAGCGCCTCGAATTGCGACGCATGCGTGACGCGCGCGGCAAGGCGCGCGGTCGCGGCAATGCCGAACGTGTTGTGCGCGGCGAGTGGATGGTCGGGAAGCAGCGACAGGGCGGAATCGTCAGGAGGCATCGGCATTCGCGGTCACGTCCGCCCGGGCGGCGCATGGCCGGCCTTGGGCAAACGGAGGGGCATCGGTAAAATGGCAAACAGTCCGCAATTATAGCGAGTGCCCGCGCGCGAGCCGGGCATCCGCATCTCAAGGGAGGAATGCCATGCCATCGTTCGACGTCGTTTCCGAAGCGAACATGATCGAAGTGAAGAACGCCATCGAGCAGTCGAACAAGGAAATTTCGACGCGCTTCGACTTCAAGGGCTCCGACGCGCGCGTCGAGCAGAAGGAGCGCGAGCTGACGCTGTTCGCCGATGACGATTTCAAGCTCGGCCAGGTCAAGGACGTGCTGATCGGCAAGCTGGCCAAGCGCAACGTCGACGTGCGCTTCCTCGACTACGGCAAGGTCGAGAAGATCGGCGGCGACAAGGTCAAGCAGATCGTCACCGTGAAGAAGGGCGTGACCGGCGATCTCGCGAAGAAGATCGTGCGGCTCGTGAAGGACAGCAAGATCAAGGTGCAGGCGAGCATCCAGGGTGACGCGGTGCGCGTGTCGGGCACGAAGCGCGACGACCTGCAGAGCACGATCGCGATGCTGCGCAAGGACGTGACCGACACGCCGCTCGACTTCAACAACTTCCGCGACTGATCGCCCGACGATCCGTCACGTCATCCTGCCGGGCCCCGCACACGCGGCGCGCCCGGCGTGCGGCAAGCGCCGCGCGTTCTCAGGCCTTGCCGCCGTCCTGCGCGCCGCCGTCCGCGGCCGCCTTCTTCTTGTCACCGATCCGGCTCTCCTGCCCCGCCAGCAGCTTCGAAATGTTGCCGCGGTGACGCCACACTAGCAGCACGCTCATCGCGAGCACGGCCCATGCGACCGGGTTGTGGCCCGTGCCGAACAGGAACACGTCGAACACCGGCGCGAACACGGCCGCCACCAGCGCCGCGAGCGACGAATAGCGGAAGAAGAACGCGACGATCAGCCAGGTGAGCGCGGTCGCGAGCCCGAGCACCGGGTGCACGGCGAGCAGCACGCCAGCCGCGGTCGCGACGCCCTTGCCGCCCTGGAAGCGGAAGAACACCGGATACAGGTGACCGAGGAACACGGCGATCGCGACCCATGCGACCGCGACGTCGGGCAGGCCGAAGTGGCGGGCGAGCCAGACGGCAATCCAGCCCTTGAACGCGTCGCCGACGAGCGTCAGGATCGCGGCCTTCTTGTTGCCGCTGCGCAGCACGTTGGTCGCGCCGGGATTCTTCGACCCGTACGAACGCGGGTCGGCCAGGCCCATCGCGCCGCTGACGACGACGGCGAACGACACCGAACCGATCAGGTAGGCAACGAGGGCGGCGAGCAGGATCTGCATGCGGTGGACTCTTCTTTCAACGTATCGGTAAAGGGACGGCTGCGCGGCAAGCCCGCAAGCCGAAACGGCGCCCATTCTACCGAACGGGCGCGGCGTGCCACGAAGGTGAAACCCTCAGTCGACACTGGCGCACTGTACGGGCTGCGCGCCGAGCAGCGACGTGAGCACGGCCGGCGCGAGACTGACGAGGTAGCCTCGGCGGCCGCCGTTCAGGTAGATCGTCGGCAGTTCGAGGATCGTCTCCTCGACGTAGACGGGCATCGTCTTGCGCGTGCCGAACGGCGACGTGCCGCCGACGAGATAGCCCGAATGGCGGTTCGCGACCTCGGGCTTGCACGGTTCGACGCGCTTCGCGCCGATCTGCCGTGCGAGGTTCTTCGTCGATACCGTGCGGTCGCCGTGCATCAGCACGATCAGCGGCTTCGCATGCTCGTCTTCCATCACGAGCGTCTTCACGACGCTGTGCTCGTCGACGCCGAGCTGGCGCGCCGATTCGCCGGTGCCGCCGTGCTCGACGTAGTCGTACGGATGCTCGCCGAACGCCACGCCGTGGCGGCGCAACAGCTGGGTGGCAGGGGTTTCGGACACGTGTCTGGATTTGCTCATGGCGGCATTTTAATGGTGAACGACCGGCTGGCGCGCAATCGCGCCCTTGGGCGCTTGGGCCCTCACACCCGCGCCGACGGTATACTCGCGGCCCGTTTTCCGCCGGGCGGCCTGCTGCGTCGCCGCAGCGATTCCGTCCATCATCATTGCGGACATCGCGAAGCGCTATTGCCCGAATGGCCGATTGTGGCGCAAGCGCCGTCATGGCACGATCGTTCGCCAACCTCGTCGGCCGCCGCCCGCCCCTTTTCTGGAGACGCCATGTCCTCGCCCCTCCGTTCTTCCGAACCGCTCGACGTCGATGCACTGCTCGCCGCGCTGCCGCGCCGCATCGCCGACGTGCCCGCACGCCGGGCCGCGCAGGCACCCGGGCATCCGGCGCTGATCGAGGACGCACGCCAGCTGTCGTACGGCGACCTGTCGCAAGCCGTCGATGCGGCGGCCGCGCTGCTCGCCGGCCTCGGCGTGCAAGGCGGCGACCGCGTGATGATCGTCGCCGAAAACTGCGTCGCGCAGATCGTGCTGCTGTTCGCGGTCGCCCGCCTCGACGCGTGGGCGCTCGTGTCGAACGCGCGATTGTCGGCCGGCGAACTCGACGCGATCGCCGCGCACGCGCGCCCGAAGCTGATCGCGTTCACCACCGACGTATCGCCCGACGCGCGCACGCATGCCGCGCGGCACGGCGCGACAGTTGCCGGCTCACTGCCGGTCGACATCGGCGCATGGTCGTATCGCGTCGACGCCAGCGCGCCGGGCGAGCCGGTTGCCGCCGACGGCGCCGCGCAATGCGCGGCACTGATCTACACGACCGGCACGACCGGCACGCCGAAAGGCGTGATGCTGTCACATCGCAACCTGCTGTTCATCGCGGCGACGTCGAGCGCGCTGCGCCGCGTGTCGCCCGACGACGTCGTCTATACGGTGCTGCCCGTGTCGCACGTGTACGGGCTCGCGTCGGTCTGCCTCGGCAGCCTGTACGCGGGCGCGACGCTGCGGCTTGCGCCGCGCTTCTCGCCGGAAGCCGTGCGCGTCGCGCTCGCCGACGAAGGCGTCACGATCTTCCAGGGCGTGCCCGCGATGCACGCGAAGCTGCTCGAACACCTGCACACGCACGGCCACGCATGGCACGCACCGCGCCTGCGCTTCGCGTATTCGGGCGGCTCGCCGCTCGACACGAACCTGAAGGCACGCGTCGAACGCCTGTATGGCGTGCCGCTGCACAACGGCTACGGAATGACCGAGAGCAGCCCGACGATCACGCAGACACCGCTCGACGCGCCGCGCACCGACAGCTCGGTCGGCGTGCCGATTCCCGGTGTGGAGATGCGGATCGTCGCACCGGACGGCACCGACGTGGCGCCCGGCGAAGTCGGCGAGATTCGCGTACGCGGGCCGAACGTGATGCTCGGCTACTACCGCAACGCGGACGCCACCCGCGCGGCCGTGTCGCCGGACGGCTGGCTGAGCACCGGCGATCTCGCGCGGCAGGAAGCGGACGGCGCTGTGACGATCGCGGGTCGCAGCAAGGAACTGATCATCCGCTCGGGCTTCAACGTCTATCCGGTCGAAGTCGAGCAGGTGCTGAACGCGCACCCTGACGTCGTGCAGGCGGCCGTCATCGGCCGTGCGGTCGAAGGCAACGAGGAAGTGCTCGCGTTCGTCGAACGGGTGCCCGGCGCGACCGCCGACGAAGCGGCGCTGCACGCATGGTGTGCGGAGCGGCTCGCGCCTTACAAGCGCCCCGCGCATATCCGCGTCCTCGACGCGTTGCCGGCCGCATCGACGGGCAAGGTGCTGAAGCACAAGCTGCGCGAGCTGGTCTGACGCAGGCAGGCCGGTGCGCGCACCGGAGCCTGCGCAGCGAAACGTGCGCTAACCGCGCGGATGGTGTTGCGCGTGCAGCGTCTTCAACCGCTCGCGCGCGACGTGGGTATAGATCTGCGTGGTCGAGATGTCGCTGTGACCGAGCAGCAGTTGCACGACGCGCAGGTCGGCGCCGTGGTTCAGCAGGTGCGTCGCGAACGCGTGCCGCAGCGTGTGCGGCGACAGGTGGGCGCGCACGTCCGCGTGCAGCGCGTGACGCTTGATGATGTTCCAGAACTGCTGGCGCGTCATCCCGTCGCCGCGTGCGGTCACGAACAGCGCGTCGGCCGCGCGCGCGCCGAGCAGCGCCGGCCGCGCATCGCGCAGATAGCGCTCGATCCAGCCGTGCGCGACTTCGCCGAACGGCACGAGCCGCTCCTTCGAGCCCTTGCCCATCACCCGCACGACGCCCTCGTTGAGCCCGACCTCGACGGTCTTCAGCGTCACGAGTTCGCTCACGCGCAATCCGCTCGCATACATCAGCTCGAGCATCGTGCGATCGCGCAGGCCGAGCGGCGTGCCGATATCGGGCGCGCCGAGCAGCGCCTCGACCTGCGCCTCCGACAACGTCGACGGGAACCGGGCCGCCTGTTTCGCGGACGAGATCCGCAGCGTCGGGTCGGCGCTCGCGCGATGCTCGCGCACGGCCCAGCCGTAATAGCGCCGGAACACGGACAAGCGCCGGTTCGACGACGTCGCCTTGCCGTCGCTGCGCGCGGCGATGTAGCCCGTCACCATCGCTTCGTCGACCGAATCGAGCGACGTGTCGTGGGTCGCGGCCAGCCATTGGGAAAACAGCACCAGATCGCGCCGGTAAGCATCGAGCGTGTTGCGTGCGAGCCCGTGCTCGAGCCACAGCGCATCGCAAAACACGTCGATCGATGCGCGGCTCGCGAGCAGCGCGGGGGACGCCGCGGCGGCATCGCCGTCGGCTTCGGGGGAAATCAGCGATTCACTCATCAGTACGGCACGCCCTCGTGCGCCAGCAGCCAGCGCTTCACTTTCTGGTAATACCCGTTGTCGTCGTGGTTCGCGAAACCGCCGAGGCCGCCCGCCGCGACGACGCGATGGCACGGGATCACGAGCGGGAAGTAGTTCGCGCCGCACGCCTGGCCGACCGCGCGCGGCGCGCTGCCGATCCGCTTCGCGACCTGGCCGTAGGTCAGCACCGTGCCGGGCGGGATATCGCTGATCACGTCCCACACGCGGTGCTGGAACGCGCTGCCGACCTCGGCGAGCGGCAGGTCGAAGCGCGCCGACGCGCGCGCGAAGTAACGTTCGATCTGCTTGACCGCGCGCTTCGCGAGCGGCGTATCCGGATCGACCGGCTTCACCGATTCGGGCAGATAGACGATCTCGCGCACCACCGCGGCATCCGTGCGGATGCCGACCTTGCCGAACGGTGCGTCGATGACTGCATTGAACATGGCCCTCTCCTGACCGATGGATGCGCGCGGCAGCACCGCGCGCCGACGACACTTTACGCCGCCTTCACGCGGCACGCAGCGCCCATTCGACATGCTCGCGCACGACCGGCGACGGATCGTCGGCCCGCGCGCGCAACGCGTCGACGATCGCCTCGCGCGCCTGCGGCGCAAGCCGGCCCTCGCCCGCGCGCAGCGCGTTGCCGAGGCCGACCGCGAGATTGCGCAGCCAGCTTTCGTAGCCGATGCGCCGGATCGCACTGCCCTGCATTCGCGTGTCGAACGTGTCCGCATCCCACGCGAACAGCTCGACGAGCGACGCGCGGTCGAGGCCGTGCCGCACGTCGAAATCGGCGACGGGCGCGGCCTGCGCGAACTTGTTCCACGGGCACACGAGCTGGCAATCGTCGCAGCCGTACACGCGATTGCCGATCATCGGCCGCAGCGGCTCGGGGATGCTGCCTTTCAGTTCGATCGTCAGGTACGAGATGCAGCGGCGCGCGTCGACGCGGTACGGCTCGACGATCGCGCCGGTCGGGCATGCGTCGATGCAGCGCGTGCAACTGCCGCAGTGGGCACCGGGCGTCTCGGGTGCGGTGTCGGGCGACGTGTGCGCGTCGGTCGGCAGCGGAACGTCGACGTAGATCTCGCCGAGGAAGAACAGCGAACCCGCATCGCGCTGCAGCAGCAGCGTGTGCTTGCCGCGCCAGCCGACGCCGGCCTTCTGCGCAAGCTCGACCTCGAGCACGGGCGCCGAATCGGTGAACACGCGGTAGCCGAACGCGCCGATCTCACGCTCGATGCGCTCGGCGAGCGTCTGCAGCCGGTTGCGCAGCACCTTGTGATAGTCGCGGCCGCGCGCATAGATCGACACGACGGCCGCCTGCGGATCGTCGAGCCGGGACCGTTCGCGCGCACGCCAGTCGTGCGGCACGAGTGCGTCGGGCGCATCGTCAACGAGTGTTTGAGCCGGCAGATAGGCGAGCCGCGCGGAGATCACGCGTCGCGTACCGGCCACAAGTTCGGCCGGGCGCGCGCGTTTCATCCCATGTTTCGCCATATAATCCATTTCGCCGTGGTATCCGGCTTCCAGCCAGGCGGCGAGGCCTGCTTCGGCATCCGAGAGATCGGTATCGCTGATGCCGATCGCCCCGAAACCCAATTCGCGCCCCCACGCCCTGATGCGCGCGGCGAGCGCAGTCAACGCCGCATCGTCGAGCGCGCACGGTGCCGCGCCTTCGGCACGAGTCGAAGGCCTGTCGGATGCGGCGAGTTCCGGTAATCGGTTCATCGCACTATTTTACGAGAATGCCAGCCACGTCCAGCCAACCGCCTCACGACGCCATGCTGCCCGCCCTGCTCGCGGAGCGCGTGATCGCGCTCGCCGACGAAGCGGCGACCGAGGCCTTCGGCACCCGCTTCGCGCACGCGCTCGACGCGGCGCGCACCGAACTCGCCCGCGCGCATGCGTTCGACGGGCTGCAGATCCAGCTGGTCGGCGACCTCGGCGCGGGCAAGACGTCCCTCGTGCGCGCCATCCTGCGCGGCCTCGGCCACACGGGGCGCGTGCGCAGCCCGACCTATACGCTCGTCGAGCCGTACGCACTCGAACGCGAGGATGGGGAACTCGAGGTCTATCACTTCGATCTGTATCGTTTCAACGATCCGGCCGAATGGTCCGACGCAGGCTTTCGCGAATATTTCAATTCCAGCGCGATCTGCCTCGTCGAATGGCCACAACAGGCGGGCACGCTGCTCGGCGTACCCGATCTGGTTTTCTCGCTCGACGTGGATGGCGACGGCCGCGTCCTCACCGTCCGGGCGTACAGCGCTTCAGGAAAGGCATGTCTCGAAAGATGTTGATCAAACCGTTCCGCTCGATCGAATCGGCGGCCACCGCGACGCACAACTGGCGGCGTCGCCAGATCCTGCGCGCGGGCGCGTCGACGCTGGTGCTCGGTCTCGTCGCGCCGCGGCTCGCGCATGCGTCCTCGGTGCTCGGCGTGCGCGTGTGGCCCGCACGCGATTACACGCGCGTCACGATCGAATCCGACCAGCCGCTGCAGAATACCCAACAGCTGCTGCAGGGTCCCGACCGCCTCGTCGTCGACCTGAGCGGCCTCGATCTCGACCAGGCGCTGCGCGATCTCGTGTCGAAGATCGCGCCGAACGATCCGCAGATCCAGTCGGTGCGCGTCGGCCAGTATCAGCCGCACGTCGTGCGGATGGTGTTCGACCTGAAAGGTTCGGTGAAGCCGCAGGTGTTCACGCTGCCGCCGGTCGGCGCGTACAAGTACCGGCTCGTGTTCGACCTGTATCCGGCCGTCGCGCCCGATCCGCTGTCCGACCTGATCGCGCAGACGGAACGCAAGGAACAGGCGCTCAACGACACCGCGCGCGCGCAGCAGATGCAGCCGCCGTCCACGCTGGCCGGCCCGGGCACCCCGCCGCCCGCCGCGGGCGACAACAGCGATGCGTTCTTCCAGCGCTTCGCGCAGAACACGCCGGCCACGCCGCACACGCCGCCCGCCGCCGGCACGCCCTCGACGCCCGCGAAGCCGGCCGTCAAGCCGCCGCCGGTCATCGCACGCCGCGACGACAGCGACGACGACGGCGACACCTACAAGTTCACCGCACCGAAATCCGGCAAGGGCGGCACCGTGCGCCTGCTGACGGTGGCGATCGATCCGGGCCACGGCGGCGAGGATCCGGGCGCGATCGGCGGCGGCGGCACGTACGAGAAGCACATCGCGCTCGACATCGCGAAGAAGCTGCGCGCGAAGATCGACGCCGCGCCGAACATGCGCGCGATGATGACGCGCGACGCCGACTTCTTCGTGCCGCTGAACGTGCGCGTGCAGAAGGCGCGCCGCGTGGGCGCCGATCTCTTCGTGTCGATCCATGCGGACGCGTTCACGACGCCGTCCGCGCGCGGCTCGTCGGTGTTCGCATTGTCCGATCACGGCGCGACGAGCGCCGCGGCGCGCTGGATGGCGAACAAGGAAAATTCGTCCGACCTGATCGGCGGCATCAACATCAAGACGGCGGATGCGGCCGTGAACCGCGCGCTGTTCGACATGTCGACGACCGCGCAGATCCGCGATTCGCTGCGCTACGGCAACTACGTGCTGAAGGAAGTCGGCGGCATCAACAAGCTGCACAAGGGCTCGGTCGAACAGGCCGGGTTCGCGGTGCTGAAGGCCCCCGACATTCCGTCGATCCTCGTCGAGACCGCGTTCATCAGCAACCCGGAAGAGGAGAGCCGGCTGAACGACGACAGCTATCGCGACCAGATGGCCGACGCGATCTTCCGCGGCATCAAGCGTTATTTCGCCGCGAATCCGCCGCTCGCGAAGAGCCGGATGGCCTGACGGCCCGACGGCCGTATCCAGCCGTACTCGGCCACCCCGCCCCGCCGCCGGCACGCAGTGCGTGCCGGCGCGTCACGATGCCGCGAAGCGGCGCATCAGTTTCCCGCCGAACACGTTCACCGCGAGGCCGCCCATCACGAGCGCCGTGCCGATCAGCTGCGCGCGCGTCAGATGCTCGTCGAGCAGCAGCGCCGACGAAGCCAGGCCGACGATCGGCACCAGCAGCGAGAATTGCGCGACCTGCGCGGCCGGATAGCGCGACAGCAGGCGGCTCCAGAGCCCGTAGCCAAGCAGCGTCGCGACGAACGCGAGATAGACGACCGCGAAGATCGACGCCCCGTTCAGCCCTGCGAGCGCGGTCGCGATCCGCTGCGGCCCTTCGAACCACAGCGACAGCAGGAAGAACGGTACGGGCGGCACGAGGCTCGCCCACACGACGAGCGACACGAGGTTCGCCCGGCCGACCTTCTTCGTGACGATGTTGCCGAACGCCCACATCGCGGCCGAACAGATCGTCAGCAGAAAGCCCGCGAGCGTCATTGCGCGGCCGCCCTGCGCCGCGATCACGACGAGCCCGCCCGCGGCGATCGCGAGCCCGAGCAGGTTCTGCATGCGCAGCCGCTCGCCGAGGAACAGCATCGCGAACACGAGCGTGAAGAACGCCTGCGACTGCAGCACGAGCGACGCGAGGCCGGCCGGCATGCCGACGTACATGCCGGTGAACAGGAACACGAACTGGCCGAGCTGGATCGTCGCGCCGTACAGCACCAGCAGGCGCCACGGAATCTGCGGCCGGCGCACGAAGAACACGGCGGGCACGGCCGCGAGCGTGAAGCGCAGCGCGCCGAGCAGCATCGGCGGCATGCCGTGCAGGCCGACCTTGATCACGACGAAGTTCACGCCCCACGCGAGGATCACGACCAGCGCAAGCAGCAAGTCCTTCGGGGCCATCATCGGCGTCTCCTCGATTGTCGAATCGTTGTACAAGGTGCTCTCGAGCCCTGTCGCTTCGCGCCAGGCGCCCGAGGAGGCGATCCCCAAAAGGAACTGCCTGCGGGGCAAAAAATACCGGGGCGGCCCGGCGTTTTCCCGGGAAGCCGGTCAGTCTACCGGGTTTCGGCACCCGGCCCGATACCCGCGCGGCGCGCATGGAATCGGCGGCGGACGGCCAGTACAATGACCGGCATCTCCCCCGCCGCCCCACAGGATCCGCCATGACCGCCCCGATCAAAGCCCTGCTGAAGCCGCACGTGCGCGACATCGGTAACCTGCAGGTGCGCCGCACGCTGCCCGCACTCGCCGCACGCCTCGTCGGCCCGTTCATCTTCTTCGATCACATGGGACCCGCCACGCTGCCGCCCGGCACGGGGCTCGACGTGCGCCCGCACCCGCACATCGGTCTCGCCACCGTCACCTACCTGTTCGACGGCGCGATCCTGCACCGCGACAGCCTCGGATCGCTGCAGGAGATCGTGCCGGGCGACGTGAACTGGATGACGGCCGGCCGCGGGATCGTCCACTCCGAACGCACGCCCGACGCGCAGCGCGAAAACGGCCACACCGTGCACGGGATCCAGACCTGGGTCGCACTGCCGCGCGCGCACGAGACGACCGAGCCGTCGTTCGAGCACCATCCGGCCGACACGCTGCCGAAGCGCAACGAGGACGGCGTGTCGCTGACGGTGATCGCCGGCGATGCGTTCGGGCTGCGCTCGCCGGTCACGACGTTCTCGCGCACGCTGTATGTCGCAGCCGAATTCGCGGCCGGCGGCCGCCTCGAACTCGACGCATCGCACGAGGAACGCGCGGTGTACGTGGTCGACGGCGAGCTCGCGATCGACGGCACGCCGGTGCCCGCCGAGCAGATGGCCGTGCTCGCGCCCGGTGCCGCAGTCACGCTGACGAGCGGCAGCGGCGCGCGCGCGATGCTGCTCGGCGGCGACAAGATCGACGGCGAACGCTTCATCGAATGGAACTTCGTCGCCAGCAGCCGCGAAGCGATCGAACGCGCGAAAGAAGCATGGACGCGCCAGGAAATGGGCAAGGTGCCGGGCGAAACCGAGTGGATTCCGCTGCCCGAGTCGAAGCCGCGTTGAAAAAGGGGCGCTCCGCCCTCATCCTGACGACATTCGAACGAAAGAGAACGACATGGACACCACGCTTGCCACATTCGAGAAAGACGTCATCGAGGCGTCGCTGGACGCCCCCGTGCTGGTCGACTTCTGGGCGCCGTGGTGCGGCCCGTGCAAGACGCTCGGCCCGCTGCTGGAAAAACTCGAAGGCGACTACGAAGGCCGCTGGAAGCTCGTGAAGGTCAACGTCGACGAGAACCAGGAACTCGCCGCGCACTTCCAGACCCGCAGCATCCCGCACGTGATCGCGTTCGCCGACGGGCGCCCGGTCGACCAGTTCGTCGGCGTGCTGCCCGAAGGCCAGCTGCGCGCCTTTCTCGACCGGCTGCTGCCGGCCCCCGAGGAAGCCGAACGGCGCGCCGCGCAATACGCGATGGCCGAAGAGCGCCACGACGACGCGCTCACGCACCTCGAGGCGGCGCTCGCGCTGAATCCCGGCTTCGACGACGCACGCCTCGACCTGATCGAACTGCTGCTCGCGAGCAACCAGGTCGACGCCGCGCGCGCCGAGACGGAACGCCTGTCGCCGCAGACCGTGCAAGGCGGCGACCCGCGCTACCAGGCGATCAAGACTCGTTTCGACGCTCTCGAAGCCACGGCCGACCTGCCGCCGACCGACGCACTCGAAGCACGCATCGCGGCCAACCCGGCCGATCTCGACGCGCGCTTCGATCTCGCGCAGAGCCTGATCGCGCGGCGTGCGTATGAAGGGGCGCTGGAGCAGTTGCTGGAAATCGTCACGCGCGACCGCACGTACGGCGACGATCTCGGCCGCCGCACGATGATCTCGGTATTCGAGCTGGCCGGCGACCGCCCGGACCTCGTCGCCGGGTGGCGGCGCAAGCTGAGCATGGCGCTCAACTGAGGGACGACCGGCCGGGCCGCAACGGCCCGGCTGCGTAACAGCCCGACCACGTAACGGCCCGACTGCGCAACAGCCCCGCATCGCATGCGGCGCGCATCACGCGCTGCGGCATCGCGCCCACGCCCGCGTGTCGCGCGCTCAGCCGGCGGCCTGCGCCGCGATCGCGCGCAGCGCATGCGCGGCGGCCGCGAAGCCGAAGCTCGCGGTCACGCACACGCTCGAACCGAATCCCGCACAGTTGAGCCCCGCGACGTGCGCGGCCGCGGACGGCTCCGCACCGTCCTCGAGATCGCAGGCGGCCGCTTCCGGATAGATCAGCGGCTCGTCCGAATACACGGCGCTGACCTTGAAACGCGCCTTCGGCCCGCGCGGAAAGCCGTGCTGCTTGCGCAACTGCGCGCGCACCTTCGACAGCAGCGGGTCCTGGATCGTCAGCGCGAGATCGTCGATCCGGATGCGCGTCGGGTCGAGTTGGCCGCCCGCGCCGCCGACCACGACGAGCGGCTGACGCTTCGCGACGCACCATGCGATCAGCGCAACCTTCGTGCGCACGCTGTCGATCGCGTCGATCACGTAGTCGAAACCGCCGCCGAGCAGCGCGTCGAAGTTGTCGGGCTCGACGAAATCCTCGATCCGGTTCACGCGGCACGCGGGATCGATCAGCGCGATCCGCTCGGCCATCGCGTCCACCTTCGGCTTGCCGTAATTGCCGTCGAGCGCGTGGATCTGCCGGTTCGTATTGCTTTCCGCGACGTTGTCGAGATCGATCAGCGTGAGCGTGCCGACCGCGTTGCGTGCGAGCGCCTCGGCCACCCACGACCCGACGCCGCCGATCCCGATCACCGCGACGTGCGCGCGCTCGAACGCGGCTGCGGCCGGCGCGCCGTACAACCGCGCGACGCCGCCGAAACGCCGCGCGCGATCCACGTCAAGCTGGATTTCCGGGGTCGGGGTAAGATCAGAAGAACTGGGCGGGGCGGTGTCGGCGACGGACATGGCAGCAAGGAAATCGTAAGTCGTGCAGCCCTCTATTTTGCCTGAACTCCCCGCTCGCCCGCGCCACTGTGCACGCACGTTTCTTGCGCGTTGGCTACAATGGTTCCAGATTGAAGCGTTTGCATAACATGACGACTCTCGCCGATCTCCGCATCAATTATTCGCGTGCTTCGCTCGACGAAGCCGATGTCGCCCACGACCCCTTCGCCCAGTTCGATCGCTGGTTCAAGGAGGCGCTTGCCGCCAAGCTGCCCGAGCCGAACACGATGACGCTCGCGACCGTCGGCGCCGACGGCCGGCCGTCGGCACGCATCGTGCTCATCAAGGGCGTCGACGAACGCGGGTTCGTCTTCTTCACCAATTACGAAAGCCGCAAGGGGCACGACCTCGCCGCGCATCCGCAGGCAGCGCTGCTGTTCTACTGGATCGAGCTCGAGCGCCAGGTGCGCATCGAAGGCCGGATCGAGAAAACCAGCGCCGAGGAAAGCGACCGCTATTTCGCGTCGCGTCCGCTCGGCTCGCGCATCGGCGCATGGGCGTCCGAGCAAAGCGCAGTGATCGACAGCCGCGCGACGCTCGAAGCGCAGGAAAAGGCCGTCAGCGAACGCTACGGCGACAACCCGCCGCGCCCGCCCCACTGGGGCGGCTACCGCCTCGTGCCCGACTCGATCGAGTTCTGGCAGGGCCGCCCGTCGCGGCTGCACGACCGTCTGCTCTATACGCGCGACGCCAACACGCCGTCGGGCTGGTCGATCTCGCGCCTGTCGCCGTAAGCGCGGCGCCGGCGCACGCCGGTCGTGTCTCGTGTTGCATCCGGGCGCCCGCCGCGCAAGCGGCGGGCGCCGGTCAAGATACTTGGCTGTATTCGATTCAACGAACAAACGGAGAATCCAAATGTTCTGGGAAAAGAAGCTGGCACAGTGGGCGGACGACGTACGGGCGAAAGCGAACATACCGGCACGCCTCGTGCTGTGGAACGGCGATCAACTCGATTTCGGCACCTTCAGCGCGCCGCAGGTCACGCTGAAGGTGAACAGCGCGTCGGCGCTGCCGCTCTTGCTCGAACCGAGCCTCGACAATCTCGGCGAGGCCTACGTGAAGGGCAAGATCGACATCGAAGGCAAGCTGTCGGACATCATCAACATCGGCTACTCGCTCGCGCGCAGCACGGTGACGAGCGCGAGCAAGCTCGCGCGCGTGAAGCGCTACTTCAATCACTCGAAGAGCACCGACAAGAAGGCGATCCAGTATCACTACGACGTCTCGAACGAGTTCTACAAGCTGTGGCTCGACGAGAACATGGTGTACTCGTGCGCCTACTTCGAGAACGGCGACGAGGATCTCGCCACCGCGCAGATCAAGAAGATCGACCACATCCTGACGAAGATCCGGCTCGAGCCCGGCCAGCGCCTGCTCGACATCGGCTGCGGCTGGGGTGCGCTCGTGCTGCGCGCCGCGCAGAAGTTCGGCGCGCAGTGCCTCGGCGTCACGCTGTCGCAGAACCAGTTCGACCTCGCGACCGCGCGCGTGAAGGCGGCCGGGCTGGAGGACAGGATCGAGATCCGGCTGCAGGACTACCGCGAGATCGACGGCCAGTTCGACCGCATCACGAGTGTCGGGATGTTCGAGCACGTCGGGCGCAAGAACCTGCCGCTCTATTTCACGCGGATTCATGACCTGCTCGTCGACGACGGCATCGCGATGAACCACGGGATCACGTCGACCGACGCGGAAAGCGGCGAGACGGCGCTCGGCGGCGGCGAGTTCATCGACCGCTACGTGTTCCCGGACGGCGAGCTGCCGCACATCAGCCTCGCGCTGGAAGCCGCGCAGCGCGGCGGCCTGGAAGCGATTGACGTCGAAAGCCTGCGACGGCACTATGCGCGCACGCTCGACATCTGGACGGAAAACTTCGAGGCGAAGGCAGAAGCGGCGCGACAACTCGTCGACGACGAAAAATTCCGCATCTGGCGCGTGTATCTCGCCGGCTGCGCGTATGCGTTCGAGCACGACGACGTGTCGATCTTCCAGATCGTGTGCCGCAAGGCCGGACGCAGCGCGAAAACGCTGCCGTGGTCGCGGCGCTATATGTACGAACACGCGCTGCCGCGCTAGGCGGCGCTTCACGCTGGGCATGCATGGGTGACGGCAGGACGCGGCGCAAGGGGCCGCCGGAACGACAGCAGCACGACGACGCGCACGCGCCGCACGCCGACGGGCAATTCGACCTGTTCGGCGTGCCGGCCGACGCTGCACGCGCGTCGCCCGAGGACGACGGCCCGCCTGCCCGCACCGACGAACACGTGAAGCCGGACGCGCGTGACGACGCGCAGCCGGCACCGCGCGCCCGCTCCCGTTCTTCCGACGAAACACCGCCTGCCGCTTCCGGCCTGCTGTGGGACGAACCGTCCCCGCCGGCCGCGCCGCCGAAGAAAGGCCGGCGCCGACGCGGCGTGCTGCCCGCGCCGATCGCGCCCGAGGTCGCCGACGCAGCGGCCGGCCTGCCGCCGAACGTTCGGCTCGGCACGTCGTCGTGGTACTTCCCCGGCTGGGACGGCATCGTCTACGACGGCGATTTCGCGCAGACCAAGCTGTCGCGCGAAGGGCTCGAAGCGTACGGCGCGCATCCGCTGCTGAAGAGCGTGAGCCTCGACCGGTCGTTCTACGGCCCGCTGTCGGTCGCCGATTACCTGCGCTACGCGCAGCAGGTGCCCGACGATTTCCGCTTCGTCGTGAAGGCGCCGGCCTCCGTGACCGACGCGGTCATCCGCGGCCGGCGCGGCGAGCCGTCGGGGCCGAACCCGACCTTCCTCGACGCGCAGCTCGCCACCCGCGAGTTCGTGCAGCCGTGCCTCGAAGGGCTCGGCCGGAAAGCCGGCGTGCTCGTGTTCCAGTTCTCGCCGCTGCCCGACCAGTTGCTCGCGCAGCCGGCCGCGCTGATCGACCGGCTCGCCGCATTCTTCGCGGCGCTGCCGCCGCTGCCGCCGGACGCCGACGGCACCCGCTATGCGATCGAGATTCGCGACGCGAGCCTGCTCACGCCGCGTTTCATCCGCGCGCTCGCCGCGCTCGGTGTGCGCTACTGCGTCGGCCTGCACGCGCGGATGCCCGACGCGCTGCGCCAGGCGGCCGCGCTCGCCCTGCTCGACGGCGACGCGCCGGGCCCGCTGATCGTGCGCTGGAGCCTGCACAGCGGCTTCAGGTACGAACAGGCGAAAGCGAAATACGAGCCGTTCGACAAGCTCGTCGACGAGGATCCGGCCACGCGCTCGGCGCTCGCCGAACTGGCCGCGCGCTATGCGCTGGCCGGGCAGCCGGTGATCATCACGATCAACAACAAGGCGGAAGGCTCCGCGCCGTTGTCGTGCATCGCGCTCGCGCGCGAGATCGCCGCCGCGTGCGCGCAGTGGCGCAACGAGGCGGCCTGACGCCCGTTTGCGCCGGCTCCCGCCGTTCCGGCGCTTACGCGCCGCGCAGCGACTTCAGCCGGTGCGAGAACTTCTGCCGGAATTTCGCGAGCTTCGGCCCGATCACGACCGAGCAGTAGCCCTGCCCCGGGTTACGCGCGTAATAGTTCTGGTGATAATCCTCGGCCGGCCAGTAGTTGCCGTCGAGCGGCACGACCTGCGTGACGATCGGCTGCCCGAACACCTGCTCGCGCTCCAGCTCGCGGATCACGTCGAGCGCCGTGTCGCGTTGCGCGTCCGAATGCGTGAACACGACCGAACGGTACTGCGTGCCGACGTCATTGCCCTGCCGGTTCAACTGGGTCGGATCGTGCGTCGCGAAGAAGATCTCGAGGATCTCGCGATAGCCGATGCGCGCCGGATCGAACGTCACGTTGACGACTTCCGCGTGGCCCGTGTCGCCTTCGCAGATGTCGCGATAGCCGGGATTGCGCGTATGGCCGCCCGCGTAGCCCGACTGGACGGCCGTCACGCCGTCGACGTCGAGAAACACCGCCTCCGTGCACCAGAAACACCCGCCTCCCAATGTCGCGGTTTCAAGCATCTCGTTCACCATGAAATCAGTCCTTCGTTGATGTCGGCAGCCGGCACGCATGCGCCGGCGCCACCGTTCCGTCTCGCCGCTGCCCACCCGGGGGCGGGTCGCAACGGCACTGCGGCAAGTATCTCACTCGCGCGCGAACCTGACAGGTTGCACAGGTACCGCGCACGACCGACCGCCCGCGTTCTCGTCTACACTTAGGCACGCGCGAGCGCGGCGGCAAACCCGCTGCCTCGCGCAAAGCGCCCGATGCGTGCCCGACCCTGATGCAAACATCATCTGCCGGAACATCGATATGCATGCCTTAACAGACATCGTCCGCATCACTCGCCCGGCCGTCGCCGCATCGCGGGCTACCGCTTCGACCGTGCCACCCCCTTGCCGTGCGTCCGTCTCGCCCCACGTGCGGCGATCCGGAACACCGCCTTTCTCCGCTTTCACGATCTGATGCACGGCGCGCCGCACGTGTCGCCGACGCGTGCACCCGCCTGCCGATCGCGCCTGCCGGCGCCACGCGCGCCGCGCGGCAACCCCGACCCGCACGCCCGCAACGAACGGCCGTGCGTCAACGATCCGAACCCATCGAGAGGGCATCACCATGAGCATGCGACCTGACCCGACGTTTCACGCTTCGCCCGAGCTTGCGATGCAGGCGCCGGCGGAAGAGTTTGCCTATACGTTGTTGCTGAGCCCCGATTTTTCCAGACCCGACGCGCTCGCCGTGATCGACGTGAAGCCCGGCTCGCCGACCTACGGAAAAATCGTGCATACGGTGACGATGCCGAACACCGGCGACGAGTTTCACCACTTCGGCTGGAATGCCTGTTCGTCGTCGCTGTCGCCGCTGACCGGCCATGCGTTCCTCGAGCGCCGCTTCCTGATCATCCCCGGCCTGCGCTCGTCGCGCATCTACGTGATCGACACGAAGCCGCATCCGACGCAGGCGCGCATCCACAAGATCATCGAGCCCGACGAGATCTTCTCGAAAACCGGCTATTCGCGGCCGCACACCGTTCACTGCGGCCCCGAAGGCATCTATGTGAGCACGCTTGGCGGCGCGGGCAAGGACGGCACCGACGGCGCGCCCGGCATCTTCATCATGGATTGCGAAACCTTCGACGTGCTCGGCCGCTGGGAGATCGACCGCGGCCCGCAGGACAAGCATTACGACTTCTGGTGGAACCTGCCGCGCGACTACATGGTGTCGAGCGAATGGGCGCTGCCGCCGCAATTCGAGAACGGCATCGTGCCCGAGGACCTGCTCGCGAACAAATATGGGCACCGGCTGCATTTCTGGGACCTGCGCGCGCGGCGCAACGTGCAGACGATCGATCTCGGCGCGCAGCATCAGATGGCGCTCGAAGTGCGGCCCGCGCACGACCCGGTGCGCGAATACGGGTTCGTCGGCGTCGTGGTCGACACGACGAATCTCGAAGGCTCGATCTGGACCTGGTGGCGCGAAGGCGGCAAGTTCCATGTGAAGAAGACCGCGACCATCCCGGCCGAGCCGGCCGCGGCCGACGAACTGCCGCCGCTGCTGAAATCGTTCGGCGCGGTGCCGCCGCTCGTGACCGACATCGACCTGTCGCTCGACGACCGCTTCCTGTACGTGTCGTGCTGGGGCACCGGCGAGATGCGCCAGTACGACGTATCGGACCCGCACAACCCGGTGCTCGCGGGGTCGGTCCGCATCGGCGGCATCGCGCGCCGTGCGCCGCACTCGAACGGCCGCGCATTCGCAGGCGGCCCGCAGATGGTCGAGATCAGCCGCGACGGCCGGCGCGTGTACTGGACCAATTCGCTCTATTCGACGTGGGACGACCAGTTTTATCCGGATGGCGTGCCGGCCGCGCAGGTGCTCGCGCATGCGGGGCCGGAAGGCGGGCTGACGCTCGCCGACGATTACTGGGTCGAGTTCCCCGAAGGTTATCGCGCGCACCAGATCCGGCTCGAAGGCGGCGACTGCTCGACCGACTCGTTCTGCTACCCGTCGGTCAAGCGTTGAACACCGGCCTTCACGCCCAGTTCGCGCTGTGGGCGGCCGTGCTCGCGAGCGGGGTGTATCACGGGCTCAACCCCGCGATGGGCTGGCCGCTCGCGGTGTCGAACGCGCTGATGACCCGCCGCGGCGGCGCGCTCGTCGCGGCGCTCGGTTATCTCGCGCTCGGCCATGCGCTTGCTGTCTTCGCGGTGATGCTGCCGTTCGGGCTGCTCGCCGCGCTGCTTGCCTGGCAATCGGCGATCCGGATCGGCGCGAGCGCGCTCGTGATCGGCTTCGGCGCGGTGCTGCTGATCCGGCGCCGGCATCCACGTGCGCTCGCGCGGATCCCGCCGGCGCGGCTCGGCCTGTGGTCGTTCGCGATCGCGATCGCGCATGGCGCGGGGCTGATGCTGGTGCCGATCTACCTCGGGCTCTGCGGGCTCGACCGGGACGCCGGCCACCGGGCGGCGGCCACGCTCGTCGATGCGCATCTCGGCATGGCGCTCGTCGTCGCGGCCGTGCATGCCATCGCGATGATCGGCGCCGGCGGCGGGCTCGCGTGGCTCGTGTACCGCTATCTCGGGCTGAAGTTCGTGTCGCGGAGCTGGTTCAATCTCGATGCGGTGTGGGCGTCGAGCCTGATCGTGACGGGCGCGCTGTCGCTCGGACTGGCGGCGGCGCGATAGATGGCGCGGGGATCGGCGGTCGGGAAATGCCACTGCGCGGGACCGCGCGGCGGCACCGCTCTAAAAACGCGACAGAACGGCGTTGCCGGCCGCGCGCGATTGCCCGTCCTGCCGCGCGCCGCAGTGTTCGCTACGCCACCCTGCCCCCTCGATGCGCCGCCTAGCCGGGCCCGGCGGCCCCGATTCCGCTAAAATCGGGCCATGCGCACCCCTTCCCCATCGACCGCCTTGTCGCCTTTCGTCCGCCGTGCCCGCCCCGCTCGCGTCGCGCCGCGCCCGCCCGTCTCGTTCCGGATGGCTGCCCGATGAGCCATGCCAATCCCCCGGATTTCGACTCGGCCGCTTTCCGGCAAGCGCTTGGCCAGTTCGCAACGGGCGTGACGGTGATCACGACGCGCGCGCCGTCCGGGCAGCTGATCGGCATCACCGCCAGCTCGTTCAACTCGGTATCGCTCGATCCGCCGCTCGTGCTGTGGAGCCTCGCGCACAAATCGGCGTCGACGCCCGTGTTCCGCGGCAACAGCCACTATGTGGTGAACGTACTGGCGGCCTCGCAGCTCGACCTGTGCAAGCGCTTCTCGACCTACAAGGGCGACCGCTTCGAAGGAATCGCGCATGCGGCCGGCAACTCCGGGATGCCCGTGCTCGACGGCGCGCTCGCATGGTTCGAATGCCACAACCGCAGCCGCTATGACGAAGGCGACCACGTGATCTTCGTCGGCGAGGTCGAACGCTGCGGCGTGCGCGCCGCATCGGACACGACGCCGCCGCTCGTGTTCCACGGCGGCGGCTTCCACGGCCTTACACCGCTTTGATCGCCCCAGTGCGCGCCAGCCCGACCGGCGCGCCGGCTTCGTCCTTCAGCGTCTGCAGCACGATGTTCGAACGGATGTCCATGACGCCCGGCGCCTTGTAGAGCCGGTTCAGCACGAAATCCGAGTAGTGCTTCAGGTTGTGCGCGAGCACGCGCAGCAGATAGTGGCTCTCGCCCGTCACGACGAACGCGCCGACCACCTCCGGCCATTCGCGCAGCGCTTCCGCGAAGCGCTCGTGCCATTGATTTTCTTCGTTGCGCATCGATACCTGCACGAACGCCTCGAGCTCGAAGCCGAGCTTCTCGCGGCTCAGGCACGCGCGATAGTGCTCGATCACGCCCTGCTCCTCGAGCAGGCGCATGCGGCGCAGGCAGGCGGATGGCGAAAGCGAAATGCGTTCCGCCAGGTCGAGATTGCTGATTCTGCCCTCTTCCTGCAGTACCGCCAGAATCCGGCAGTCGGTGGCATCGAGCGTGATCGCGTGCATTTTTGGTCCCCGTTTTCCCTCTGAGTCGAATTATCTGCCAATCCGGCGGTTTGTCCATGTTTATTTCGCAAGCACTTTCTGCGAGCGTCCACCTATCATTCGAAGCATCGACTCACCGAATCGTCATGCCATGGACACCCTCTGGGACATCTCGCCGCCTGTCAGCCCCGCCACCCCCGTGTGGCCGGGCGATACGCCGGTTTCCGTCGAACGCGTGTGGCGGATGGAGGCCGGCTCGCCGGTCAACGTCGCACGCCTGACGCTGTCGCCGCACACGGGCGCGCACTGCGACGCGCCGCTGCATTACGACGCCGACGGCGCGCCGATCGGCGCCGTGCCGCTCGACACCTATCTCGGCCCGTGCCGCGTGATCCACTGCATCGGCGCATCGCCGGTCGTGCAGCCGGCCGATGTCGCGGCCGCGCTCGACGGCGTGCCGCCGCGCGTGCTGCTGCGCACGTATGCACGCGCCAGCGTCGAACGGTGGGACAGCGACTTCTGCGCGGTCGCGCCCGGGACCGTCGACCTGCTCGCCGCGCACGGCGTGAAGCTGATCGGCATCGATACGCCGTCGCTCGACCCGCAGGAATCGAAGACGATGGATGCGCATCACCGCGTGCGCGCGCACCGGATGGCGATCCTCGAAGGCATCGTGCTCGACGACGTGCCGCCCGGCGACTACGAACTGATCGCACTGCCGCTGAAATTCGCGACGCTCGACGCGAGCCCCGTGCGCGCGGTGCTGCGCGCGCTGCCCGCGCGTGCCTCCTGATTACCCCGACTGACGACCCACATCATGATCAAGACCCGTGAAGACGCGCTCGCGCTCGACCGCGACGATCCGCTCGCCCCGCTGCGCGACCAGTTCTCCCTGCCCGACGGCGTAATCTATCTCGACGGCAACTCGCTCGGCGCGCAGCCCCGCGCATCGGCCGCCCGCGCGCAGCAGGTGATCGGCGCCGAATGGGGCGAAGGCCTGATCCGCAGCTGGAACACGGCCGGCTGGTTCGCGTTGCCGCGCCGTCTCGGCGACAAGCTCGCGACGCTGATCGGCGGCGCGCCGGGCGAAACGGTCGTCACGGACACCATCTCGATCAACCTGTTCAAGCTGCTGTCGGCGATGCTGCGCCACCAGGCCGAGCGCGCGCCCGAGCGCCGCGTGATCGTGTCGGAGCGCTCGAACTTCCCGACCGACCTGTATATCGCGCAGGGGCTGATCGAGCAGCTCGGCGGCAACTATGAACTGCGCCTGATCGACGATCCGGCCGACCTGCCGGCCGCGCTCGGCGCGGATACGGCCGTCGCGATGATCACGCACGTGAATTACCGCACCGGCTACATGCACGACATGCCGGCCGTCACGCAGCTCGTGCACGACGCGGGCGCGCTGATGCTTTGGGACCTCGCGCACTCGGCCGGCGCGGTGCCGGTCGACCTGAACGGCGCGCGCGCCGACGGCGCGGTCGGCTGCACGTACAAGTACCTGAACGGCGGCCCGGGTTCGCCCGCATTCGTGTGGGTGCCGCAGCGTCATCACGCACACTTCTCGCAGCCGCTGTCCGGCTGGTGGGGCCACCGCGCACCGTTCGCGATGCAGCCGGGCTTCGCGCCCGATCCGGGCATCGCGCGCTTCCTGTGCGGCACGCAGCCGATCGTGTCGATGTCGATGGTCGAATGCGGGCTCGACGTGTTCCTGCAAACCGACATGCAAACGATCCGCCGCAAATCGCTCGCGCTGACCGATGCCTTCATCGCGCTCGTCGAAGCACGCTGCGCGGGCCTGTCGCTGAAGCTCGTCACGCCGCGCGCGCATCACCAGCGCGGCTCGCAGGCGAGCTTCGAGCACCCGCACGGCTACGAGGTGATGCAGGCGCTGATCGCGCGCGGCGTGATCGGCGACTACCGCGAGCCGTACGTGCTGCGCTTCGGCTTCACGCCGCTCTATGTGCGCTTCGTCGACGTGTGGGATGCCGTCGAGACGCTGCGCGACATCCTCGCCACCGACGCCTGGAAGGCGCCCGAGTTCGCCGAACGCGGCGCGGTGACCTGACCGGCCTTGCCCGGCGCGCAACGCGGTCACGCGGATTGCGCGCCGCGCCCCGTCATTCAAATCTGGAGATAGTCGTGAATTCTGGTCATATGCAGCCACCCGGCGGCGACGCGCCGGCGGGCTGCCCGTTCTCGGGCGCACGCGCCGCACATCCGGCACAAGCGGCGCAAGCGGCACACGAAGCGCCGCACGTGCCGGGCGATGCCTCGGGCGAAGCCGGCTGGCACAACGCACAGCTCGATTTCTCGAAGTCGATGAGCTACGGCGACTACCTGTCGCTGAATTCGATCCTCGACGCGCAGCATCCGCTGTCGCCCGATCACAACGAGATGCTGTTCATCATCCAGCATCAGACGAGCGAGCTGTGGATGAAGCTCGCGCTGTTCGAGCTGCGCGGCGCGCTCGACGCGGTGCGCACCGACGCGCTGCCGCCCGCGTTCAAGATGCTCGCGCGCGTGTCGCGGATCCTCGAGCAACTGGTGCAGGCGTGGAACGTGCTGTCGACGATGACGCCGTCCGAGTATTCGGCGATGCGGCCGTATCTCGGGCAGTCGTCGGGTTTCCAGTCGTATCAGTATCGCCAGCTCGAATTCCTGCTCGGCAACAAGAACGTGCAGATGCTGCAGCCCCATGCGCACCGGCCCGACATCCTCGAACAGGTGCGCACGACGCTCGAGGCGCCGTCGTTCTACGACGAGGTCGTCCGCCTGCTCGCGCGGCGCGGTTTCCCGATCGCGCAAGCGCGGCTCGAGCGCGACTGGACGCAGCCGACGCAGCACGACGAAACGGTCGAAGCCGCGTGGCTCGAGGTGTACCGCCACCCGCAGCAGCACTGGGAACTCTACGAGATGGCCGAAGAACTCGTCGATCTCGAGGATGCATTCCGCCAGTGGCGCTTCCGTCACGTGACGACCGTCGAACGCATCATCGGCTTCAAGCAGGGCACGGGCGGCACCAGCGGTGCGCCGTACCTGCGCAAGATGCTCGACGTCGTGCTGTTCCCCGAGCTCTGGCACGTGCGCACCACGCTGTAACGCCCCACTCGCCCGCCGTCACGACGACGTGCGGGCCAGTTCCTCCCGTTCGCGCGGCTGCGCTGCCGCACGTGACAGTCGCGGGATATGCCGCCGCACGGCCAACAGCGCGACGCAGACGATGCCCATCCCGATCAGTCCGGCAGCCACCGCCGTCGCGAATGCGCCGCGCGTGATTCCCCATTCGCGGATCAGCACCGGAATCGCGAAACCGATCAACTGGCCGTCGAAACCGTCGAGCACGATCGCGAGCGCGGCGAGCAGCAGCGGGCCGGCACGATCGACACGCGGCCCGTGCACGAAGTCGTCGCCGCGCGCACGCTCACCGCGTTCCGGCGCCGCCAAGGCATCCTGCCGCAGCCGGCCGGCAAGCGGCTCGAGGAACTCGTCGCGTTGACGCGCGAGGAACGCTGACGGCGCTTCCCGGCCGGCGGCCCGTCCGCCCTTTCCGCCCGCTCATTCCGCCCGCCGCCGCAGCGCACCATCGAAATGCCGTTTCCCCGCCTTGACTTTCGCTCGCCCGAATACGATCATTCGCTCACACATAGAGCAAATGATCGTATTCGTACTCGGCAGGAAAATCTGGCACGAACAGGAGACACCGGATGAGCGCATCGCCCTCCGCCCGCACGCCCGTGCTGCTGCACATCGGCGCAGGCTCGTTTCACCGCGCGCACCAGGCGTGGTATCTGCATCGCGTGAACGCGGCCGTGCCGCCCGACGAGCGCTGGTCGCTGACCGTCGGCAACATCCGCGACGACATGCGCGCGACGATGGACGCGCTCGCCGCGCAGCACGGCGAATACACGCTCGAGACCGTCACGCCGCAAGGCGAGCGCGCGTACGAGACGATCCGCGCGATCACGCGCGTGCTGCCCTGGTCGATCGATCTCGCCGCGCTGATCGACGCCGGCGCCGATCCGGCCTGCCGGATCGTGTCGTTCACCGTCACCGAAGGCGGCTACTACCTCGACGAACACAACCGGCTCGACGTCGCGAATGCCGATCTCGCGGCCGACCTGCAGGGTGCGCGCACGACGCTGTACGGCGCGCTCGCGGCGCTGCTCGCCGAACGCGTGAAGCGCGGCGCGGGCCCGCTCACGCTGCAGAGCTGCGACAACCTGCGCAACAACGGTGCGCGCTTTCGCGCGGGGATGCGCGAATTCCTCGAACGGCGCGGGCAGGGCGACCTGCTCGCGTGGTTCGATGCGAACGTCGCGACGCCGAGCGCGATGGTCGACCGCATCACGCCGCGCCCGACCGCCGACGTGCGCGAGCGCGTGCTGGCCGCCACCGGCATCGACGACGCATGCCCGGTGATGGGCGAATCGTTCATCCAGTGGGTGATCGAGGATCGCTTCGCGGCCGGCCGGCCGCGCTGGGAGCTGGCCGGTGCCGAACTCGTCGACGACGTCCACCCGTACGAGGAAGCGAAGATCCGCATCCTCAACGCGACGCACAGCTGCATCGCGTGGGCCGGCACGCTCGCGGGCCACACGTATATCCACGAAGGCACGCACGACGCGGCGATCCGGCGCTTCGCGCACGACTACGTCACGCAGGACGTGATCCCGTGCCTGACGCCGAGCCCGCTCGATCTCGCGCGCTACCGCGACGTCGTGCTCGAGCGCTTCGGCAACCCGTACGTACTCGACACGAACCAGCGCGTCGCGGCCGACGGCTTCTCGAAGATCCCCGGCTTCATCACGCCGACGCTCGTCGAATCGTTCGCACGCGGGGCGGCGCCGGTCGCCACCGCCGTGCTGCCCGCGCTGTTCCTGCGCTTTCTCGAACGCTGGGCGTGCGGCACCTTGCCGTATGCGTACCAGGACGGCGTGATGGACGAAAGCGCCGCGCGTGCGATCGTCGGGTCCGGCCATCCGGGGGCCGGCCGTCCGGGGGCCGGCCATCCGGAGGCCGACGACCAGGTCGCCGCGCTGTGCGCAAGCCGCGCGCTGTGGGGTTCGCTCGCCGGCAACCCGGCGCTGTTCGAGGCGTTGCGCGCCGGGCTCGCGCGGGTCGATGCATGGCTCGCGGCGCGCTGACGCGCATTGGGGCGAACCTGCCTTGGCACGTGCACGGCCGCGCGGCTAAAGTAGCGAGTCCCCACTGACGGAACGGATCGCTCATGTATCTCGGCATCGACCTCGGCACTTCGGAAGTGAAGGTGCTGCTGCTCGCCCCGGACGGCACGGTCGTCGGCACCGCCGGCTCGCCGTTTACCGTGTCGCGGCCGCATCCGCGCTGGGCCGAACAGCATCCGGACGACTGGTGGCAAGGCACGCTCGCCGCGCTCGCTGCGCTGCGCGCACGGCATCCGCAAGCATTTGCGGCCGTGCGCGGCATCGGCCTGTCGGGCCAGATGCACGGCGCCGTGCTGCTCGGCCGCGACGACCGCGTGCTGCGCCCCGCGATCCTGTGGAACGACATGCGCAGCGCCGACGAGTGCGCGCTGCTCACCGAACGCGCGCCCGATCTCCACGCACTGGCCGGCAATCTCGCGATGCCGGGCTTCACCGCGCCGAAGCTGCTGTGGGTCGCGAAGCACGAACCCGATGTGTTCGCGGCCACCGCCTGCGTGCTGATGCCGAAGGACTACCTGCGGTTCCGGCTCACCGGTGCAAAGGTGTCCGATCCGTCGGACGCAGCCGGCACGCTGTGGCTCGACGTCGCACGCCGCGACTGGTCCGACGCGCTGCTCGCCGCATGCGGAATGACGCGTGACCAGATGCCGCGCATCGTCGAGGGCAATGCGCCGTCCGGCACGCTGCGCGCGGACATCGCGCGCGAACTCGGGCTGTCGGAGGCGGTCGTGGTAGCCGGCGGCGGCGGCGACAACGCAACGAGCGCGCTCGGCATCGGTGCGATCCACGCAGGCGACGGCTTCGTGTCGCTCGGCACGTCCGGCGTGCTGAGCGTGGTCGGCGATCGCTTCATGCCGAACCCCGCATCGGCCGTGCATGCGTTCTGCCATGCGATTCCCGACCGCTGGCAATTGATGAGCGTCGTGCTGTCGGCCGCGAGCTGCCTGCGCTGGGTCTGCAAGCTGACCGGCACCGACGAGCCCGCCCTGCTCGCCGAAGTCGAGGCGCTCGACGCCGACGCGCTCGCGACGGCCCCGCTGTTCCTGCCCTACCTGTCCGGCGAGCGCACGCCGCACAACGATCCGTACGCACAAGGCGTGTTCTTCGGGATGACGCATGCGACCGAACGCGCGCATCTCGGCTACGCGGTGCTCGAAGGCGTGACGCTCGGCCTCGCCGACGGTCTCGACGCGCTGCATGCGGCCGGCGTCGAAACCGCCCAGCTGTCGCTGATCGGCGGCGGCGCGCGCAGCGCGTACTGGGCACAACTGATCGCCGATGCGCTGAACGTGCGCACGCGCCAGCACGGCGGCGGCGAAACGGGTGCGGCGCTCGGCGCGGCGCGGCTCGGCTGGCTGGCCGTCGGCGGCGATCCGCATGCGGTGCTGGCCAAGCCGCCGGTGCGGGCCGAATACACGCCGGATGCCGCCCGCCATGCGCTGCTGCGCGAACGCCTCGATGCGTTTCGCTCGCTGTACCGCCACGTGCGGCCGCTGTACGAACCGTCGCGCGCACGGCTCGCGTAAGCGCCGCCCGTCACGCGTGCCGGCCGTCGGCCGCATGCGCGACATGCGGTACAGTGGATGCCGTCATGCGGCCCGCCGGCCGGCCCGCGGGCGGCCCCCCAGCTCCGAACCGAATCGCTATCGTGTCCAAGTCCTCAGAAAAACTCGATCTCGCCACGCGTGCCGCGTGGCTCTACTACGTCGCGGGCGACACGCAGAACGAGATCGCGGAAAAGCTGCAGGTGTCGCGCCCGGTCGCGCAGCGCCTCGTCGCGTTCGCGGTCGAGAAGAACCTGATCCGCGTGCGCGTCGACCACCAGCTCGCCGACTGTCTCGACCTCGGCGCGCAGCTGTCGAAGCGCTACGGCCTCGCGATGTGCGAAGTCGTGCCCGTCGATGCCGATGCGCCCGACGCGATCGACCGCAAGCTGGCCGTCGCCGGCGCGCAGGTGATGGAGCGCTACCTGAACGAAACGCGGCCGATGGTGATCGCGGTCAGCAGCGGCCGGACGCTGAAGGCAGCGGTCGCACAGATCGCGCAGATCGACCGCCCGCAGCACCGCCTCGTGTCGATGGTCGGCGCGATCGCGGCCGACGGTTCGTCGAACCGCTACGACGTCGCGCAGTACATCTCCGAGAAAACCGGCAGCAAGCACTTCCTGCTGCCCGCGCCGCTGTTCGCCGACAGCGCCGCCGAGCGCGCGCAGTGGTGCAATCACCGGCTGTACCGGATCGTCGAGGCGCTGTCGGGCCAGGCCGACGTCGCGTTCGTCGGGATCGGCAACATCGGCCCGCACTGCCCGCTCTACGAAGACGGCTTCATCACCGAACAGGAGCGCGACGAGATGACCGCGCTCGGCGCGGTGGCCGAACTGCTCGGCGTGCCGATCGACGCGCAAGGCAAGCTGATCGATGTGTCGACCGGCACGCGCGTGACGAGCGTGTCGCTCGCCACGCCGCCGAAGCGCCCGACGATCGCATTCGCGGGCGGCCCGAAGAAACGCGATGCGGTGATCGCCGCATTGCGCGGCGGCTGGATGTCGGGGCTCGTCACCGACGAGACGTGTGCGAGGGCGGCGCTGGACGCGTAGCCGGCGTGCCGGCTTCCCGTCACCGCATGCGGTCGCCGCACACCGGATCGCCGACGCGTCCGGACTAACCGCGCATCACTGCAGAAACCCGATCATCGTGGCCTTCATGACGGCCTCCGCCTTGTTGGCCGCACGAAGCTTGCGCATCACGTTCATCGGGTAAAACTTCGCAGTCCTGTCATGGATGGACGGAATCAGTCCGATATCGGCATACGTCTTGCCTGCCGCAGTCCATTTCAGCCCCTCCTTCTCGCGCGCCGTCAGCGATCGCGCCCGCACCTGCACACTGCCAACTCACGCGGCGCGCGGCGCCGGAAACGCATGCCGGCGAGCACGCCATGCGCCGACCCACGCGGCCGCCAGCAGCGCGACGAGCACCCACGGAATCGCGCCCGCCCCGGTTGCGCCGAGCAGCATCCCGCCCGCGATACCGCCACCCGCGATCGCGAGGTTCCACACCGTCACGAGCATCGACTGCGCGACATCCGCCGCCTCTCCCGCGGCGTTCGCGGTGGCCGTCTGGAACAGCGTCGGCGCACCGCCGAACGCGAGCCCCCACAGCGCGACGCCCGCATAGACGATCGCCATGCCGGAACCGGCGCCGAGCATCGCCGCCGCGATGGCGAACAACGCGATGCTGGCGAGCGTCAGCCGCCGCTGCGCGGCGCCGATCCACGCGCCCGTCAGCGCGATGCCGACCAGCGACGCGATACCGAACACGAGCAGCACCGCATCGACCTGCGCGCCCATCCGCACGCCCGCGAGAAACGGCGCGACGTACGTATACAGCATGTTGTGCGCCAGCACGTACGCGAACATCACGGTCAGCACCGGCCGCACACCGGGCAGCGTCATCACGCCGAGCACCGGCTCGCGCGCGCCGGCCTGCTGCCCCGGATAATCGGGCAGACGCCAACGGATCCAGCCGATCAGCACGAGCGCCGCGAGCGTGATACCCGCGAACGCGACGCGCCACCCGAGCGCCGCGCCGAGTGCGGTGCCGGCCGGAATGCCGATCGACATCGCGACCGGCGCACCGAGCATCGCGACCGCGATCGCCCGGCCGCGCAACGGGGCATCGACCATCCGGCTCGCGTAGCCGGCGAGCAGCGCCCACAGCAGCCCGGCCGCCATCCCCGCGACGAAGCGCGCGGCGAGCGTCAGCGCGTAGTACGGCGACACGGCCGTCAGCGCATTCGACACGACGAAGCCGGCCAGCGCCGCGAGCAGCAGCGTGCGCCGGCGCATCGCGCGCGTCGCGGCGACGAGCGGAATCGCCGCGACGATCGAGCCGAGCGCATATACGGTCACGAGCTGGCCGATCAGCGCCTCGGGCACGCGCAGGTCGGCGCTCATCAGCGGCAGCAGGCCGGCCGGCAACGCCTCGGTGAGAATCGTGATGAACGCGGCCGTCGCGAGCGCCAGCAGGTTCGCAACCGGCAGGCGCGCGCCGGCCTGCACCGGCTGAACGGCCGGCTCGTCATCGATCGTCGTGCAGTCGCTCATGCCGCGCTCCCGGTTTCGACGCCGTAGACCGCATCGCGCACCGCGGTCACGATCCGCCCGTCGAGGCCCTCGTACAGCGTGTTGGTCAGCGCGACGGCCGTCACCCCCGCCGCGCGGTCGACGAACCACGTGTGCCCGTACGCGCCGCCCCCGCGCCAGGTGCCGACCGACTCCGGCGACCGCGCGGCCACCGGATCGCGCAGCACCGAGAACCCGAGCCCGAAGCCGAAACCCGGTGCATCCCGCAGTTCGCGCGCACCCGGCTGGACGCGCGCCATCTCGTCGACCCATGCGGGTTCGAGCCAGCCGTCGCGGCCCGTGCGCAGCGCGTCGAGCAGCGTCACGCAATCGCGCGCGGTGCCGACCATCCCCGCGCCGCCCGACGGCCACGCATCGGCATCGAACACGCGCGCCGGCTCGAAGCGGATGCCGATCGTGCCGTCGAACACCGGCACGAGATCGACGTCCGCCATCCGGCGCGGGGCGCCCGGCGTGCTCACGTATGGCGTCGCGACGCGTGCGGCGTCGTGCGCGACGAACGTGGTGTCGGTCATCCCGAGCGGCGTCGTGACGAGCGCGGCGACCGCGTCGGCGAGCGGCCGCCCGTCGACTGCCTCGATCAGCGCGCCGACCACATCCATCGACAGCGAATAGCCCCACGACGTACCTGGCGCAAACTGCAGCGGCACGCTGGCGATGCGCCGCAGGTTCTCGGCGAGCGAGAGACGCGAGCGGTCCATTCCGTCGGACACGCCGGCGCGCGCATACGGACCGTCGCCGTCCGCTTCGAGGAAACGGTAGCCGAGGCCGGCCGTATGCGACAGCAGATGACGCAACGTGATGACGGCAGGCGTGCCGTCGGTCAACGTCGGGCGGAATCCGGGCAACGCGCGGGCGACCGGTTCGTCGAGCGCGATGCGCCCCGCCGCGACCAGCCGCATCGCGGCGGCCGCCACGACCGGCTTCGTGACCGACGACAGGCGGAACAGCGCATCGTCCCGCATCGGCGTGCCGGCTTCCCGATCGGCGAGGCCGACGGCACGCGCATAACGCAGCTCGCCGTGCTGCGCGACCAACACGACCGCGCCGACCATGCGCGCGTCGGCGAGCGCGCGATCCAGCGCGTCGTCGAGCCGGCGGCGCAGCGCGGCGTCCGGTTCCACGCGCAAGGCGGTGACAGGCAGGGATGACATGACGTGACCTCTCGGCAATGAACGAGCGCTCATCGTAGGGAGCCGACGCAAGAAGAAAAACCGGGGTAGAGTTCCGGACAATCCGGACGCCGGCGTCCGCAATCGGAAACTCGCATGGAAAACCTCGGCGGCTTCGTCGTGTTCGTTCAGGTCGCGGAAACGCGCAGTTTCGTCGCGGCCGGACGTGCGCTCGGGCTATCGGCTTCGGCGATCGGCAAACGCATCGCGCGGCTCGAGGCGCGGCTGAAGGTGCGGCTCTTTCACCGCAGCACGCGCAGCATCACGTTGACCGCCGAAGGCACGCGCTTTCTCGAACGGTGCCGGCGCGTGATCGCCGAGCTCGACGCGGCAGAGCAGGAACTGACGCACAGTGCCGAAGCGCCACGCGGGCGCTTGCGCGTGAGCCTGCCGACGATCGGCACGCTGCTGCTGCCGGTGCTCGCCGATTTCATGGCTGCGTATCCGGAGATCGAGCTCGACATCGATTTCAGCGACCGGCTCGTCGACGTCGTCGACGAAGGATTCGACGCGGTGCTGCGCACCGGCCAGCCCTCGGATTCCCGGCTGTCGTCGCGGCTGCTCGGCCACTTCCGCCAGCACCTCGTCGCGTCCCCCGGTTATCTCGACCGGCACGGCACGCCGCGCACGCCGGCCGATCTCGCGCAGCACCGCTGCCTGCATTACCGTTTCCCGACCAGCGGCAAGCTCGAGACCTGGCCGCTGCGCGTGCCGCGCGCGGGCACGCCGCCCGAAGTGCCGGTCGCGATGGTCAGCAACAGTGCGGAAGCGCGCCTGTGCTTCGCGCTGCGCGGGCTCGGCATCGCGTGCCTGCCCATCTTCTTCGTGCGCGAGGCGCTCGCGGACGGCACGCTGCGCGCGGTGCTCGACGAACACGTCGCGAGCTGCACGCCGGTCTACGTGCTGTGGCCGTCGGGCCGCCACCCGACGCCGAAGCTGCGTGCGTTCGTCGATTACATGGCCGCGCACCTGACGCTGTGACCGCGGCCGGCCGTCATGCGGCCTTCGCGTGCACGCTCAGCCGGCGGAACGCCTGGCCGTGTTCGTCGAACAGGTGGCAGTGCTCGGCCTGCGCGTGCACGTGGAGCGCCTCACCGGTGCGGTAGGTGTCGAGCGGCGGAATCCGCGCGATCAGCCCGTCCGGCGCGACGGCCGACTCCGCATACAGGTACGCGGCGTCGCCGAGCGATTCCACGGCCATCGTCCGCGCGGCCACGCCGGTGGCCGCCGCTTCGACCTTCAGGTGCTCGGGCCGCACGCCGACCGTCACCGCCGCGCCGCGCTGCAGCCCCGCCGCCTCGACCGCGACGCGCTGCGTCTCGCCGCTGTCGAAGCGCACGAGCACGCCGCCGGCATCGACCGAATCGACGGTGCCCGTCAGGAAGTTCATCTTCGGCGAACCGATGAAGCCCGCGACGAACTGGTTCGCCGGCGCGTGGTAAAGCTCGTTCGGCGTGCCGACCTGCTGCACCGCGCCGCCCGACAGCACGACGATCTTGTCCGCGAGCGTCATCGCCTCGACCTGGTCGTGCGTCACGTAGATCATCGTCGTCTTCAGCTCGTCGTGCAGCCGCGCGAACTCCAGCCGCATCTTCACGCGCAGCGCCGCGTCGAGGTTCGACAGCGGCTCGTCGAACAGGAACACCTTCGGCTTGCGCGTGATCGCGCGGCCGATCGCGACACGCTGCCGCTGGCCGCCCGACAGCTGCTTCGGCTTGCGGTCGAGCAGATGGTCGATGTGCAGGATCTTCGCGGCGTTCTTCACCGCCTGGTCGATCTCGGGCTTCTTCGCGCCCGCGAGCTTCAGGCCGAACGCCATGTTGTCGTACAGCGTCATGTGCGGGTACAGCGCATACGACTGGAACACCATCGCGATGCCGCGCTTCGCGCTCGGCACGTCGTTGACCTTCGCGCCGTCGATCAGCAGGTCGCCGCTCGAGATGTCCTCGAGGCCCGCGATCATCCGCATCAGCGTGGATTTTCCGCAGCCGCTCGGGCCGACGAACACGACGAATTCGCCGTCGGCGATGTCGAGGTTCACGTTGCGCAGCACTTCGGTTTCGTCGTAGCGCTTCGCGATGTTGCGCAGGAGCACGCTTGCCATGATCTGTCTCCGTTCGTTCGTGATGCGTGATGCGTGATGCGCCGCGTCGAACGCGGCGCGCAATCGTTCGTGGTTGCTAGTTCGGCAGCACCGCGCCGGTCGCCTGCCAGCGCGCGACGTAGCCGGGCAGTTCGTGCATGTCGTCGAATACGTGGCGCGCGCCGATCCCGCGCAGCGCGTCGATCTGCGCGGCCGACGCATGCCCGCCGCCGACGAAGCCGAGCACGGTCATGCCGGCCGCGGCGGCCGCGGTGATGCCGGTCGCGCTGTCCTCGACCACGAGGCACTGGGCAGGCACGACGCCGAGCGTACGCGCGGCGGCGAGATACACGTCCGGCGCGGGCTTCGGCCGTGCGACGGCATCCGCGCAGAACAGCCGGTCGCCGAAGAAGCGCGCGAGGCCCGTGCGCGCCAGTGCCGCCTCGACGTACGCGCGGTAGCTGTTGCTCGCGCAGGCCGTCGTCAACTGAATCGCGTCCAGCGCCGCATCGATGCCGTCGACCATCGGTGCGTTGACGGCCGCCGCCTCGACCGCGCGGCGGATCGCGTCGACATCGCCGGCCGACAGCGTGCGCCCGACGGCGTCGCCCGCGCCGGCCAGCACGCGCTCGATGCGCAGCCCGAGCAACGGCATCACGGCGGGCCGCGCATCGACGCCCGGCCAGCGCGCGTCGAGCTCGCGCACGATCACGTCGGCCGCCACGGCCTCGCTGTCGATCAGTACACCGTCGCAATCGCAGATCAGGACGTTCGCGGTCATTTGACGGCTCCGAACGTGAGCCCGCGCACGAGCTGCTTCTGCGACAGCCAGCCGACGATCAGGATCGGCGCGACCGCCAGCAGCGACGCGGCGGACAGCTTCGCCCAGAACAGCCCTTCGGGGCTCGAGTACGACGCGATGAACACGGTGAGCGGCGCGGCGTTCGAGCTCGACAGGTTGATGCTCCAGAACGCTTCGTTCCACGACAGGATCACGAGCAGCAGCGCGGTGGACGCGAGCCCCGGCAGCGCCATCGGCATCAGCAGGTAGACGATCTCCTGCCACGTCGACGCGCCGTCGATGCGCCCGGCTTCGAGGATGTCCTTCGGGATCTCGTTGAAGTACGTGAAGGTCATCCACACCGCGATCGGCAGGTTGATCAGCGTGTAGACGATCACGAGGCCCGACACGGTATCGAGCAGCCCCGCGTTTTTCCACAGCAGGTAGATCGGTACGAGCACGCCGACCGACGGCATCATCTTCGTCGACAGCATCCACAGCAGCACCTTCTGCGTGCGGTGGTTCGGGAAGAACGCCATCGCGTACGCGGCCGGCACCGCGAACAGCAGCGAGATCACCGTGACGCCGGCCGAGATCAGCACCGAATTCCATGCGAACGAAAAGTAGTTGCTGCGCGCGAATACCTCGCGGAAGCTGTCGAGCGTCGGCATGAAGAACAGCGTCGACGCATACGCCTGCTGCTCGGTCTTGAACGCGGTGATCGCCATCCAGAAGATCGGGAAGAACAGCAGGAGCGCGATCAGCCACGCGAGCGTGCCGGGCAGCGCACGCCGCACGAGGTCGAACACGGCCGGCACGCGCCGGCCTTCGAAGGTCAGGTCGCTCATTTCTCGTACTCCCCCTTCAGGTTGCGCGCGAGCATCCGCACCAGGAAGAACGACACGACGTTCGCGACCACGACGGCGATGATCCCGCCCGCGGACGCGAGGCCGACGTCGAACTGCTGCAGGCCGAGCGCGTAGATCAGGTACGACAGGTTGGTCGTCGCGTCGCCGGGGCCGCCGCCGGTCGTCGTGTAGATCTCCGCGAAGATCGACAGCAGGAAGATCGTCTCCATCATCACGACCACGGCGATCGCGCGCTTCAGGTGCGGCAGCGTGATGTAGAAGAACATCGCGATCGGGCCCGCGCCGTCGATGCGGGCGGCTTCCTTCTGCTCCTGGTCGAGCGACTGGATCGCGGTGAACAGGATCAGGAACGCGAACGGCAGCCACTGCCACGCGACGATGATGATCACCGCGGTGAGCGGGTAATCGGCGAACCAGTCGATCGGCGTCATCCCGAGCGCGCGCATCGCGTTCGCGACGAGCCCGTACACCGGGTGCAGGATCATGTTCTTCCAGATCAGCGCGGACACCGTCGGCATCACGAAGAACGGCGCGATCGCGAACAGGCGCGCGACGCCCTGCCCGTAGAACTTGCGGTCGAACAGCACGGCCATCAGCACGCCGCCGACCACCGTGATCGCGAGCACCGCGCCGATCAGCACGAGCGTGTGCCAGATCGCGGGCAGGAACGACGGATCGGTCGCGAGGAAGCGGTAGTTGTCGAGCCCGGCGAAACCTTTCACGTCCGGGTTCAGCAGGTTGTAGCGCGAGAACGAATACCAGATCGTCATCGCGAGCGGGATCGACATCCACAGCAGCAGCACCGCGACGGACGGCGAGACGAGCCAGCTCGCGCCGCCGCGCGTGCGGCGCGGCGCGCCGGGCGGCGACGACGCGTCGCCGACCGACGGCGCATGAGCATGGCTCAGGGGAAGACGCAGGTGACGCATGATCGGAGTCCCTCCGGTTGATGCGCGGGCGCGAACGGCGTGCCCGCCTGTCAGCTTCGCCGGCCCGCGCCGTGTGCCACGGCGCACGACACGGGCCGCGCGACGGCTTGCGCGTTACTTCTTGTAGCCGGCCTGCCGCACCGCGCGGTCCGCGGCGGCCTGACCGGCGGCGAGCGCCTGGTCGACCGTCATCTGGCCCGCGACCGCGCCCGCGATCGACTGGCCGACCACCGTGCCGAACGACTGGAATTCAGGAATCCCGACGTACTGCACGCCCGTGTACGGCACCTTCTTCAGCGACGGATCGTTCGGGTCGGCCGTCTCGATCGCCTTCAGCACGAATTCCGAGAACGGCGCGGCGGCCTTGTACTCGGGGCGCTGATACGTCGACGTGCGCGTGCCCGGCGGCACCGACGCCCAGCCCTCGTCCTTGCCGACCATCTCGATGTACTGCTTCGACGTCGCCCATGCGATGAACTTGCGCGCGGCGTCCTGCTGCTTCGACGTCTTCGGCACGGCCAGCGCCCACGCCCACAGCCAGTGCGAGCCCTTCGGCGTGGCGGCGACCGGCGCGGCCGCGAAGCCGATCCTGTCGGCCACCTGCGACTGCTGCTTGTTGTAGAGCATCCCGGCCGCGACCGTCGCGTCGATCCACATCGCGCACTTGCCCGATGCGGTGAGCGTCAGGTTCTCGTTGAAGCCGTTCGAGCTCGCTCCCGGCGGGCCGTCCTTCTTCAGCAGGTTCACGTAGAACGTGATCGCCTTCTTCCATTCCGGCGACGTCAGCTGCGCATTCCAGTTCTCGTCGAACCAGCGCCCGCCGAACGTGTTCACGACCGTCGACACGTACGCCATGTTCTCGCCCCACCCGGCCTTGCCGCGCAGGCAGATCCCGTAGGTCCCCTTCGCCTTGTCGGTGAGCTTGTCCGCGAATTCGGCGATCTGGTCGTAGGTCGGCTGGTCGGGCATCTTCAGCCCCTTCGCCGCGAACAGGTCCTTGCGGTAGAACGTCATCGAGCTTTCGACGTAGAACGGCAGCGCGTAGAGCTGGCCGTTGTACGACAGGCTGTCGCGCGCGGTCTTCACGATGTCGTTCAGGTCGTAGTCGGCGGGCAGGCCCGTGATCGGCGCGAGCCAGCCGCGCTTGCCCCACTGCGGCGTCTCGTAGGTGCCGATCGCCATCACGTCGAACTGGCCGCTGCCGGTCGTGATGTCGGTCGTCGCGCGCTGGCGCAGCACGTTTTCCTCGAGGATCACCCAGTTCAGCTTGATGTCCGGGTTCGCCTTCTCGAACGCCGGCGACAGCTTCTTCAGCTCGATCATGTCGGGATTGTTCAGCGTCGCGATCGTCAGCGTGCCGGCGGACGCGGCGCAGGCCGCCGTCGCGAGCGCGGCTCCGGCGAAGCAGCGTGCGGCGGCGTCGAGCATCTTTCGTTGCATGGCATGTCTCCTGTGTTTGTTCGAAGTGTCGTCGGTCCTGCGTTTCCTTCGCGGCCCGTCACGCCGGCCGCTGCATTCCGCACGCGCGCGCATAGTGCGCGATCACGTCGCGTATCCGGTGGCGCACCCACGCGCGCGGCTCCTTCGCGAGCCCGCCCGTGCGGCACGCCGCGTAGACATCCGGCAGCCACTGCGCGACGAGCGTCTCCGGCACCGGCTGCCGCGCGAGGTTGTCGAACAGTTGCTCGACCGCGGCCGCGACGGCCGGCTGCAGCCAGTAGTAGCGAATCCGGTCGCTGTAGCTGAACTGGCGCGCGAGCCGCTGCTCGGTTTCGTCGCCGCGGTAGTACGGCGCCCAGTGCTCGGGCTGCGCGCGCATCGCGGCGTCGACCACGTCGCGCAATCGCGAGCGCTGCCCGGCGTCGCCGGTCAGCGCGTCCTCGATGAAGGTCAGCGCGAACAGCGCCTCGCGCAGCGCGAACGTCAGTGCGGGGCCGACCTTCAGCACCGCGAAGTGGTCCCGCACGAGCGCGGCGAGGGCACCCTCGGTCTGGTAATCGGTCGAATGCGCCTCGAACACGAGGCGCGGTGTCTGCAGGATACTCGCGCCGAGCGCCGCGGCCTTCGCGCTGTCGTAGTCGAGCACGTGGCGATCGTCGAAATCGACGCCCGGCTGCGCGACGATCGCGACGACGCGTGCCCACGCGTCGTCGAGCCCGGCCGCCGCGAACGCGGCGCGGTGCGCATCGAGCGTCGCCGCGATGCTGTCGCTGCGCGTGACCGCAATCTGCGCGATCGCCGCATCGCCGCCGTGGCCGTTGTTGCCGCTGACTTCACCACCCGGCGTCGGCACCTCGGTGCCGATCACGTAGACGGGCGCGATGCCGGTGCGCGCCGCCGCGTCTTCCGCCACGCGGCACAGTTCGGCCGCGCGCGCGGCGATCGTGCGATCATCGAGCCGCACCGGATCGTCCGCGCACGCCATGCTCGCATCGAGATGGATCTTTTCGAAGCCGGCTTCCACATAGGCGGCGACCATCGCGCCCGCCTCGCGCATCGCATCGGCCGCGCGGCGGTGCCGCCATGGGTTCGGCCCAAGATGGTCGCCGCCGAGCACGAGCGCCGACGGCGCCAGCCCGCAACGCCGGGCGATCGCGTCGACGTCGCGGCGGAAATCGGCGGGCGTCATGCCCGTATAACCGCCGAGATGGTTCACCTGGTTGCAGGTCGCCTCGATCAGGAGCGGCGAGCCATCCGCGCGCGCCGCTTCGCACGCGGCCTCCAGCACGAGCCGGTGCGCGCTGCAGATCGAATAGATGCCGCGCTGCGCGTCCGCGCGGTTCGCATCGAAGATCATCCGCAGCACTGCGTCCGCGTGGGCGGTGCGCGGGCGTTCGGCGAAGGTCGTCAGGCCGGACATGCGATACCTCGTTCGGTCAGGAAGCGGTCGATCTCGGCCGCGCCGCTGTTGCCTTCCATCGGGCCGCGCCGCGTGACCGCGATCGCGCCGGCCGCGTTCGCGCGGCGCAATGCGGCATCGATCGGCACGCCCGCGACGAAGCTCGCCACGAGCGTGCCGCCGAAGCAGTCGCCGGCGCCGGTCGGGTCGATTTCGTCGACCTGAAAGGCCGGTGCTTCGACGCGGTTGGCGCGGTCAAATGCAACGCTGCCTTGCGCGCCGCGTTTCAGCACGACACGCTCGAGCAGCGGATGCGTCGCGAGCAGGCCCGCGATCGCACGCTCGGCCGGCTGCGGCCCGCAGAAGAACGGCAAATCGGCCTCGCTCGGCATGAACAGGTGGCACGCGGCGAGCATCGTCTCGAGCGCCGCGCGCATCGGGCGAAAGCTCAGCATCTCGGGGCGCACGTTCGGATCGAACGACACCTTCGCGCCGGCGCGTGCGGCCTCGATCACGCCGCGCTGCACGGCCGCGATCGCCGATTCGCTCGTCAGCGACGAGCCCATCACGTGAAAATAGCGGCAGCCGTCGAACATCGCGGTATCGACATCGGACGCATCGACACACGCGGCCGCACTGGTGGACAGACTGTAGACGAAGCTGCGCGAGCCGTCGTCGCGATACGCGACGAACGCGGTGCCGGTCGGACGTGCGACGCGGCGGATGCGCGCGACGTCGACACCGTCGCGCTCGAGCCGCGCGACGATCGCATCGCCGAACGCGTCGCGGCCGACGCAGCCCGCATACGCGACGCGCGCGCCGAGCCGTGCGGCCTGGTCGGCGAAGATCGCAGGCGCGCCGCTCGGGAACGGCCCGGCGAACAGGCCCGGCGAGTCGAAACCCTGGCCGCGCTCGGCGGCGACGAATTCCGCCAGCAGTTCGCCGGCGACGACGATCTCTGCCATCAGGCGTGCCCTCCTCGTTCGACGACGGCCGCGGTGAGCGGCGCGGCCGCCCTGTCGCAGGCCGGCCGGCAGGTGACGCGTGCGAGCGGCGTCAAGTCAGCTCATCCAGTTGCCGCCGTCGACGTTCAGCGTCTGGGCGGTGACGTAATCGGCGTCGGACGACGCGAGGAACAGCGCGGCGCCCGTCAGGTCGCCCGGCACGCCCATGCGGCCGAGCGGCACGGCTTCGCCCACGAGCCGCTTCTTCTCGCCGAGCGGCCGGTTCTCGTAGCGCGCGAACAGCGCATCGACCTGCTCCCACATCGGCGTGTCGACGACGCCGGGCGCGATACCGTTCACGTTGATCCGGTGCGGCGCGAGCGCGAGCGCGGCCGACTGCGTGTAGCTGATCACCGCGGCCTTGGTCGCGCAGTAGTGCGAAACGAGCGCCTCGCCGCGACGCCCGGCCTGCGACGACATGTTGACGATCTTGCCGCCGCGCCCCTGCTCGACCATCCGCTGCGCGACGGCCTGCATCAGGAAGAACAGCCCTTTCACGTTGACCGCGAACAGCCGGTCGAACACGTCCCACGATTCGTCGAGGATCGGGCGCATGTCGAACAGCGCCGCGTTGTTGAACAGGATGTCGATGCCACCGAAGCGCTCGACCGCCGTGGCGACGATGCGCTCGATGTCGTCGCGGCGCGTGACGTCCGCGGTGACGGCCACCGCGCGGCCGGGGTTCGCCTCGATGAGCCGCGCGAGCGAGCCGCTGGCAGGCTTCAGGTCGACGAGTACGCAGCGCGCGCCCTCGTCCAGATAGCGTTGCGCGACCGCCTCGCCGATGCCGCTTGCGGCGCCCGTCAGGATCGCAACCTTGTCTTCCAGTCTCACTGGCTGTCTCCGGTTCGTTCTGCTTTACGACGGCCGCGATATGAACTAACGCTCGCCAACCGATCAATTGCTCTGTTGTTGATCGAATGATCGGATACGCGATTCGCGCTGTCAAGGCAACATGACGGCTTTCTATGATGCGCTGCGGCACGACGGCGCACCGCGGCGGCCCGCCACGCGCGCCCGGCAAGGCGCGGCGCGCGCGGTGCGGCGCGGTCGGATCGGCGATGAAGGGGACGGAGCGAGGACGAAAAGGGGAATTCGCGCTGCACGGCGCGGCGATACGTTATATCATCGCCATACTTCGTTTCACGCCCAGCTTCACGCCATGGCTACCTCATCGTCCATTGACGCCCGGCTGTCCCGGGCCGACGCATTCGCCGCCGAGCACGGGCTCGCGTGGACGCCGCTGCGCCGCCAGGTCTACGAACGCGTGCTGGCCGCGCAGCGCCCGATCGGTGCGTACGACCTGCTCGCCGAGCTCGAGCCGCAGCGCGGCCGCGTGCCGCCCACGACCGTCTACCGCGCGCTGGATTTCCTCGTCGAGCACGGCTTCATCCACCGGATCGAATCGAAGAACGCGTTCTTCGCGTGCTGCGAGATCGGCGTCCCGCACGAAGGCCAGTTCCTGATCTGCGATTCGTGCGGCGACACCGTCGAGATTCCCGGCGGCGACCTCGCGAAGCAGTTGTCCGCGAGCGAGCCCGCGCACGGTTTCGAAGTCCACCATCAGGTCGTCGAGCTGAGCGGCCTGTGCGGACACTGCAAGCGCAAGCCCGCGCAACGCTGACGCGTATCGCGCGGCACACGCGCCGCCCCCTTCCAACGAGGAGTTCCATGCCCATTGCCCTGAAGCGCGCGCCGCGGCGCGCCCTGACGCCTGTCCGCTGGCTCGCCGCCGTCGTCTCCACGGCCGCCGCGCTGTCGCTCGCGGCGCCCGCGTTCGCGCAGGCCGCGACCGTCAACGTCGTCGCCGCCGAGAACTTCTACGGCGACGTCGCGTCGCAGATCGGCGGCAGCCATGTCGCGGTGACGAGCATCCTCAGCAATCCCGACCAGGATCCGCACCTGTTCGAAGCGAGCCCGAAGACGGCCCGCGCGCTCCAGCACGCGCAGGTCGTGATCTACAACGGCGCCAACTACGATCCGTGGATGAGCAAGCTGCTCGGCGCGTCGAAGCAGGCGAAGCGCGCGACGATCGTCGTCGCCGACCTGGTCGGCAAGAAGGCCGGCGACAACCCGCACCTGTGGTACGACCCGGCGACGATGCCGGCCGCCGCACGCGCGATCGCGGCCGAACTCGGCCGCGCCGATCCGGCGAACAAGGCCGAATACGATGCGAACCTGCAGAAGTTCGTCGCGTCGCTGAAGCCCGTCGACGACAAGGTCGCCGCGCTGCGCGCGCAGTACAAGGGCGTGCCGGTGACGGCCACCGAGCCGGTGTTCGGCTACCTGTCCGACGCGATCGGCCTCGACATGCGCAACCAGCGCTTCCAGCTCGCGACGATGAACGACACCGAAGCCAGCGCGCAGGACGTCGCCGCGTTCGAGAACGACCTGCGCAAGAAGCAGGTACGCGCGCTGATCTACAACAGCCAGGCCGAAGAACCGATGACCAAGCGCATGCTGAAGATCGCACGCGACGGCGGCGTGCCGACCGTCAGCGTCACCGAGACGCAGCCGGCCGGCAAGACTTTCCAGCAATGGATGGCCGGCCAGCTCGACGCGCTCTCGGCCGCGCTCGCCGCCGGCAAGAAATAAACAACCGTAACGCCATGACCGCCACTCCCCACGCACTCGCCGTCGATCGCGTCACGCTCGAACTGGGCGGACGCACGATCCTGCGCGACGTCAGCTTCGCGATCGAACCCGGCGAATTCGTCGGCGTACTCGGGCCGAACGGCGCGGGCAAGACGACGCTGATGCGCGCGGTGCTCGGCCTCGTGCCCGTGTCGGCCGGCACGCTGTCCGTCGGCGGCGTGCCGGTCGTACGCGGCAACGCGTCGATCGGCTACATGCCGCAGATTCGCAGCGGCCTCGCGAACCGCCGGATGCGCGGCTACGACTTCGTCGCGATGGCCGCCGACGGCCACCGCTGGGGGCTGCCGCACACGACCGCGGCGACGCGCCGCGACGTCGACCGCGTGCTCGATCTCGTCGGCGGCCCGACGCTTGCCCGCCGGCCGCTGTCGGAACTGTCCGGCGGCGAGCGGCAGCGCCTGCTGCTCGCGCAATGCCTGCTTGGCAGCCCGAAGCTGCTGCTGCTCGACGAGCCGCTGATCAGCCTCGACCCGAACCACCAGCGCGGCGTCGTCGAGCTCGTGCGCAACGTGCAGCGCGAGCTCGGCATCACCGTGCTGTTCTCCGCGCACGAACTGAATCCGTTGCTGAACGCGCTCGACCGTGTGCTGTATCTCGGCAACGGCGTCGCGGCGCTCGGCACCGTCGACGAGGTGATCACGAAGCCCGTGCTGTCGCGGCTCTACGGATCGCCGATCGACGTGATGCGCGTGAACGGCAAGATCTTCGTGATGTCGGGCGACGTCGAGATCGAGAAGCACGACCACGAACACGAGGACGACGACGGCCACTCGCACGGCGGTGGCGGCGGCCACGGCCATCACCACCACGGACACGCTCATCCCGGGCACTCGCACGATGTTTGAATACGACTTCATGATCAACGCCTTCGCGGCGTCGGGGATCGTCGCGGTGCTCGCGGGCATCGTCGGCTACTTCCTGGTGCTGCGCGGGCAGACCTTCGCCGGCCATGCGCTGTCGCACGTCGGCTTCACCGGCGCGACGGGTGCGGTGCTGCTCGGCATCTCGCCGATCTGGGGGATGGTCGGTTTCACGCTCGCAGCCGGGATCGGGATGGGCGCGCTCGGCGAAAAGCTCGCGGGCCGCGACGTCGCGATCGGCGTGATCCTGTCGGGTGCGCTGGGTTTCGGCCTGCTGTTCCTGCATTTCTACACGTCGTTCGCGACGCAGGTCACCGCGCTGCTGTTCGGCAACGTGCTCGCCGTGAGCCACGACACGCTCGCGGTGCTCGCCGGCATCGGCGCCGTGAGCCTGCTCGCGCTCGCGCTGATCGCGCGGCCGCTGCTGTTCGCGTCGCTGCAGCCCGAACTGGCCGAAGCCAAGGGCGTGTCGCTGCGCGCGGTATCGATGCTGTTCCTCGCGGTGTGCGCACTCGCCGTGGCCGCGGCCACGCAGATCGTCGGCGTGCTGCTGGTGTTCACGCTGCTGGTCGGGCCGGCTGCCGCCGCGCAGAACGTGACGACGCGGCTGTCGACCGGCGTGCTGCTCGCCGCGCTGTTTGCGTTGTTCGAAGCATGGCTCGGCATCGTGCTCGCGTATCACACCGACTGGCCGACGAGTTTCTGGATCACCGCGCTGTCGGCGCTCGTGTACGGCGCAAGCCTGTTGCGGCGCCACTGATCGACGCGAGGCGGGACGACGCCTGGCGGATCGCCGCCCGACGGATCGCCGCCCGACGAAAATAAAAAACGCCGGCGTGCCCGAGGGCAACGCCGGCGTTTTTTATGCGCCCTCGATCGTGCGGCGCGCCGTATGCGTTATGTGCGCCCCTTCCCGCTCATCGCGCGAGCACGCGCGCGTGATGCGCGATGTGATCGGCGATGAACGTCGAGATGAAGTAGTACCCATGGTCGTAGCCCGGATGGCGGCGCAGCGTCAGCGGCTGGCCGGCCTTCGCGCACGCGGCTTCGAACACCTCGGGGTTGAGCTGGTTCGCGAGGAACTGATCCGCGAGGCCCTGATCGACGAGGATGCCGTCCGCGAACTTCGGCGCATCGGCGCGCGCGACGAGTTCGCTCGCGTCGTGTGCCTTCCAGGCGTCGCGATCGGCGCCGAGGTAGCCCGAGAACGCCTTCTCGCCCCACGGGCAGCGTGTCGGCGCGGCGATCGGCGCGAACGCCGATACCGACCGGTACAGCCCGGGATGACGCAGCGCAAGCGTCAGCGCGCCGTGCCCGCCCATCGAGTGACCGAAGATCCCGAGCCGCGCGCCGTCGATCGGCAGTTCTGCCGTGACGAGTTCGCGCAGCTCGCCCGTCACGTACGACTCCATCCGGTAATGCGCGGACCACGGCGCTTCGGTCGCGTCGACATAGAAGCCCGCGCCGACGCCGAAGTCCCACGTGTCGGTCTCTCCCGGCACGCCCGCGCCGCGCGGGCTCGTGTCCGGCATCACGAGCGCGATGCCGTGCTGCGCCGCGTATTGCTGCGCGCCGGCCTTGATCGCGAACGTCTCGTCGGTGCACGTGAGCCCCGCGAGATAGAACAGCGCCGGCACGCGGCCGTGCGCGGCCTGCGGCGGCAGGTACACCGAGAATTTCATCGGCAGGCCGATGGCCGCCGAATCGTGACGGTAGAAACGCTGTTCGCCGCCGTGGCACGCATGCGAGGAAACGAGTTCGAGCATCGCGGTGCGCTCCCGGTCAGTACAGCACGACCGAACGGATCGACTCGCCGGCCTTCATCAGGTCGAAGCCTTCGTTGATCCGCTCGAGCGGCAGCGTATGCGTGATCAGGTCGTCGATGTTGATCTTGCCTTCCATGTACCAGTCGACGATCTTCGGCACGTCGGTGCGGCCGCGCGCGCCGCCGAACGCCGAGCCCTTCCACTCGCGGCCCGTCACCAGCTGGAACGGACGCGTGCTGATTTCCTCGCCCGCCGCGGCCACGCCGATGATGAACGACTGGCCCCAGCCCTTGTGCGTGCACTCGAGCGCCTGGCGCATCAGCTTCACGTTGCCCACGCATTCGAACGAGTAATCCGCGCCGCCGTCGGTCAGCTGCACGATGTGGTCGACCACGTTCTCGACTTCGTTCGGGTTGATGAAGTGCGTCATCCCGAACTTCTTCGCGAGCTCGACGCGCTTCGGGTTGATGTCGACGCCGATGATCTTGTCCGCGCCGACCATCTTCGCGCCCTGGATCACGTTCAGGCCGATCCCGCCGAGGCCGAACACGACGACGTTCGCGCCGGCCTCGACCTTCGCCGAGTACACGACCGCGCCGACGCCCGTCGTCACGCCGCAGCCGATGTAGCAGATCTTGTCGAACGGCGCGTCCTCGCGCACCTTCGCGACCGCGATTTCCGGCACGACGATGTAGTTGGAGAACGTCGACGTCCCCATGTAGTGGAACAGCGGCTTGCCGTCGAGCGAGAAGCGCGACGTCGCGTCGGGCATCAGGCCCTTGCCCTGCGTCGCGCGGATCTTCTGGCACAGGTTGGTCTTGCGCGACAGGCAGAACTTGCACTCGCGGCATTCGGGCGTGTAGAGCGGAATCACATGGTCGCCCTTCCTCACGGTGCCGACGCCGGGGCCGACGTCGACCACGACGCCCGCGCCTTCATGGCCGAGGATCGCCGGGAAGATCCCTTCCGGATCGGCGCCCGACAGCGTGTAGTAGTCGGTGTGGCAGATGCCCGTCGCCTTCACCTCGATCAGCACTTCGCCTGCGCGCGGCCCTTCGAGATCGACTTCCTCGATCGTCAGCGGTGCGCCCGCCTTCCATGCAATCGCGGCTTTCGTCTTCATCGTGTGACTCCTGTCTGTGTGTGAGGTCGGCCCGGGTTCGCGCGTCGGCGCTCATGTCGACCGGCGTGGGTGCGCCAGCACCGACGCCGGCCCAATGCTTCGCACCGGGTTCCATGCAAAGCTGTCGAAACCGTGCCGCGCGGCGTCGCGCGCGGCACGGCGAAAGAATCTCGTGCTCGCCATGATGGCCGGTTCCGCCGCGCATCGCGTGCGGGAAACGGCCGCCGGCTTGCCACGATGCGTCATCGCTGACGCAAAAGAACAAGTGCCCGATTTTAAGCGCCCGTCGTGAACCATGCATCCGTCCGGGCATACAGGTCGATGAAGCGCGCATGGCGCGCGGCCAGCGAGCGATCGTCACGCGGCTCGGCAACCGGCGACGCGGCCGGCGCCAGCGCGTGCAGCGCGTCTTCCCGCCAGTGCCCGATCGCGACTCCCGCCAGCAGCGCGGCGCCGCGCGTCGCGGCGTTCGGGCAGTCGATCGCGTGAAGCGACGCGCCCAGCGAGTCGGCAAGCAACTGGCGCCAGCGCGGATCGACCGAGCCGCCGCCCGCGAGACGCAGCGTCGTCACCGGGTCGCCGCGGTCGGCATCGCGGATCGCATCGAGCCCGGCGCGCAACGCGAACGCGACGCCTTCGAACGCGGCGCGCATCATCGCGCCGCGCGTGTCGCCGAGCCCGAGGCCGAGCCAGCCGCCGCGCGCGTCGGGGTTCATCCACGGCGAACGCTCGCCCGTCAGGTACGGCAGGAAGCACAGACGTTCCGACGCAGCCTGCGCGAACGCATCGTCGTACGCATCGGCCCACTGCGCGTAGCCGAGCCAGCCGCGCACGGCTTCGAGCGCGAGCCCGACGTTCTGCATCGCGGCCATCGTGTAATAACCGCCGCCGGCCGCCGCGCGATAGCGATGCAGCCCGCGTCGCGCGGCCGGCAGCGCATCCGCGAGCACGACGATCTGGCCGCCGCTGCCCGTCGTCAGCAGCGCATCGCCGGCGGCGGCGAGCCCGCTGCCGAGGGCCGCGCATGCGGTGTCGGCCGCGCCCGTCGCCAGCGGCATGCCGGCGGGCAGGCCGAGTGCCGTCGCCGCCGGTGCGCCGAGCGTGCCGCAGCGCGCGGTCGACGGCTGCACCGATGCGAACCGGTCGGCCGGCAGGCCGAGTGCGTCGATCAATGCGAGATCCCATGCGCCGTCGGGCGTCGCGAGCGCGGTCGCGCACGCGTCGCTCGGATCGGCCGCGACGTCGCCGCCCAGCGCGATGCGCAACCAGTCCTTCGGCTGCACGGCCCAGCGCGCGGCGCGCAGTGCATCGGGTTCGTGAGCGGCCAGCCAGCGCAACAGCGGGCCGGCCATACCCGGCGCGACGGGATTCGGGGCGACGGGCAATCCGGCGACGGGCGATCCCGTGACGGGCCAGCCGGCCTCATCCGCTTCGCGCACCGCCCGCGTGTCGGGCCACAGCAGCGCGGGCCGCACCGGCTGCCCGGCCGCGTCGATCAGCACGACGCCGTGCATCTGCCCCGAGAACCCAATCGCCGCCACCTGCGCACGCTCGCCGGCCGGCAACCGCGCGGCCGCGCGCACCAGCGCCTGCCACCACGTGTCGGGGGCGATCTCTGCCCAGCCGGGCTGCGGCGACGACAGCGCATAGGGTTCGCTCGCGACCGCACGCTCGACGCCGTCGGCATCGAGCGTGACGAGTTTGACGGAGCCGGTGCCGAGGTCGATTCCGAGCAGGCGCATGACGTGAGGACGAATTCGAATGAACGGATGTCGATGATAACGGGATCGCGATGCGCGGCCCGTCTTTTGCCGCCGCCGCGCCGGCCGAAATCGCCATGGCCTGCCGGGTTACACCCGGCTGCACGTTGGCGGTGAAAGCGGCCGCTCGCGGGTTAACCCGGCACGATTTTCCCCAGGCACTTTTTGCCGCTATGCGCCCCGCCCGATACACACCATAAAGCGGCCGATATTTGACATGGGGGCCAGCGCTATTTTGAAGGGCTATAAAACCGGGAACCCTCACTCCTGCGGCAGTTTCCCGATGATCGACACCCTGTTTCATGCCGAAATGGCATATCGAACCAGCAAAGAGCGGAATAGTACCCAGTGCTCTTGTTGCGTGGATTCATTCCGCATAACTTCGTATCACCCCGAAAACAAGATCATGGAGTGAGACAGATGCAATCGAACACGGTCCATCCGTGCGATGAGGTGCTGCCGACCGGCAAGCTGGTAACGCTTGGCCTGCAACACGTCCTCGTCATGTACGCCGGCGCTGTTGCCGTGCCGCTTATCGTTGGCGCCGCACTCAAGCTGCCGAAAGACCAGATCGCGTTCCTGATCAGCGCCGATCTGTTTTCGTGCGGCATCGCCACGCTGATCCAGACGCTGGGCCTGTGGATCTTCGGGATCCGCCTGCCCGTCATCATGGGCTGCACGTTCGCGGCAGTCGGCCCGATGATCGCGATCGGCACGAACCCCGGCCTCGGCATTCTCGACATCTTCGGCTCGACGATCGCGGCCGGCATCATCGGCATCGTGCTCGCACCGATGATCGGCAAGCTGTTGCGGTTCTTCCCGCCCGTGGTGGTCGGCACCGTGATCGCGGTGATCGGGCTGTCGCTGATGGAAGTCGGCATCAACTGGGCGGCCGGCGGCGTCGGCAACCCCGAGTACGGCAGCCCCGTCTATCTCGGCTTGTCGCTGCTCGTGCTGACGCTGATCCTGCTGATCAACAAGTTCGGCCGCGGCTTCATCGCGAACATCTCGGTGCTGCTCGGCATCGTCGCCGGCTTCGCGATCGCGTTCGCGATCGGCCGCGTGAATACCGACGGCGTCGCGCACGCACCGTGGGTCGGCATCGTGATGCCGTTCCACTTCGGCATGCCGCACTTCGACCCGCTGTCGATCGTGACGATGGTCACGGTGATGTTCGTCACGTTCATCGAATCGACCGGCATGTTCCTCGCGGTCGGCGACATGGTCGATCGTCCGGTCAACCAGGAGCGCCTCGTGCGCGGCCTGCGCGTCGACGGCCTCGGCACGCTGATCGGCGGCATCTTCAACTCGTTCCCGCATACGTCGTTCTCGCAGAACGTCGGCCTGATCGGCGTGACGGGCGTGAAGAGCCGGTTCGTGTGTGCGACGGGCGGCGTGATTCTCGTGCTGCTCGGCCTGTTCCCGAAGATGGCGCAGGTGGTCGCATCGGTGCCGCCGTTCGTGCTCGGAGGTGCGGGCATCGTGATGTTCGGGATGGTGGCCGCGAACGGCATCAAGGTGCTGTCGAAGGTCGACTTCGTGAACAACTCGCACAACCTGTTCATCGTCGCCGTGAGCGTCGGCATGGGCCTCGTGCCGGTCGTGTCGCCGCACTTCTTCTCGAAGCTGCCTCCCGCGCTCGCCCCGATCCTGCACAGCGGCATCCTGCTGGCGTCGGCATCGGCCGTGATCCTGAACATCGTGTTCAACGGCGTGAAAGGCGAGAAGGATGCGCGCTGCGAGATCCGCCGCGCCGGACACGACTTCGACGGCCGCCCGGCCGACGTGCATCACTGATCACGACGCGCCGGACGACGGCGCGAAGCGGTAACGGAAAACGCCACGGCATGCCGTGGCGTTTTTGCTTGGCGGGGCCGGGCTACGCGGGGTGCCTCGCGCGCTCGGGGGGCCGCCTGCGGTGCGGTGCGGTGCAGGCGGCCTGGTTGATCGGTTGATCGCGCATGGGCGCGTATCTGCCGTGATCGGCATCAGCGGCATCCGATGCAGTCATCGTCACGCCAACCGTCGTGGTCTCGCACGACCCGGCCGCACAAAAGAAAACGCCACGGATTTTCATCCGTGGCGTTTTCGCTTTTGCATCGCGCCGGTTCGGCAGGCAGAAGCAGTTACCCGCTCCTGCCCCGCCTTTCACTTACCCGTTCGTCGCCGCTGCCGACGCAGGCGCCGGAACGGCCGCCTTGTCGTAGTCGACCGGCGCATCCGGCGCGCGCGGCGTCTCGCCGGCCCGCTGGATCCACCCGCCGCCCAGTGCGCGGTACAGGTCGACCAGATTCGTCCAGCGCGCCAGTCGTGCGTTGATCAGCGTCTGCTGTGCCGAGTACAGATCCGTCTGCGCGGTCAGCACCGACAGGTAGCTGTCGACGCCGTTCTTGTAACGCAGGTCCGACAGGTCGAAACGTCGCTGCTGCGCGTGCTCGTTGCGCTCGAGCGCCGCGATCTGCTGGTCGTACGTGCCGCGTGCGGCCAGACCATCCGCCACTTCGCGGAATGCCGACTGGATCGCCTTCTCGTAGTTCGCGATCTCGATGCGCTTCTGCACGTTCGCGAGGTTCAGGTTCGCGATGTTCTGCCCGCCTTCGAAGATCGGCATCGTGATCTGCGGCGCGAACGACCACGCCGCCGTGCCGGCCTTGAACAGGCCGCCCAGCGTCGGGCTGCCGGTGCCGAACGCGCCCGTCAGCGAGATGCGCGGGAAGAACGCCGCGCGTGCCGCACCGATGTTCGCATTCGCCGCCAGCAGCGTCTGCTCGGCCTGCATCACGTCCGGACGACGTGTCAGCAGGTCCGACGGCAACCCGGCCGGCACGTCCGTCAGCAGGTTCTGCGCGTCGAGCGGCATGCCCGCCGGCAGGTCGTCCGGCAGCGGCTCGCCGATCAGTTGCACCAGCATGTTCAGTGCCTGCGCACGCGCACGCGCCTGCTGCTGCTGGTTCGACAGCGCCTGCTCGACCACCGTCTGCGCCTGACGCAGCTCGAGCTCGGAGCCCGTGCCGTTGTCAAACCTCAGCTTGGTCAGGTCGTACTGCGCCTGAGCGGACTTCAGCGTGTCCTCCGTGACCTTCAGCAGGTCATCGGTCGATAGCAGCGTCAGGTATTGATCGGCCACCTGCGACACCAGCGAGATCTCGAATGCCTGCCGTGCATACGACGTCGACAGGTATTGCGCGAGTGCCTGGTCTTTCAGGCTCTGCACGCGGCCGAACAGGTCGAGCTCCCACGACGCGGACAGCCCGACGTTGTAGTTGCGCGAGATCAGCGGCGCATTGGTCGTCGACAAGCCCTGCGGCACGCGCTGGACACTGCCCGTCCCCGTGCCGTCGAGCGTCGGGAACAGGCCCGCGCGCGTGATCTGGTACTGCGCACGCGCCGCCTCGATGTTCAGCACCGACACGCGCAGGTCGCGGTTGTTTTTCAGCGCGATCTCGATCAGCCGCTGCAGGCGCGGATCGACGAAGAACTCGCGCCAGCCGATGGAAGTCGCTGCCTGGCCGTTCGCGCTGCGCGCGCCGGCCGCACCCGGCTGCGTCGCGTAGACGCCGCCGGCCGGGTACGCCTGCGCGACGGGCGCGTCGGGCCGCTTGTAATGCGGCGCCATCGTGCAGCCCGTGGCAAAGAGCGCGACCGCGATTGCAGTCAAAGCGTGTTTTTGCATCATCACTGTCCCTTGTTGCCTTCGTCGCCGTTGCCCGGCTTCTCTTCGTGGTGCGAGTGCTCCTGAGCCAGGCGCAGCGCCTCGTCGACGTCTTCCTTCTCGCCGCTGAAGATCGCACGGATCTTCACGAAGAACATCGGGATCATGAAGATCGCGAGGAACGTCGCCGTGATCATCCCGCCGATCACGCCCGTACCGATTGCGTGCTGGCTGGCCGAACCCGCGCCGTTGCTGATCGCGAGCGGCATCACGCCGAGAATGAACGCGAGCGACGTCATCAGGATCGGACGCAGCCGCAGGCGCGCCGCTTCCAGCGCGGCCTCGATCGGCCCCATCTTCTCCGTCTGCTGCAGTTCGCGCGCGAACTCCACGATCAGGATCGCGTTCTTCGCGGACAAGCCCACGGTCGTCAGCAGGCCGACCTGGAAGAACACGTCGTTTTCCAGACCGCGCATCGTCGCCGCAAGCAGTGCACCGATCACGCCGAGCGGCACCACCATGATCACCGAGAACGGGATCGACCAGCTTTCATACAGTGCCGCGAGACACAGGAACACGACGAGGATCGAGATCGCGTACAGGATCGGCGCCTGCGAGCCGGACTGGATTTCCTGGAACGACAGGCCGGTCCACGAATAGCCGATACCGACCGGCAGCTTCTTCGCGAGCCCTTCCATCGCGGCCATCGCCTGACCGGTCGACTTGCCCGGTGCGGCCTGACCCTGGATTTCCATCGCCGACACGCCGTTGTAGCGCTCGAGCTTCGGCGAACCGTACGTCCAGTGACCGGTCGCGAACGAGCTGAACGGCACCATCCCGCCCGATCCGTTGCGCACGTACCAGATGTTCAGGTCTTCCGGCGTCATCCGGAACGGTGCGTCCGCCTGCACGTACACCTTCTTGATCCGGCCGTCGGTATCCAGGAAGTTGTTCACGTACTTCGATGCCCATGCGATCGAGAACGTCTGGTCGATCGCATCCGCCGTCACGCCGAGCGCATTCGCCTTCTCGCGATCGATATCGACCTTGTACTGCGGCGTATCGTTCAGGCCGTTCGGGCGCACGCCCTGCAGCGTCGGATCCTTCGAAGCCATCCCGAGCAGCTGGTTACGCGCTGCCATCAGCGCATCGTGGCCGAGACCGGCGTTGTCGGTCAGTTCGAAGTCGAAGCCGGCAGCCGTACCGAGTTCAGGAATCGACGGCGGGTTGAACGGGATCACCACGGCGTCCTTGTAACCCGAGTAGCGCCCGAACATCCGGCCGATCAGCGCCTGCACCTTCTGGTTCGCATGCTGACGCTGCGAGTAGTCCTTCAGGCGAACGAACACGAGACCGGAGTTCTGGCCACGGCCCGCGAAGCTGAAGCCGTTGACCGTGAACGCCGATTCGACGATTTCCTTCTCGTCCTTCAGCAGGTAGTCGGAAATGTTCGCGAGCGTCTTCGCGGTCGTTTCCTGCGTCGAACCCGACGGCGTCTGCACGATCACGAACATCAGGCCCTGGTCTTCATCGGGCAGGAACGACTTCGGCAGGCGCACGAACAGCAGGCCAACCGCGACGATCACGACCAGATAGATGATGAGCCAGCGGCCCGAGCGCTTGATCACGTGGTGCACGCCGACGTGGTACTTGTCGCGGCTGTTGTTGAACGTGCGGTTGAACCAGCCGAAGAAACCCTTCTTCTCTTCGTGATGCCCTTGCGGGATCGGCTTGAGGATCGTCGCGCACAGTGCCGGCGTCAGGATCAACGCGACGAGCACCGACAGCACCATCGCCGACACGATCGTCAGCGAGAACTGGCGATAGATTGCACCGACCGAACCGCCCGAGAACGCCACCGGCACGAACACCGCCGACAGCACGAGCGCCACGCCGACGAGTGCGCCGGTGATCTGGCCCATCGCCTTGCGGGTCGCCTCCTTCGGTGACAGGCCCTCTTCGGCCATCACGCGCTCGACGTTCTCCACCACCACGATCGCATCGTCGACCAGCAGGCCGATCGCGAGCACGAGGCCGAACATCGACAGCGTGTTGATCGAGAAGCCCACCATCGACATGATCGCGAACGTGCCGAGCAGCACGACCGGCACCGCGATCGTCGGGATGATCGTTGCCCGCAGGTTCTGCAGGAACAGATACATCACGAGGAACACGAGCACGATACCTTCGAGCAGCGTCTTGACCACTTCCTCGATCGACAGCTTCACGAACGGCGTCGTGTCGTACGGGTACTTCACGACGAGGCCGTGCGGGAAGAACGGTGCCAGTTCGTCGATCTTCGCGCGCACGGCCTTCGCGGTTGCGAGCGCGTTCGCGTTGGTCGCGAGCTGGATACCGAGTGCCGCGGTCGGCTGACCGTTGTACTTCGTGTCGAAGTTGTAGTTTTCGCCGCCGAGGCCGATCTGCGCGACGTCCTTCAGGCGAACCTGCGAGCCGTCCTGGTTGACCTTCAGCAGGATGTTGCCGAACTGCTCGGGCGTCTGCAGCAGCGTCGATTCGGTGATCGTCGCCTGCAGCATGGTGCCCGGCTTCGCCGGCGTGCCGCCGATCTGGCCGCCCGCGATCTGCACGTTCTGCGCGGTGATCGCGGAGCTGACGTCGACCGGCGTGAGGCCGTAGTTCGTCAGGCGGTTCGGGTCGAGCCAGATCCGCATCGCGTACTGCGAGCCGAACAGCGTGACGGTACCGACGCCGTTCAACCGGCTGATCGGATCCTTCACGTGCGACGCCACGAAGTTCGCGAGGTCGTACTTGTTCATGCTGCCGTCTTCGGAGTTGAAGGCGAGCACCAGCAGGAAGCTGCTGCTCGACTTCGTCACCGAGAGGCCGAGCTGCTGCACGACCTGCGGCAGGATCGGCGTCGCGAGCGACAGCTTGTTCTGCACCTGGACCTGCGCGATGTCGGCGTTGGTACCCGGCGCGAAGGTCAGCGTGATCGTCGCGTTGCCCGAGTCGTCACTGGTCGACGACATGTACAGGAAGTTGTCGAGACCGCTCATCTGCTGCTCGATCACCTGCGTCACCGTGTCTTCCACCGTCTTCGCGGAAGCGCCCGGGTAGTTCGCGGTGATCTGGATCGATGGCGGTGCGATCGTCGGATACTGCGAGATCGGCAGCGTGAAGATCGCCGCAACCCCGGCCAGCATCAGGATGATGGCGATCACCCACGCGAAGATCGGGCGATCGATAAAAAACTTTGCCATGAAACAGGCTCCCTGTTATTGCGCGCTCGAAGCAGCGGCAGCACTCGCCGGCGCAGCGCCCGATGCGGCAGCACCGGAAGCGGCAGCGGCGCCGGAACCGGCGGCAGCCGGCGCGGCGGACGCGGCAGCCGCACCCGACGCGGCATCGGCCGCCGGTGCGAGCTGCGCGGGGACCGTCTTCACGGTCGCCCCCGGGCGCACCTTGTCGACGCCCTGCACGATCACGTGATCACCCGCTTGCAGACCACCTTCGACCACCCAGTTCGGGCCCTGCATGCCCGTCGTCTTCAGCGGACGCGGCTCGACCTTGTTGCTGGCGTTCACCACCATCGCGATCGCCTGCCCCTTCTGGTCGTGCGTGACGCCGATCTGCGGCACCAGGAACGCGTTCTCGTTCACGCCTTCCTCGATCCGTGCACGCACGAACATGCCCGGCAGCAGCACCTTGCCCGGGTTCGGGAAGACCGCGCGGATCGTCACCGAGCCGGTGGTCTGGTCGACCGTCACGTCCGAGAACTGCAGCTTGCCCGGCTCCGAATAGGTCTTGCCGTCTTCCAGGATCAGCGACACCTTCGCCGCGCCCGGGCCGCTCGTCTTCAGGCGGCCGCTCTGCACGTCCTGGCGCAGCTTCAGCCCTTCGAGGCTCGATTGCGTGAGGTCCACATACACCGGGTCGAGCTGCTGCACCGTCGACATCAGCGTCGCCTGGCTCGCCTGCACGTACGCGCCCGGCGTCACCTGCGAGATGCCGACGCGGCCGGTGATCGGCGACACGACATCCGTATAGCCGAGGTTGATCTGTGCGGTATCGACCGCCGCCTTGCCGGCCGCGACGTCCGCCGCGGCCTGGCCTTGCGTGGCCACCGCGTTGTCGTAGTCCTGCTTGCTGACCGCGTTCGCGGCCACCAGCACCTTGTAGCGTGCGACCAGCGCGTTCTGCGTGACGAGGTTCGCCTGCGCCTTCGCGAGCGTTGCCTTTGCACTGTTCAGCGCGGCGATGTAAGGCGCCGGGTCGATCTTGTAGAGGCGCTGACCGGCCTTGACGTCGGTGCCTTCGGTGAATTCACGACGCAGCACGATGCCGTCGACCCGCGCGCGGACCTGCGCGACGAGGAACGCGCTGGTGCGGCCCGGCAGGTCGGTGAAGACCGGTACGGCTTGCGGCTGGACGGTGACGACGCCGACTTCCGGCGTTTGCGGCGGCGGTGCCGATTCTTTTTTCCCGCACGCGGCCAGGAAAACGGCGGCCGTCGCGACAGTGATTAAGCGGTATGGAACCCGTTCGACGCGCATGGAGCGACCTCTGTGTATAACCAATGGAATAAGTGCCACACCCGACCGGAGCGAGCGCAACACGGATGCGCCTCACGGCGCAGATCGAACACCTGAATTACTGGACTGCTAGATACAGCAAGCGGCACGAAACCTCCGTGCCGACAGGATGCCCCGCAACTGCGGACTGGTACTTTGGCGGGAATCAGCAGAGTGGGATATTAACTGATTGCCACTTGGGTCATTCGATCGTAGGGTGGTATTGTATATACATTCATGAATGTATGTAAAAAGCCCGCTTGTGCGCGACCGGCTGTCCAGTCTTACGGATTGTTACCAGCCGCGATCATAGCCAGTCTATATGACCGCGCAGAGGGTTGCAGACCCTATATTCACCTACGATCGATCCAATCAGGCCTGCACATGGTCAGACGTACCAAGGAGGAGGCGCTCGAGACGCGCAATCGCATTCTCGACGCCGCCGAGCACGTGTTCTTCGAGAAAGGCGTGTCGCACACGTCGCTCGCCGACATCGCGCAACATGCCGGCGTGACGCGCGGCGCAATCTACTGGCATTTCGCGAACAAGAGCGAACTGTTCGACGCGATGTTCGACCGCGTGTTTCTGCCGATCGACGAGTTGAAGCGGATGCCGCTCGACGCGCCGGGCGGCAATCCGCTCGACAAGATCCGCCAGATCCTGATCTGGTGCCTGCTCGGCGTGCAGCGCGACGCGCAGTTGCGCCGCGTGTTCAGCATCCTGTTCATGAAGTGCGAATACGTCGCGGACCTGGAGCCGCTGCTGCAGCGCAACCGCGCGGGGATGAGCGAGGCCCTGCACGCGATCGACGCCGATCTCGCGGTGGCCGTGCAACTCAAGCTGCTGCCCGAGCGGCTCGATACGTGGCGCGCGACGCTGATGCTGCACACGCTCGTCAGCGGTTTCGTGCGCGACATGCTGATGCTGCCCGACGAGATCGACGCCGAGCAGCATGCGGAAAAGCTCGTCGACGGCTGTTTCGACATGCTGCGCTACAGCCCGGCGATGCTGAAGGACGGCGAATGATCGCGCGACGCGCGTTCGCCAGCGATTCGGGTCTTCGTTTCATCGGGCGGGCCGCCCATCGCGCCGACGCCCGACCCGCCGTCCCTTCTCCCCGACCGGTTCAGGCGGCCTTCGCGCGCTGCGCGCGGGCCCGCCGGTTCGACGCGGCGACCGAATCGCGCTTCGGCATCGGCGCACCTGCCAGCCCCGCGATCCACGCATCGGTGGACATCACGGCCGCAAAATTCGACTGGAACACCACCGCGTACGCGCGGTGAATCTCCTCGGCGCTCGCCGCGCCTGCTTCGTTCTCGTAAGGCAGCGCGCCCGTCGCGTCGTTCAGGTATTCGACATTCAGCCCCGCATGCGCCGCGTGATAGACCGTCGATGCATTGCAGTTGTGCGTCATGTAGCCGGCCACCGCGAGCGTGTCGATCCCGTGCGCATCGAGCCACGCTGCAAGGTCGGTCCCGGCAAACGAGCTCGCGTGCGTCTTCTCGATCAGGTGTGCGTACGGCCGGCCGGCGACGACCGCGTGCAGCGCGACGCCGTCGGTGCCGGGCGCGAAGATCGGCGCGCCGGCCGGCGCGACGTGCTGGACGACGATCACGGGCACGCCGGCCGCATGCGCGGCATCGATCGCGCGGCCGATGTTCGCGAGCGACACGTCGAGCGGCGGATATTCGATCGGCAGGTTGCCCGTCACGTACTCGTTCTGGACGTCGATCACGATCAGTGCGCGGCGGGAAGCAGAATGGGAAACGGAATGCGGGACGGCGTTCGACATGGCGGGCTCCTGGTCCAGGGGCGCGGCCCCGCCCCGGAACGGGGTGGTCAGCGGCGCGATGCGATGCATTGTCGGGGCGCGTCGCTCACGTGGACAGTGGCCCGATAGCCATTCTTCGATAGAATCGGGCCATCACCCATCCGGAGCCCGCCATGACCGCCGCCTCGTCCACCCGGCCTGCCCCGACCGCTCCGACCGTCGTTGCCGTGATCGCGTATGACGGCATCAGCCCGTTCCACCTGTCGGTGCCGTCCGTCGTGTTCGGCAAGGAGCGCGACGCGGCCGCGTCTCCCGCGTTCGAGTTTCGCGTCTGCTCGGCGGAGCGCGGCCCGCTGTCGACGACGGGCGGTTTCACGATCACCGCGCCCTACGGCCTCGACGGGCTCGACGACGCGGACATCGTCATCGTGCCGGCGTGGCGCGACCCGGACGAAGCGCCGCCCGACGTGCTGCTCGACGCCGTCCGCGCGGTCGCCGCGCGCGGCGCGCAGCTCGTCGGGCTGTGCCTCGGCGCATACGTGCTCGCCGCGGCCGGCTTGCTCGACGGCCGCCCGGCCACCACGCACTGGGCATGGGCCGACGACTTCGCACAACGCTTCCCGCGCGTGAAACTCGATCCGGACGTGCTGTACGTGGACGACGGCAACCTGATGACGTCGGCAGGCACGGCCGCGGGGCTCGACTGCTGCCTGCACGTCGTGCGGCGGCGCTTCGGCTCGGACGCCGCGAACCAGATCGCGCGCCGCCTCGTGATCCCGCCGCACCGTCAGGGCGGGCAGGCGCAATACGTGCCGCAGCCGGTCGCCGCGCACCCGCGCGATGCACGGCTCGCGGGCCTGCTCGACTGGGTGCGCGCGCATCTCGACGCCGCGCACAGCGTCGATTCGCTCGCCGAACGCGTGCTGATGAGCCGGCGCACGTTCACGCGCCACTTCCGCCAGGCGACCGGCACGACCGTCACCGCGTGGCTGCAGGCCGAGCGGCTGGCGCGCGCGCAGCATCTGCTGGAAACCACCGGGCAGTCGATCGATGCGATCGCGCAGGCGGCCGGCTACGGGTCGAGCGTGTCGCTGCGCCAGCATTTCGCGGGCGCACTCGGCACGTCGCCGTCGGCGTATCGAAGGGAATTTCGCGGCGCCGGAGCCGGCGCCGATGCCGCGCGGTAGGCGCGCGGCGGGCGAACCTCGCAGCCGAAACGGCCGGCCGCTCAGCCGCCGTTGATCCAGCGCGCCGCGTAGAGCAGCAGCGCGACGAAGACGATCATCGCGGCCCACGCCCACACGGGCACCGTGCCGGAGCCGCGATGCGGGAGTGCGCTGGCGGCACGCCCGGTCAGCGCGCCGCCGAGGTGCGGCGGCAGCGCCCGCTTCGTCGCGGCCACCAGCGACGCCGGCCGCAGAAACACGTGCTGGCGCCGCGGCGCGGCCAAGCGCGCGCGATTCGGTGCGAGACCGTGCTTCGCCTGTACGACCGCGCAGAATTCACGGAAGAAATCGTCGGTCCATTCGCGCAGCGTATTTTCGATCTGCCGCCCCGGCAGCTCGGTGAGCGGGCCGCTCGCCGTCGCCCAGACCACGTACTCGATACGCGTGGCGTTCGCGTCGTCATCCGGCATCAGCACGAGTTCGACCTGGCCGCGCAGCGCGCCGAGCCCGTCGGCCCGCGCCTTGAAATTGAGCACGCGGCGCGGCTGGCCTTCCGCATCGCCCTGCTCGGCGGCCGCATGCGCACGCACGTCGTAGCGGGCGCGCAGCGGGCCGAGCGGCACCGTGATCGTCAGCGCGAACTCGCCGTCCGCAAGCTTCACGAACGATTCGCAATGATCGAAGCTCGCGCGCAGCAGCGCGAGATCCTCGAATGCCTCCCGCACGACGGGCGGCGCGAGCGGTATGCGCAATGTGTCGTTCAGTTCCATGACGCCTCCCCCGTGAACACGCACCGCATCAGGATGTCTCGACGAGGCTGTCGATCCGTGCGGCGTCGAAGGCGACGTAGAGCGCGAGCGCCGACGCCGCCTCCTTCGGTTCCTCGTAACTCCATGCGGCGTTCTCGATCACGCCGTCTTCCGTCTGCAAGTCGAAGTGCACGGCCTCGCCCCTGAACGGGCAGACCGACGTGACACCGGATTTCACGAGCCGGCGCATGTTGACGTCGCGGCGCGGCAGGTAGTGGATGTCCGGCAGGCCCGTTTCGCGCACGGTCAGCGCGCCGTGCGAATCGGCGTACGTGATGCCGCGATGGATCACGCGCACGCGATGACGGTTCGGCACGATTTCGAGACGAGGGTCGGCTGCGTCGGACATCGTTTCTCCTTGGGGCGGCCCGGCTGGCCGGGCTCAGGAAACGAAAAAAGCCACGGCACGGGTGCCGTGGCTTTCATTATGGGCGAAACCGCAGCCGAATGCGCGACCCGGGCCGGCGCCGCGCGCGGCAGGCTACTGCGCGCTCCACTGGAACGCCGTCTTCGCGCCGCCCTTCGCGCCGACCGTGACGGCACGGGATTCCTCGTTGCCCTGGTACGACGCATGCACCGTATAGCGGCCCGGCGGCACCTTCACGAGCATGTACGGCCCGCGCGCGTCGGTCTTCAGCACCTCGTTGCCCTTGCCGTCGACGATCCGCACATGAACGTCGGCCAGGAACTCGCCGCCCTTGCCGGTGAAGCGCAGCGCCAGCGGCCATTTCGGCTCGTTGCGCTGGAACGCCGTCGATTCGTCCTGCCCGACGCCGCCGGACACGAAGGTGACGTCGCCCTGCTGGCCCGCGGCGGGCAAACCGTCCGACTGCGCGTACGCGCCGGTCGCTCCGGCCGCGAGGCCGGCGGCCAGCGCCGCGGCGACGGCAAATCGGGACACGTTGCGTAGATATTGCATGGCTCTCTCCTTGGGGTCGGAACACATACAGGGCGCGGCGTCACGCATTCGAGCGGCGGCGGCGCCCGCCGCGGCCGGCCTGGCCGGCCGTCGGCCGTGGCCGGTCAGCTCAGGTCGACCGGCACGAAGATCTGGGCATTATCGCGCTGGATCAGCAGAGCAAGACTGTTGCCCGCGCCCTTGACCGCGTCGCGCAACTGCTCGGGGCTCGTGACCGGGCGGCCGTTGACCGCGAGGATCACGTCGCCGGGCTGGATGCCCGCGTTGGCGGCCGGCCCGCCGGCCTGCTGCACGATCAGGCCGTGCGACAGGTTGTCGGCGCTGCGCTCCTGCGGCGACAGCGGACGCACCGCGACGCCCAGGCGCCCCTGCTCGACGGGCCCGCCGTCGTTCGACGCGAGCTTCGCATCGGCCATCGCGCCGAGCGTCACGCTGATCGACTTCTTCGACTTGTCGCGCCAGATCTGCAGGTCGGCCTTCGAACCCGGCTTCAGGTTCGCGATCTGCGCGGGCAGCGACGTCGAATCGGCAACCGGCGAGCCGTTGACCGACAGGATCACGTCACCCGGCTGCAGGCCGGCCTTCGCCGCCGGGCCGTTCGGATCGACCGAGCTGACGAGCGCGCCGTCCGGCTTCTGCAGTCCGAACGAGCTCGCGAGCGTCTGGTTCAGCCCCTGCACGGCGACGCCGAGGCGGCCGCGGCTCACGTGGCCCGTCTTCACGAGTTCGTCCTTCACCTTGATCGCCTCGTTGATCGGGATCGCGAACGACAGGCCCTGGAAGCCGCCCGTCTGCGAATAGATCATCGAGTTGATGCCGATCACCTCGCCCTGCAGGTTGAACAGCGGGCCGCCCGAGTTGCCGGGGTTCACCGGCACGTCGGTCTGGATGAACGGCGTGTAGTTCTCGTCCGGCAGCGCGCGCGACTTCGCGCTGATGATGCCCGACGTGACCGTGTTGTCGAAGCCGTACGGCGAGCCGATCGCGACGACCCACTGGCCGACCTTGCTCTGCGCCGGGTCGCCGATCTTCACGGTCGGCAGGCCGCTCGCATCGATCTTCAGCACCGCGACGTCCGACTGCTTGTCCGAGCCGACGACCTTCGCCTTGTATTCGCGCTTGTCGGTCAGCTTGACCGTGACGACGTTCGCGCCGTCGATCACGTGCGCATTGGTGAGGATGTACCCGTCGGAGCTGATGACGAACCCGGAACCGAGGCTCGCGCTCGGCTGGTCGTCCGGTTGCGCGTCGCCGCCCATGCCCGGCACCTGGCCGTAGAAGTGCTTGAAGAACTGGTAGAACGGATCGCTCGGATCGATCGGCAGCTGCGGCTGCGGCACGCGGCGCGACACCTGCTTCACGACGTGCTTCGCGCTGATGTTCACCACCGCCGGGCCGTAAGTCTCGACGAGCCCGGAGAAATCGGGAATGCCGGTCTTGGCGGCCGCTTCGGCCGGCATCAGCGCGGCAGCCTGCGCGGGCGTGATGATCTGCGGATCGGCGCGGCGGGTGCCGGCGACATAACCGGCGGACAGGGCGGCCGCCACGGCGACCGCGACGGCGCCGCGCGCAAGGAATCGGGTATTCATCGTAGGACCTCCTCTTTGTTAGGACGCAGCGTAACGACCCTGACTTAAAGGAGGCTTAATCAGCCTTAAGCGGGGCTTAAGCGGCCGCCGGCGCCCGCCCGGCGGCACGCGGCACGCGTCACACGGATTCGGAAGGCTGCGGCGCCTCGGCCGGCATCTCGGCGTCGCGGAACACGACGCTGACGAGCAGGCCGCCCGCGGCCGCGTCGCCGAGCGACACCGTCGCCCCCTGCTGCGCCGCCACGCGCTTGACGATCGCGAGCCCGAGCCCGCTGCCCGACACATCGGTGCGCGCCCGCGCGGAGCTGTCGCGGTAGAAACGGTCGAACACGCGCTCGCGCTCGTCAGCCGGAATGCCGGGCCCGCTGTCGCCGATCTGCACGCACGCGCGGCCGGCCGCGTCGCGGGTGAGCGACACGTCGATGCGGCCGCCGTCCGGCGTGTACTTCACCGCGTTGTCGAGCAGGTTGCCGAACATCACGCGCAGCGCGCCGACGTCCGCGACGACGCTCGCCGCGTGCGTCTCCTCGAAGCCGAGATCGATGTCGCGCCGCTGCGCGAGCGGCGCAAGCGCAGCCACGCATTCGGCGAGCAGTGCCTGCAGGTCGACCGGTTCGCGCATCGTCGCGCCGTCGGGTTCGGCGCGTGCCAGCGCGAGCAGTTGCTCCGTGAGACGCGTCGCGCGCGACACGCCATCCTGGAGATCCGCGACCGCCTCGCGGCGCGATGCATCGTCCTTCGCGCGGGCGACGAGTTGCGCCTGGATCTGCACGGCCGCGAGCGGCGTGCGCAGTTCGTGCGCGGCGTCGGCCACGAACGCCTTCTGCGTGTCGAGCGCGGCCGACAGCCGCGCGAGCAGCCCGTTCAGCGCCCGCACGAGCGGCTGCACCTCGAGCGGCAGGCGCGCATCGGGCAGCGGATCGAGCGCTTCCGGCCGGCGCGCCTCGACTGCGCGCGTCACGCGGCCGAGCGGCGCGAGCCCGCGCCCGACGATCACCCACACGGCCGCGCCGAGGAACGGCAGCAGCACGATCAGCGGCCACAGCGTACGCAGCGCGACGTTCGCCGCGAGCCGGTTGCGCACCGACAGCGGCTGCGCGAGCTGCACGACGTTGTCGCCGACGATCGCCCCGTACACGCGCCATTCGCCGCGATCGGTGCGCTCGGTCGAGAAACCGAGCTCCGCGCGCGGCGCGATCGGCGCACGCGGATGCGAGAAGTACATCAGCACGCCGTTGCGGTTCCAGATCTGGATCACGATGCCTTCGTCGCCGTTGGTACGCGAGCCGAATACCTGCGAGAACGGTTCCGACGGCAGCGCCGCGGCGATTTCCTGCAACTGGTAGTCGAACAGTTCGTTCGCCTCCGCGAGCGCCTGCCGGTAGATCAGCCAGCCCGCGATGCCCACGCCCGCGACGACGATCGCGAGCAGCCAGATCAGCAATTGATGACGAATCGACCTCACGCGTCAGCTTTCCTTGACGACCATGTAGCCAAGCCCGCGCACGTTGCGGATCAGGTCAGAGCCGAGCTTCTTGCGCAGCGCGTGGATGTAGACCTCGACCGTGTTGCTGCCGATCTCCTCGCCCCAGCCGTACATCTTCTCCTCGAGCTGGCTCTTCGACAGCACCGCGCCGGGCCGCGCGAGCAGCGCCTCGAGCAGCGCGAACTCGCGCGCGGACAGCGCGACGGGCGCGCCGTCGAGCGTCACCTGGTGCGAAGCGGGATCGAGCGTCAGCGCGCCGTGGCGGATCAGCGATTCGCTGCGCCCCGCCTGGCGGCGGATCAGCGCGCGCATTCGCGCGCCGAGCTCGTCGAGGTCGAACGGCTTGACGAGGTAGTCGTCGGCGCCCGCGTCGAGGCCCTTCACGCGATCGGCCACCGCGTCGCGCGCGGTGACGATCAGCACCGGCAGCGCCAGCCCGCGCGCGCGCAGCGTGCGCAGCACGTCGATGCCGTCGCGCTTCGGCAGCCCGAGATCGAGCAGCAGCAGGTCGTACGTCTCGCCGCCGAGCGCCGTCAGTGCGGCGTCGCCGTCCTGCACCCAGTCGACTGCAAAGCCGTCCGAGCGCAGCGCCTTGCGCACGCCTTCGGCAATCATTCGATCATCTTCGACAAGCAGAATCCGCATCGGGACAGGCATCCATGGGGCGAGTCAAACACGCCGACCATTGTAGCGCCGCGAACCCGGCGCGCGGCACCGTGCAATGCAACAGAAAGGCGGATTGCAAGGGGGCTGTCCGGACTTGTCTCTACAATGTGCGCTTTGGCGCCGCGCGCGCCCTGCCCGAACGTCGTGCTTTCCCCGTATTCGCTCATGCCGATTTCCGATCTTTCCAACCGGTTCGCCCCCCGCGCCCGCGTCTGCCTGCGGGCGGCCGCCATCGTCGCCACCTGCACGGCCCTCGCCTTCGCGCCCGCCGCGCAAGCCCGCAAGAAATCCCACAAGGATGCGCGCAGGACCACGGTCGTGTCGCCGGCCGCGCGCGCGGCCGGCCTGCCGGCGTCCGTGCTCGTCGCGCTGCAGCGCGCGAAGGTGCCGGCGTCGGCGATGAGCGTCGTCGTCGAGCGCGTCGGCGATCCGGAACCGCTGATCGCGTGGAATGCAAGCCGGCCGATGCTGCCCGCCTCGACGATGAAGCTCGTAACGACCTTCTCGGGCCTGTCGATCCTCGGCCCCGACTACCGCTGGCGCACGACCGCCTACACGGACGGCACGGTCGACCCCGACGGCACGCTGCAGGGCAACCTGTACATCAAGGGCACCGGCGATCCGAAGCTCGTCCCCGAAGAGCTGATCGACCTCGTCGACAAGCTCCGCAAGGCCGGCGTCAAGCGCGTAGCCGGCGGCCTCGTGCTCGACAAGAGCTACTTCGCGGCGACGACGCGCGATCTCCCTTCGTTCGACGACGATGCGAGCGCGCCGTACAACGTCGGCCCCGATCCGCTGCTGTACGCGTTCAAGGCCGTGTCGTTCACCGTCACGCCGGGCGACGACGGCAAGGTGGCCGTCGACGTGCTGCCGCCGCTCGCGGACCTGTCGATCGACAACCAGCTGGTCGAAGGCTCGGGCTCGTGCAGCGCGGCCGCCGCGGCCGCGCGACCGACGCTGACGGCCGGCGGCGGGATCATGACCGCTTCGTTCGCCGGCGACTACCCGCTGCGTTGCGGCGCGCACACGACCAACCTCGCGATCCTCGATCACACGACGTTCTTCGCCCGCGGCTTCCTCGCGCTGTGGCAGCAGGACGGCGGCACGATCACGGGGCCCGTGAGCGAAGGCAAGGTGCCGACCACCGCGCGGCCGCTCGCCGTGCATCACAGCCCGGTGCTCGGCAGCATCGTCTACGACATCAACAAGTTCAGCAACAACGTGATGGCGCGCAACCTGTTCCTGACGATCGGCGCGGTCGGCGGCAGGCCGCCCGCGACGCCCGAGCAGTCGAGCCGCGTGATCCAGGCGTTCCTGCAGAAGAACGGCATCGCGATGCCCGACCTCGTGCTCGAAAACGGCTCGGGCCTGTCGCGCGAAGAGCATGTGAGCGCACTGTCGCTCGCCGCGCTGCTGCAGGCCGCGAACGCGAGCCCCGTCGCGCAGGCCTTCATCGATTCGCTGCCGATCGCGGGCATCGACGGCACGATGAAGAACCGCCTCACCAACGCCGGCGTGCTCGGCAACGCGCACATCAAGACCGGCACGCTGCGCGACGTGCGCGCGATCGCCGGCTACGTTGCCGGCGCCGACGGCCAGAGCTACATCGTCGTCAGTTTCATCAACAACGATCACGCGGAAGCCGCGCGCGCCGCGCACGACACGCTGCTCGAATGGATCTACGCCGGCGCGCAATGACGATCCGCGCGCCGCGGCATGCCGCGGCGCCGCCGGCCGCCGGCCCGCGCCGGCTTGCACCGGCCACGGGTCCGCACCGCGCAACGGGACCCTCCGGCGGACAATCGGGGCGGCCCGCAGGCGCCCCCGCGCACGGAATCCCGCCCTCCCCGGTTTGAAACGGCAGCCGCCGCCCGCGCGCGACACACCGCGCAACGATCGCACCCACAAAACAGGGCCACACCGCCCGGCCCCGTGCCGCGCGGCTTCCGTAGAAACCCTGTCCTCAGAGGGAACCCTCTACGCTGCCCCCTCGCCTAGCGCGTGGCGATTGCGTAGGCTGTTGGCCTGACCGATATCTACAACGGGCCATACGCCCGGCCTCAAGGCTTGCAGGGGAAAGAAGGAGACACGCCCATGCGATTCGACGTCGAATTGCTTCTGCTCGCGCTGGCGCCCGTCTTCCTGCTCTGCATCGCGTGGGAGGCCTGGCACCTCGCCCGCACCCGTGCGCAGGACCATGTCTATGCGTGGCGCGACACGCTGTGCAACGCGGCGCTCGCGCTGATGCACCAGGGCGCCGACAAGATCGCGTGGCTGTTCGTGATCCCCGTCTACGCGTATTGCTACCGGCACTACCGCCTGTTCACGTGGCACGACGGCTGGCTGTCGTTCGCGGTGCTGTTCGTCGCGCAGGATTTCCTCTACTACGTGTTCCACCGCGCGAGCCATCGCGTGCGCTGGCTGTGGGCCGCGCACGTCGTGCATCACTCGTCCGAGCGGATGAATTTCTCGACCGCGTTCCGCCAGAGCCTGATGTACCCCGTCGCGGGCATGTGGGTGTTCTGGCTGCCGCTCGCGTTCGCCGGCTTTCCGCCGCAGCAGGTCGTCGGCATCGTGCTGATCAACCTCGCGTTCCAGTTCTTCGTGCACACGCAGGCGATCGGCAAGCTCGGCTGGCTCGAATACGTGCTGAACACGCCGTCGATCCACCGTGCGCACCATGCGCGCAATCCGCGCTACATCGACCGCAATTACGCAGGCGTCCTTGTGATCTGGGATCGCCTGTTCGGGAGTTATGTCGAGGAAACGCCCGACGATCCGCCGCGGTACGGGATCGTCGAGCGGCTCGGCTCGAACAACCCGCTCGTCGCGACGTTCCACGAGTGGATATCGATGGCCGGCGACGCATTGCGCGTCGACGGATGGCGCAACAAGCTGCGCGCGATTTTCGGCCCGCCCGAATGGGCGAGCGCTTATCATGCGCAGATTGCCGAGGCCGCGAACCCCGATCCGCGCACCGTGCCGCCGGCGGCTGCGCGTCACCAATAAACCGTTTCAGCCAACGGCCGCCGCGCAGCCCGGAACCGAGCAGGCACGCGGCAGATGAGAAACACATCAGGCCATATCTACGAGGAGATCGAACGATGCAGACACAACAACACGCACCTTTCCGCACCCGGCAGCGCATGCTGCGCACCGCGCAGGTCGCGATCGCCGGCGCCGCGCTCGCGCTGCTCGCCGCATGCGGCGGCGGCGGTGACGACAACAACAACAGCGCGTCGAACACGCCGCCGTCGGGCGTGAAGATGCAGGTCGTGTCGTTCGGCGACAGCCTGTCCGACGCGGGCACCTACTCGCAGATCAAGCTCGGCTTCGGCGGCGGCCGCTTCACGACCAACCCGGGCCAGGTATGGACGCAGAACGTCGCGCAGTATTACGGCGACACGCTGCAGCCCGCGAACCAGGGCGGGTTCGGCATTCCGCTGCAGGCCACCGGCGGCCTCGGCTACGCACAGGGCGGCTCGCGCGTGACGCTGCAGCCGGGTATCGGTCACGCGGACGCGAGCGTGCCGAACGCCGACTACGCGCAGGCCACCACGACGCCGATCGCCGACCAGGTCAAGCAATACCTGTCGCAGCACGGCAGCTTCAACGCCGGCCAGATCGTGCTGGTCAACGGCGGCGCGAACGACATCTTCTACCAGGCGCAGGTCGCGCAGGCGCAAGGCAACACGCCGGCCGCGCAACTCGCGGCGGCGCAGGCGATCGGCCTGGCCGCGCAGCAGCTCGGCGGCATCGTCCAGCAGATCGTCGCGGCAGGCGCGACGCACGTGTACGTATCGAACGTGCCGGACATCGGCGGCACGCCGCTCGCGCTGCAGGGCGGCGCGCCGACGCAGGCCGCGTTCACGCAACTGTCGGGGCTGTTCAACCAGACGCTCGCCGGCACGCTGGCCGCGCTGAAGGTCGACACGACGAAGGTCGCGCTGCTCGACACGTTCACGTGGCAGGACGGCATCGCGGCGAACTACAAGGCGAACGGCTTCAGCGTGTCGAACACCGATACCGCCTGCAACCTGAAGGCGATGGTCCAGGCCGCCACGCAGTACGGCGTCGCGAACGCGACCGCATTCGGCTCGTCGCTGTTCTGCTCGCCGCAGACCTACACGGTCGCGAACGCGGACCAGACCTACATGTTCGCCGACACGGTCCACCCGACGACGCACCTGCACGCGCTGTTCGCGCAGTTCGTCGAACAGCAGATCGCGAAGTCGGGCGTCGGCAAGTAAGCCGCCGGCCACGCGCCCAAACAAAAACGCCCGACCGGTTCGCCGGTCGGGCGTTTTTTCATTCCTGAATCAGCCGTCGAACGTGTCAGTCGCGCGCTTCGAACGCGGCCGCCGCACGGCCGAGACGATCGTTGACCGCGATCCATTCGACGGTCTCGGGCAGCTTCTCGACGAGGATGCGTGCGACCTGCGCGCGGTCGAGCGCGCGCAGCATCCCGTACAGGTCGCGTGCATACGCCTGCGGATCTTCCGGCGCCGCGACGAAATGCACGCCATCGGCCTGCGCCCAGCGTCCCGCGCGCGACGCACGGGCGACGAGCGCGACACGCTCGCCGTCGGCTTGCGCGGCCGCGAGCAGCGGCTCGAGCGCGTCGAACGGCAGCAGCGCGAGCGGCGTGCGCGGCGCGTAATGCGCCTTCAGCGTGCCCGATGCGCGCGGCGCGGTCGCGTCGCTGCCGTCCGGCAGCTTCGGCGCGCGGCCGAGCACGTCGGCGATCTGCTGCGGCGTCACGTGGCCCGGGCGCAGCAGCGCGGGGAAACCGCGCGACAGGTCGAGAATCGTCGATTCGATGCCGACTTCGGACGCACCGCCGTCGAGCACGTGCACGGTGTCGCCGAATTCGTCGCGTACGTGCTGCGCGGTGGTCGGGCTCACATGGCCGAACCGGTTCGCGGACGGCGCGGCCACGCCGCCATGCCCTCCGCGCCGCGCGCTGAACGCGGCCAGCAGCGCCTGCGCGACCGGATGCGACGGGCAGCGCAGCCCGACCGAATCCTGGCCGCCGCTCACGGCGTCCGGAATGCGCGCATGACGCTTCAGGATCAGGGTCAGCGGGCCCGGCCAGAATGCATCGATCAACGCCTGCGCATCGGCCGGCAGATCGTCGGCCCAGTAACCGGGATCGCCGCCCGGCGGCAGGTGCACGATCACCGGATGATTCGCCGGCCGCCCCTTCGCCGCGTAGATGCGCGCGACGGCCTCGGGATTCGCCGCGTCGCCGCCGAGCCCGTAGACGGTTTCGGTCGGAAAGGCGACGAGCTGGCCCGCGTCGAGCAACGCGGCGGCCGCGTCGATCTGCGCGGCCGTCACGGCGTTCGGGAGATCGATGGACATCGGCCGGTGCCTCAGTCGAGCGGCACGCGCAGCAGCTGCGCGCACGCGGTGGCCGCGGCAACGGCTTCGTCGCGCGTTTCGGCCGTGAAGTTAACGTGGCCCATCTTGCGACCGACGCGCGCGTCTTCCTTGCCGTACAGGTGCAGGTGCGCGGCCGGCATCGCGGCGACCGTGTCCCAGGGCGGCGTGACGGGATCGGCCGCACCGTTCGGGAACCACACGTCGCCGAGGATGTTCAGCATCGCGGCCGGCGAATGCTGGCGCGGGTTGCCGAGCGGCATGCGCGTCATCGCACGCACCTGCTGCTCGAACTGGCTCGTTGCGCACGCATCGACCGTGTAGTGGCCGGAGTTGTGCGGGCGCGGCGCCATCTCGTTCGCGACGAACGAACCGTCTTCCAGCACGAAGAATTCGACGCACAGCACGCCGACGTAGCCGAGCGTATCGGCGATCCGCACGGCGGCCTGTTGCGCCTCTTCGACGCGCGCGGCATCGGCGGCCGGCGCGGGCACGACCGTCAGCGCGAGGATGCCGTTGTGATGCACGTTCTGCGCGAGCGGGAACGCGGCCGAGCGGCCGTCCGCGCCGCGCGCGATCAGCGCCGACACTTCGTATTTCAGCGGCAGGCGCTTCTCGAGCACGCACGGCACGCCGTTCAGCGCCGCATGTGCATCGCGCGCTTCCTGCGCGGTGGCGACGCGCACCTGGCCCTTGCCGTCGTAGCCGAGGCGCGCCGTCTTCAGGATGCCCGGCAGCACCGCGTCGAGCGCGGCATCGTCGAGCGCGGCGAGTGCCGCCGACGATTCGATCACGACGTGCGGCGCGACGGGCACGCCCGACGCCTCGATGAAGCGCTTCTCCGCGATCCGGTCCTGCGCGACCGCGACGCAGCGGCCGGCCGGCGCGACGAACGTCGTGCGCGCGAGGAAATCGAGGCTTGCGGCCGGCACGTTCTCGAACTCCGTCGACACCGCGTCGCACAGGTCGGCCAGTTCGGCGAGCGCGGCTTCGTCGTCGTACGCCGCGCGCAGGTGGCGGTCGGCGACCGCGCCGGCGGGGCTCGTCGGATCGGGATCGAGCACGGCGACGCGATAGCCCATCGACTGGGCGGCAAAGCAGAACATGCGGCCGAGCTGGCCACCGCCGACCATGCCCAGCCACGCGCCGGGCAGGATCGGGGAAACGGAATCAGGAGTTGCGGTCATGTCAGTGGTCGGTCGCGGCGGAACGCGAAAATGCCCGCCGCAGTGGAAAAATCCGGCGCCGGCCGCGTCGTGCGGCCGCGCGCCATGCCGTCATTCCAGCGGCGGCAGCACCATCGCGTGCGCGGCTTCGTTCTGGCGCACGCGGAACGCGGCGAGCCGGTTCGCGTAGTCGGTCGACGTGCCGGACAGGATCGACACCGCGAACAGCGCGGCATTCGCGGCGCCGGCCTCGCCGATCGCGAACGTCGCGACGGGCACGCCCTTCGGCATCTGCACGATCGAGTGCAGCGAATCGACACCCTTCAGGTACTTGCTCGCGACCGGCACGCCGAGCACCGGCACCGTGGTTTTCGCGGCCAGCATGCCGGGCAGGTGCGCTGCGCCGCCGGCGCCCGCGATGATCGCGCGCAGCCCGCGCTCGCGCGCCTTCTCCGCATAGTCGAACATCTCGTCGGGCATCCGGTGCGCGGACACGACCTTCGCCTCGTACGGCACGCCGAATTCCTGCAGGATGGCGACCGCGTGCTTCATCACGTCCCAGTCGGAACTCGAACCCATCAGCACGCCGACGAGCGGCGCGCTGTGCGTGTGGGCAGTCTGGATTTCGCTCATGTCGTATGGACCTCGATCAGGCGAGCGCCTGGCCGGTGATGCGCTCGAGCGCTTCCTGGTACTTCGCGGCCGTCTTCTCGACGACGTCGGCCGGCAGCGCCGGCGCCGGCGCCGTCTTGCCCCACGGCTGCGCCTCGAGCCAGTCGCGCACGAACTGCTTGTCGAACGACGGCGGGTTGGTACCGACTTCGTACTGGTCGGCCGGCCAGAAGCGCGACGAATCGGCGGTCAGCACTTCGTCCATCAGGTACAGCTTGCCGTGGTTGTCGAGGCCGAATTCGAACTTCGTGTCGGCGATGATGATGCCGCGCGTCGCCGCGTAATCGGCCGCTTCCTTGTACAGCTTGATCGAGATGTCGCGAATGGTTGCGGCCAGCTCGGTGCCGATGCGGCGCTCGGTTTCCTCGAACGTGATGTTCTCGTCGTGCTCGCCCATCTCGGCCTTCGCGGCCGGCGTGAAGATCGGCTCGGGCAGCTTCTGCGCGTTCTGCAGGCCTTCCGGCAGCTGCACGCCGCACACGGCGCCCGATGCCTGGTATTCCTTCCAGCCGCTGCCGGCCAGGTAGCCGCGCACGACCGCTTCGATCATGATCGGCTCGAGGCGCTTGACGACCACGCCGCGGCCCTTCACCTGCTCGACCTCGTCGGCCGCGACGACCGCTTCCGGCGCGTCGCCCGTCAGGTGGTTCGGCACGATGTGCGCGAGCTTGTCGAACCAGAAGTTCGCCATCTGGTTCAGCACGCGGCCCTTGTTCGGAATCGGCTCGCCCATCACCACGTCGAATGCCGACAGGCGGTCGGTCGTGACGATCAGGAGCTTGTCGTTGCCGACCGCGTAGTTATCGCGGACCTTGCCGCGACCGAGGAGCGGCAGCGAGCGGAGCGTGGATTCGTAAAGGGTAGACATCGTCTTTTCGCAGATAAGGAGCCAAACAGAAAGGGAAACGCCGTTCCCCGCGGCAGGCGGGAACGGCGGTCTTGCAATACGTCGGCGAACCGGCGGGCGACGGCGCCCGGCGGTTGCCGGCCGGCCCTTGTTCGGCCGGACGGAGCGGCTACCGGGGCCGGATCGGATCCGGCAACCGGGCGGCCAGCCCTTGCCCGGCGGCAGTACCGGGCGGGGGCAATCGTACTACAGTCTCAGCGCACGACCTGCGCGAGCGCGCCGGACTTGTACTGCTCGGCGATCTTGTCGAGCGACAGCGGCTTGATCTTGCCGGCCTGGCCTTCGCAGCCGAACGCGAGGTAGCGGTCGACGCACACCTTCTTCGCCGCTTCGCGCGCGGGCTTCAGGTAGTCGCGCGGATCGAACTTGCCCGGGTTCTCGAACAGGTAGCGGCGGATCGCGCCGGTGATCGCGAGACGCAGGTCGGTGTCGATGTTGATCTTGCGCACGCCGTGCTTGATGCCTTCCTGGATTTCCTCGACCGGCACGCCGTAGGTTTCCTTCATGTCGCCGCCGAATTCGCGGATCTCGGCCAGCAGTTCCTGCGGCACCGACGACGAACCGTGCATCACGAGGTGGGTGTTCGGGATGCGCGCGTGGATTTCCTTGATGCGCTGGATCGACAGGATGTCGCCCGTCGGCTTCTTCGAGAACTTGTACGCGCCGTGCGACGTGCCGATCGCGATCGCGAGCGCATCGCACTGCGTGAGCTTCACGAAGTCGGCGGCCTGCTCCGGATCGGTCAGCAGCTGCTCGCGGGTCATCGTGCCTTCCGCGCCGTGGCCGTCTTCCTTGTCGCCCTTCATCGTCTCGAGCGAGCCGAGCACGCCGAGTTCGGCCTCGACCGTCACGCCGATCGAGTGCGCCATCTCGACGACCTTGCGCGACACGTCGACGTTGTACTCGTACGACGCGACCGTCTTGCCGTCGGCTTCCAGCGAACCGTCCATCATCACGCTGGTGAAGCCGCTGCGGATCGCGGCCGTGCAGACTGCCGGCGACTGGCCGTGATCCTGGTGCATCACGACCGGGATGTGCGGGTACGATTCGACCGCTGCTTCGATCAGGTGGCGCAGGAACGGCTCGCCCGCATACTTACGCGCGCCGGCCGATGCCTGCATGATCACGGGCGCGCCGACCTGGTCCGCCGCCGCCATGATCGCCTGGACCTGCTCCAGGTTGTTCACGTTGAAGGCCGGCAGGCCGTAACCGTGCTCTGCCGCGTGGTCCAGCAATTGACGCATTGATACGAGAGGCATTGTGGAACTCCTTGGAATGAAAACCGGTGCGCCCTGACGCCGGCGCGGCGCTCGCTCCCGTTCGAACCGGGGTGGCGCGGCGCGGCTGAGCGTCGAATAGCCGCATTTTATCGCGAAGCGCCTCCGATTCCGACCGCCCGGTGGCGCCGACTCGCAATTTGTTACGTTCGCACGGCACAATGCGGGCAAAAAAGAGAAAAAAAGCCGCGTGGGGCTTCGGACCCCACGCGGCTTTCGCGTATAAAACGGTGCCGGATCGATTTTTCAGTCGATCCGGGCGGCCGGCGCACTGGCCGCCGCGATGCTCAGTCGGTGCTCAATAGTGCTCGCCGACCCGCACGATCTTCAGCGTGTTGGTGCCGCCCGCCTGCCCCATCGGCTCGCCGACGGTCAGCACGACCATGTCGCCGTGCTGCACGTAGCCTTGCTTGACGACGATCTCGAGCGCCGCCTGCAGCGCCGAGTCGCGGTCGCTGTTGAAGTCGACGTGCAGCGGCGTCACGTTGCGGTACAGCGCCATCGTGCGCTCGCTGCCGACGCGCGGCGTCAGCGCGAAGATCGGCACGTGCGTGTAGTGACGCGACATCCACAGCGCGGTCGCGCCCGATTCGGTCAGCGCGATGATCGCCTTCGCGCCGAGGTGGTACGCGGTGAACAGCGCGCCCATCGCGATCGACTGGTCGATCCGCGTGAACGTACGGTCGAGGAAATCCTTGTCGAGCTCGACCTCTTCAGACTTCTCCGCCTCGACGCACACGGCCGCCATCGTCTCGATCGTGACGACCGGGTACTTGCCGGCAGCCGTCTCGGCCGACAGCATCACCGCGTCGGTGCCGTCGAGCACCGCGTTCGCGACGTCCGACACTTCCGCGCGGGTCGGCACGGGCGCGTGGATCATCGACTCCATCATCTGCGTCGCGGTGATCACGAGCTTGTTCGACTCGCGCGCCATCCGGATCATGCGCTTCTGCAGCGCCGGCACGGCCGCGTTGCCCACTTCCACCGCGAGGTCGCCGCGCGCGACCATGATGCCGTCGGACGCGTCGAGGATGCTCTGCAGCGCCGGAATCGCTTCCGCGCGCTCGATCTTCGCGATCATCTTCGGCTTGATGCCGTACGGCGCGCCCGCGATGTTCGCGAGCTGGCGCGCCATTTCCATGTCGGTCGCGTTCTTCGGGAACGACACCGCCACCAGGTCCGCGCCAAGCGACATCGCGGTGCGGATGTCTTCCATGTCCTTCGCAGTCAGCGCGGGGGCCGACAGGCCGCCGCCCTGGCGGTTGATGCCCTTGTTGTTCGACAGCTCGCCGCCCACCTTGACGATCGTGTGGATCTCGTCGCCGAGCACGCGCTCGACGGTCAGCACGATCAGGCCGTCGTTCAGCAGCAGCAGGTCGCCCGGCTTCAGGTCGCGCGGCAGTTCCTTGTAGTCGAGCCCGACGCGCTCGTCGTTGCCGAGCTCGCAACCGGCATCGAGGATGAAGGGCTGCCCCGGCGTCAGCGTCGTCTTGCCGTTCTCGAACTTGCCGACGCGGATCTTCGGGCCCTGGAGGTCGGCCATGATCGCGATCTCGCGGCCGACCTTGCGGGCGGCCTCACGCACCATCTCGGCGCGCTGGCGGTGATCGTCGGCCGTACCGTGCGAAAAATTGAGCCGCACGACGTCGAGGCCCGCCTGCATCATCTGCAGCAGAATCTCCGGCGAACTGGAAGCCGGGCCGATCGTGGCGACTATCTTGGTGGCGCGCTGCATGAAACTCCTCATCTGGATCAAGGTGGATGCGCTGGGTGAAACGCTGCGAGAGCCGGAAGCGGCGGGCCCAGCGGCGGCCGTTCCGGGGGGCGTGCCGGTGCTTGCGCCCGGCATCGCTTTGTTCTGAATCTCGTGGTGCTGCTCGGCCGCGTCGCCGGCGGCCGCCGGTGCGCGCGGGGCGGTGTTCGCCCGCGCGGGCGCGCGTTTGCGCTTGCCCGCGCCGGCCGGCTGCTCCGCTTTCGCGGAGCGCGCGGCCTTCGTCACCCCTGCGCGCGCCGCCACGCTCAGGCCGCCCGCGTTTCGAGCACTTCCACCGCCGGCAGCTTCTTCCCCTCGAGGAACTCGAGGAAGGCGCCGCCGCCCGTCGAGATGTAGCTGACCTGGTCGTGGATGCCGTACTTCGCGATGGCCGCGAGCGTGTCGCCGCCGCCCGCGATCGAGAACGCGGACGATTTGGCGATCGCTTCCGCGAGCGTCCTGGTGCCGTTGCCGAACTGGTCGAACTCGAACACGCCGACCGGGCCGTTCCACACGATCGTGCCGGCCTTCTCGAGCTGGCTCGCGAGCGCCTTCGCCGTATCGGGGCCGATGTCGAGGATCATGTCGTCCGCTTCGATGTCGGCGACCTGCTTCACCGTGGCCACGGCCGTCGGCGAGAATTCCTTGGCCGTCACGACGTCGGTCGGGATCGGCACCGACGCGCCGCGCTCGCGCGCTTCGTCGATGATCGCCTTCGCCTCGGCGACGAGGTCGGCTTCCGCGAGCGACTTGCCGATCGACAGGCCGGCCGCGAGCATGAACGTGTTCGCGATGCCGCCGCCGACGATCAGCTGGTCGACCTTGCCGGCCAGCGACTTCAGGATGGTGAGCTTGGTCGACACCTTCGAGCCGGCGACGATCGCCACCAGCGGACGGGCCGGGTTGCCGAGCGCCTTGCCGAGCGCGTCGAGTTCGGCGGCCAGCAGCGGGCCCGCGCACGCGACCGGCGCGTACTTCGCGATCCCGTGCGTGGTCGCTTCCGCGCGGTGCGCGGTGCCGAACGCGTCGTTCACGTACACGTCGCAGAGCTTCGCCATCTTCTGCGCGAGCTCGTCCGAATTCTTCTTCTCGCCCTTGTTCACGCGGCAGTTCTCGAGCAGCACGACCTGCCCCGGCGCGACGTTCACGCCGTTCTCGACCCAGTTCGAGACGAGCGGCACGTCACGGCCGAGCAGCTCGGCGAGGCGCTTCGCGACCGGCGCGAGCGAATCTTCCGGCTTGAATTCGCCTTCGGTCGGGCGGCCCAGGTGCGACGTGACCATCACGGCCGCGCCGGCGTCGAGCGCGGCCTGGATGGCCGGCACGGACGCGCGCACGCGCGTGTCCTCGGTGATGTTGCCCTGGTCGTCCTGCGGGACGTTCAGGTCGGCGCGGATGAATACCCGCTTGCCGGCGAGCTGGCCGGCGGCGATCAGGTCGGTAAGACGCTTGACTTGGCTCATGTTGAACAGATTGAAGTAGTGGATGGGGAAAGGGGGTTCACGCTGGACGTGCGCGGGCTGCCGCGAAAGGGCGCCGGATGCGGCCGTGGCTGGCGGTTCGCATGACGCGCACGGGTAAAAAATCTCGAACGGGCATTCTAGCCGATCCACCTGGCAGACTGACCCGTGCGGCGGCGAATTCCGCCTATTTGGGATCGCGCGCGGGAACGGACACATTGCCGCAACGCAGCAATGCACCTGCGCGAGCGGCCGGAGCCCGGCGGGCCTGAACGGCGGCTCATCAGAAGATCACGCGCAGCGCGGTGAACACGAGCATCCCGACGACGATCGTGCCGAGCATGCTGCGGCGCCACAAAAACCAGCCGAGGCCGGCGAGCGCCGCGTAGAACGGATGGTTGGACAGCGCGAACGACAGCCCGGCCGGCGTTTCGAGCACGTCGGGCAGCACGACGGCGACGAGCGCGGCGGCCGGCGCATAGCGCAGCGCGCGCTGCGCGCGTTCGGGCAGCACGGTGCGCTCGCCGCCGATCAGGAACAGCGCGCGCGTGACCGCCGTGACGATCGTCATCCCGATGATGACGATCCAGATCTCCGTCGCGCTCATTCGATCTCCTTCTCGTGCACGGTTTCGGTGCGGATGCGCCGCCAGTCGGCCCGTTCGACGAAGAAGTCGGCCGTGCAGCCGGCCGCGAGCGCGGCAAGCACCGCGAGCGGCAGCGCGAGCCGGTACGGCAGGTCGAACGCGACCAGCGACACGATGCCCGCGACCGCGACGGCCGCGAGCGTCGAGCGGTTCGCGACGGCCGACACCATGATCGGGATCAGCGCGAGCGTGCCGGCCAGCTCCAGCCCCCAGCTCGCGGGGAAGAAGCTCGCGAGCAGGATGCCGGCGAGCGACGACACCTGCCACGACAGCCAGCTCGCGAGCGCCATCCCCCAGAAATACGCTTCCTTGCCGGGCACATGACCGTAGGCGAAGCCCTGTTTCTGGAACAGCAGGTAGATCACGTCGCCGTTGAAATAGCCGATCGCCAGGCGCCGCCACAGCGGCAGGTAGGAAAAATGGGGCGCAAGCCCGGCGCTGAAGATCACGAAGCGCGTGTTGACCATCGCGGCCGTGAGCAGGATGGTCCAGATCGGCAGCTTCGCCGCGAGGAGCGGCAGCACCGCGAGTTGCGACGAGCCTGCGTAGACCAGCAGCGACATCGCGCTCGCCTGCGCGAGTGTCATGACCGACTTGCTCATCGCGATGCCGGTGACGAGCCCCCACGAGAGAATCGCCATCAGCGTCGGGGAATAGTCGCGCGCGCCCTGGATCAGCGCGAAGCGGTCGGTGGCGGACAATCGAGCGAGCATGGGAAGCGGGCCGCGGCGGGCGGTTCGTCGGGCCGCCGGCGCCTCCTGCCGGTACGACCCGTCGTTATTGGAATCGGTACCGGGCGATTATAGCGCCGGCCCCGTGTCGACCGACCGGATCGCCGGCAAATGACGCTAAAATAAGCGTCTTTCCGGCTCAACGCTGCATACAACCCGCTGTACAACTGCTTCCCAGGAGAATCCTATGTCAATGGCCGACCGCGACGGCAAGATCTGGATGGACGGCAAGCTGATCGACTGGCGCGACGCCAAGATCCACGTCCTGACCCACACGCTGCACTACGGCATGGGTGTCTTCGAGGGCGTGCGCGCGTACAAGTCGGCTGACGGCAGCACCGCGATCTTCCGCCTGTACGAGCACACGAAACGTCTGCTGAATTCGGCGAAGATCTTCCAGATGGACGTGCCGTTCGACCGGGAAACGCTCGAAGCCGCGCAGCTGGAAGTCGTGCGCGAGAACAAGCTCGAGTCGTGCTACCTGCGCCCGATCATCTGGGTCGGCTCGGAAAAGCTCGGCGTGGCCGCGAAGGGCAACACGATCCACGTCGCGATCGCCGCATGGCCGTGGGGCGCGTACCTCGGCGAGGAAGGCCTCGCGAAGGGCATCCGCGTGAAGACGTCGTCGTTCACGCGCCACCACGTGAACGTGTCGATGGTCCGCGCGAAGGCGTCGGGCTGGTACGTGAACTCGATCCTGGCGAACCAGGAAGCAACGGCCGACGGCTACGACGAGGCGCTGCTGCTCGACGTCGACGGCTACGTGTCGGAAGGCTCCGGCGAAAACTTCTTCCTCGTGAACAACGGCAAGCTGTACACGCCCGACCTGTCGTCGTGCCTCGACGGCATCACGCGCGACACGGTCATCACGCTCGCGAAGGACGCCGGCATCGAGGTGATCGAGAAGCGCATCACGCGCGACGAGGTCTACACGGCCGACGAGGCGTTCTTCACCGGCACGGCCGCTGAAGTCACGCCGATCCGCGAGCTCGACAACCGCACGATCGGCAGCGGCGCGCGCGGCCCCGTCACGGAAAAGCTCCAGTCGGCGTTTTTCGATATCGTGTCGGGCAAGAACGCGAAGTACGCGCACTGGCTGACGAAGGTCTGAGCGCGCCCCGCGCCACCGACCGCCCCACAAAAGAGTGATAAGAGAAAGTCTCATGAGTGAAATCAAGGAAATGCCGCTGGTCGAGCTGACGGCCAAGGATCTTCCCGCGTACTGCCCGAACCCGGCCATGGCGCGCTGGAGCGCGCACCCGCGCGTCTTCATCGACGTCTCGCACGGCGAAGCACGCTGCCCGTACTGCGGCACGCGCTACAAGCTGCGCGACGGCGAGGTCGTCAAGGGCCACTGAGCCCCGGCGGCCGGGCCTGCAGGCTTGCAGGCCCGCCGACCCAAGGCGGCGCAGCCGGGCTTCCGGCGCGCCGCCGTTCTCCATTCTGGCAACCCGAACGCGGCGCCTGGGCGCCGCGCTTCATCAAGACATCGGAAGTCGACCTGATGCGTCGAGCGCTGGTTATCGCACCGAACTGGATCGGTGACGCATTGATGGCGCAGCCGCTTTTTGCGCTGCTGAAGAAACTCCATCCCCGCATCGCGATCGATGCCGTCGCGCCCTCGTGGGTCGCGCCCGTGCTCGAGCGGATGCCCGAGATCCACGATGTCTACGCGACCGATCTCGCGCACGGCAAGCTGCAGCTGCTGCGCCGCTGGCAGCTCGCGAGCGACCTGCGCGACGTCGGCTACGACGCGGCGTACGTGCTGCCGAATTCGCTGAAGTCCGCGGTGATCCCGTGGCTCGCGAACATCCCGCTGCGGATCGGCTACACGGGCGAGCACCGCTACGGGCTGCTGAACGTGCGGCACGCGAATCCGACCAAGTCGGGCGAGCGGCCGCCGATGACGACCCACTACGCGGCGCTTGCGTACGCGCCGGGCGCGAAGCTGCCCGAGTCGATGAAGACGCTGCCCGCGCCGCGCCTCGACGCGGACCTGAACGAGACGGCGCGCGTGTCCGCGCGCTTCAACCTCGACACCCGCAAGCCGCTCGTCGTGTTCTGCCCCGGCGCGGAATACGGCCCGGCCAAGCGCTGGCCGCCCGAGCACTTCGCGTCGCTCGCCACCATCGTCCACCAGTCGTTCCCGTACACGCAGATCGTCGCGCTCGGCTCGCAGAAGGACGCCGCGGCCGCGCAGGCGATCGCCGACCACGCGCCGAACGTGCGCAACCTGTGCGGGCAGACATCGCTGTCGGAGGCATGCGCGCTGATCGCGCGCGCGAACGCGGTGGTCACCAACGATTCGGGGCTGATGCACGTCGCCGCCGCGCTGCGCCGGCCGCTCGTCGCGCTGTACGGCTCGACGGATCCGCGCCACACCCCTCCGCTGTCGGACCTGGCGAAGGTACAATGGCTTCATCTCGAATGCAGTCCCTGCTTCGAACGCGAGTGCCCGCTCGGCCACCTGAAGTGCCTGCGCGAACTCGGTCCCGAGCAGGTATTCGGCGATTTGCGCGGCATGCTCGTCGGGCAACGCTGACCCTGGCCGGCAGCGTCGCACGACGCGCCGGGCAATCCGATTCACCGGTGTACGGCGGCTCCATCCGGGCCGCCGTGCTGAATACGGCGCGCGACGCGCGCGAGAGATAACCCCGATGCCACGTTTTGCCCGCCTCTTCGAAGCCGCCGCCGATACGCTGAATGCCTACTACCAGGCCGTCGCCGATGCCAATCTCGACGCGCTGCTGGGATTGTGGATCGACGAGGATTTCGCCAGCTGCGTATGGGCGGACGGCGAGCATCTGCACGGCCTCGACCAGATCCGCAGCGGGCTCGCCAACCGGCTCGCCACACGCCCCGTGACGATCGAGCCGCTCGACATCCGTGTGTACGACAGCCTCGGCACGGTCGTCTATACGATCGCCGAAGCGCATCAGCAGGCCGACCTGACGGCCGAACCCGACATGGTGTTCGCCACGTACGTGATGATTCACGAGCGCGGCGAGTGGCGCATCGCGCATATTCACGCGAGCCCGATTCCCGAACAGGCGGCCGGACAATTCGCCGCGAAGATCCGTCACGGGCAGGGTCCGCTGCACTGACGAAGAACGAAGCAACGCATTAGCGGGGCGATCATGAGTACGGCTTCTCCGCCCACCTCGCCGCTGACCGGGGCCCCGGCCCCCAACGACGATTCATCGCGCTATCGCGCACCGCGCTGGCTGCCGAACAGCCATGCCCAGACCATCGTGCCCGCGCTGTTCGCGCGGCGCCCGGCCGTCGCTTACCGACGAGAGCGATGGGAAACCCCCGACCACGATTTCATCGATCTCGACTGGGTCGCGCATCTCGACAGCGCGGCGCCGCCGCCCGATGCGCCGCTGTTCGTGCTGTTCCACGGCCTCGAAGGCAGCTCGGGCTCGCACTACGCGCTCGCGATGATGGCCGCCGCGCGCGCGAAGGGCTGGCACGCGGTCGTCCCGCACTTTCGCAGTTGCAGCGGCGAGATCAACCGCCAGCCGCGCTTCTACCATCTCGCCGACAGCGCCGAAGTCGACTGGATCCTGCGCCGGCTCGCCACGCAGCATCGCGGGCCGCTGGTTGCGGCCGGCGTGTCGCTCGGCGGCAACGTGCTGCTGCGCTGGCTCGGCGAGCATCGCAGCGACACGTCGATCCTGCGGGCCGCCGCCGCGATCTCGACGCCGATCGACGTGCACGCGGGCGGGCGCGCGCTGTCGCAAGGCTTCGCGATGGTCTACACGCGCAGCTTCCTGAAGACGCTCAAGCGCAAGGCACTCGCGAAGCTCGACCAGTATCCGGGGTTGTTCGACCGTGAAGCGATGCTGCAGGCCGTGACGATGCGCGACTTCGACGAGGTCGTGACCGCCCCGCTGCACGGTTTCGCGAACGCGGACGACTACTGGACGAAGGCGACGACCCGGCCGCTGCTGCCGGAGATCGACGTGCCGACGCTGATCCTCAACGCCCGCAACGACCCGTTCCTGCCCGAATCCGCGCTGCCCGGCCCGGCCGACGTATCGCCGGCCGTCGAGCTCGACCAGCCCGCGGACGGCGGACACGCGGGATTCATGACCGGGCCGTTCCCCGGCCGTCTCGACTGGCTGTCGGCGCGGGTGTTCGGCTATTGCTCCAAATTCGTCGACCATGGATGACATCGTCAGGCAGGCCCTCGCCAAATGGCCGAACGTGCCGCACTGTACCGGCTGGCTGCTGCTCGACCGGCGCGGCGAATGGCGGCTGCGCGACGACGCGGCCCAGGCGGCCGGCGAGCTCGGCTCGCCGATCCGGCATGCGGCGCTGAACGCGTTCATCGGCCGCAACTACGAATGCGACGCGCAGGGCCAGTGGTTCTTCCAGAACGGGCCGCAGCGCGTGTACGTCGAGCTTGCCTATACGCCGTGGGTCGTCCGCCTGGCCGAACGCGACGGGCAACTCGCGCTCACCGACCAGACCGGTACGCCGTTCGAACCGGACGAAGCCTGGCTCGACGACGCGGGCGGCGTGCTGTTTCGCTCGGCCGGCACGGCGCCGCGCATCGCGGCGCTGCACGACCACGATCTCGGGCTGTTCGCCGATCACGCGGATTTCGACGCCGCACCGCCGGTACTGCGCTGGCGCGACGGCCGCACGCTGCCGCTCGGCAGCATCGTCTGCGCGGACGTGCCTGCGCGGTTCGGCTACGTCGCCAGCCCGGCACGACAGGCCCGCGACGCGGCCGGCGGCGACGCCTGACCCGCAGCGGCTTCGCGCGCGCCCGGCGCGCGCCGGACGCTAACCGCGGCCGTTCTTCTCGTCTTCACGCTCTTCCTTGTAGCGCGCCTCGAATTCCAGCAGCCGCGCGCCGATCATCGACTGCTCGTAGAACGAGACATCTTTCGCGTCGCGCGCTTCCTTCAACTGACGAATCGCAGACGGCCACGCGCCGTCGAGCGCAAGCTTCTCCGCGAGCGCGCGGCGCCGCGCCAGCACGTCGCCCTTGCCGTCGCTCGCCTTCGCGAGATAGTCCCACCAGTCCGGCTGCTCGGGGTCGGCCTTCGCCTGCGCGCGCGCCTGCGCCTGCGCGTCGGCGAAACGACGCGCCGCGATCAGCGCCTGAAGATGCCCGACGATCGCCGCGTGCGACGCCGGCCAGCGCCGCTGCGCGAGCGCCGCGAGCCGCACCGCTTCGTCGGTGCGCCCCGCACGGCGCGCGATGTCGGCGGCCAGCACGTCGAGGCTCGGCGAACTCGTCGCCGGATCGTCCTCGCGCCGCTCGCGCGCGTCGAACGCGGTGCGCGCCGACGCGAGCGCCTTGCCGGCCGCGTCGTACTCGCCGAGCTGCGCGTTCGCGAGCGCGATGCCGTACCAGTTCGCCGCGACGTTCGGCGCCGTGCGATCGTCGATCTCGGACTGCATCCGGCGCGCTTCGGCCGCGATGTCGGTCGGCACGCGGTTCTGCAGGACCCGCAGCCGCGCGCGCACGAACCCGTATTCGGGCGACTGGCGCGGCTGCCGGTACGGCGCGCGGCGCGCGCGATCCTCCATGTCGGCAATCCGCTCGCCGGTCAGCGGGTGCGTGCGCGCATACGCGGGCACGCCCGCATCGCCCATCGACGCGCGATCGAGCCGCTCGAAGAAACCCGGCATCCCGTACGGGTCGTAGCCCGCGCCCGCGAGCAACTGGAAGCCGACGCGATCGGCCTCCCGCTCGGCCGAACGCGAGAAGCGCAGCTGGTTGTCCACCGCGTATGCCTGCCCGCCCACCGCGATCGCGCTGCCGAGGTCGCCGCTTCTCGCGAGCACGCCGGCCAGCACGCCGAGCAGCATCGTCGCGAGCGCCGTATAGCCGGTCTTCTCGTTCGCGCCGATCATCCGCGCGATGTGCCGCTGCAGCACGTGCCCCATCTCGTGGCCGACCACCGACGCGAGCTCCGACTCCGTCTGCGTCGTGACGACGAGCCCGCTGTTGATCCCGATGAAGCCGCCCGGCATCGAGAATGCGTTGATCTGCGGATCGCGCACCGGGAACAGGTCGAAGTCCGGCGTGTAGCCGCCGATGAAGCGCGCGGCCGCCGCGGCCGCGAGACGCGCCGCCATCGCATTCAGGTAGTCGCGCACGAGCCAGTCGTCGAGGTAGTCGGGATCGCGCCGCACTTCGCGCATCACCCGCTCGCCGAGCCGGCGCTCGGCCTGTGGCGTCAGCGAACCGCCGGAACCGTCGCCCAGGTCGGGCAGTTCGAGCGCGCGCAGCGGCGCGCGCAGGCTCGCGGCCGGTGCCGATGCGCCGCCCGCGTCGGAGAACCGGCTCTCCGCGCCGCCGTACGTACCGAATACGCCGGCCGCGATGCCGGACGGCACGGTGGAAATCGACCGGGCGCCGTCGGCCGCCGCTTCGAGCGGCGGTGCGGACGCACGCTGCGCATGGCCGCTCGGCGGCAATGCGAGCGCCATCGACAGCGACACGGCAAGCAACTGTTTGACACGCATGGCAGGATGAAAACGACGCCGTCCCGCGCGCCGGGCGCGCATCGCGGCGTTTGGTCTGAATATTCGGGTCATTGTACCGGCGCCGCGATGACTGTCCCGTGCCGCGCCGGCGCCATCTGCGCTCCGGCGACGCGAACGCCGCTGCTATGATAAGCGCCCGTTGAAGCGTTGCATCGGGTCGGGGAGCCGGTTTCGGATGCCGCGCGCTGCCCGATCGCGAAGCAGGATCGACGGACGTGCTCGTGCGAGCACGCCGTTCCACTGGAGCATGACATGTCAGGACTCACCCATTTCGACGCCGCCGGCCATGCGCACATGGTCGACGTCGGCGGCAAGCAGGAAACCCAACGCATCGCGATCGCGCGCGGCACGATCCGGATGCTGCCGGCCACGTTCGCGCTGATCCGCGACGGCAAGGCCAAGAAGGGCGACGTGCTCGGCGTCGCGCGCATCGCGGCCATCCAGGGCGCCAAGCGCACGGCCGACCTCATCCCGCTGTGCCACCCGCTCGCGCTGACGCGCGTGGCCGTCGATTTCGAGCTCGACGACACGCTGCCGGGCGTCCACTGCGTCGCGCAGGTCGAGACGTTCGGCCGGACCGGCGTCGAGATGGAAGCGCTGACCGCCGTGCAGGTCGGGTTGCTGACCGTCTACGACATGTGCAAGGCGGTCGATCGCGGGATGGTGATCAGCGACGTGAGCGTGCGCGAGAAACGCGGCGGGAAGTCGGGAGACTGGAAGGCCGAAGACGTCGCGGGTTGACCGCCAGCGGTAAGAGCAGCCACTCACGGAGCAGCGCCGGCCGTAGCGATGCCCCGTTCGAACGATAAAAACCAGAAAAACGCCTCATTCATGAAGAATCCCACGCTGAAATGCGCCGCGCCGCTGCTGTGCGCGCTCCTCCTGCTGCCGGCCGCCGCATCGGCCGCCGGCGCCTGCCCCGCCGCCGACACCGCCGCACGCGCGGCCATCGACGCGCAACACCGTGTACAGCAGGTCCGCAATCCGCCGAGCGACGGGCCCGGCGTCGAGATTTCGCCGCCGCTGCGCGACGCGCTGCGTACGTACAAGCAGGCGCTCGCCGGCGCGATCGATGCGCGGCTCGCCTGCAGTGACGAACAGGTCGACCCGGCCGCGCTGAAACGCACGCTCGCAGCCGCGCTCGGCGTGCCGGCCCGGCCCGTCCAGCCGAAAGACGGCGAATCGGCGTTCGGCCGCAATCCGGACGTCGACGTCGAACGCGGCGGCACGTCCCGCCCGTTGCTCTTCGTGCGCGCCGGCTTCGACATCGCATGCGGCGATGACAACCTGCTGACCGCCTACGCATGGGAAAACGGCGGCTGGCGGCGCGTGCTGCGCTGGCAGGCCGACGACTACAAGGACATCGGCGGCGCATACGGCGGCGGTTTCTGGTTCTCGGCGCTGCCCGGCGGGCAGGTCGCGGTCGTCCACGGCACGCCGTGGTGCGCGTCGCGCTGGAGCCAGTTCGCCGCGGATGTGGTCGCACCGGCCAACGGCCCGACCGCGCAACGCGTGCTGTTCCATGCAGAGAACAGCTACGTGCTCGACGAAAACCCGATCCGGTTCAAGGTGCGCCCCGACGGCTTCGAGGTGCGCGCGACGGTCAGCTCGATGGACAGCGAACTGTTGACGCGGCCAGGCGTCTTCCGCTATCGCGTCGACGGCGGCACCGTGCAGCGCGTACAACCCGTCGCGCTCAACGGCCGCGATTTCGTCGACGAATGGCTGAATGTGAACGATGCGCAGGCGCGCGAATGGAGCGAACCCGCCGCCGCGGCTGCCGCGCTAAAGGGCCGGCAGGCGTTCGACAAGGCCCGCAAGGCACCCGGCACCGGGTTCGAGTACGGCCCGGTGCGCAGTTGCTCGGACAGCAAGGACCGCTTTCAGGTCGAACTCGATCTGACGGGCGATAACGGGGAAACGGTTGCGCGGCACTATGCGCAGATACGCCAGGAACGCAACGGTTTCACGCTGCTCGGGCTGAGCACGGCGGCCGAGCCGGCTTGCCGTGGCGCGAACCTGATGCCGCGGCACTGAACGTCGGGCACGCGCGGCCCGACGGCCGCGCGTGGCGACTTTCGGCGGGCGTGCGCCACGAAGGGGCCGGCAGGAGACCATACCGGACGGCAACCGGCACGCACGCCACGCCGCGCCGCCCGCGCATCACTTGCCGCGCTGCGGCTCGAACACGAACGGTTGGGTCAGCAGGAACGGATTCGCGGTCGCGCCCGTCTGCACGCAGGTTGCGTGCGTCATCGCGTCGGCGGCCGCGCGATCGGCCGCCGCATTACGGCTGCTCGTCGTCACGGTGACGTTCTGCGCTTCGCCGGACGTCGTCATCAGCGCACGCACGAGCACGGTCGCCTGGCGCGTGAGCGGCTTCGCGGTATCCGGATAAACGGCGCGGGGGATGTGGCAGGTCAGCTTGCTTTCCTGCGACGACGACAGCATCGCGCAGCCGGAAAACAGCATCGCGACGGCGGGCAGGATCAGGTAGGTCGAGCGAATAGCCATGGTCGAATATCGTTCTTCAGCACTGTTGCGGACGAACGCGCCGCGCGCCGGGGAACATCGCCCGGCCGCATCGCATGCGTCACACCGCGCCGCGGCCATCGGACCGGCGCCCCGTTACGGCCGCACGGCCGATCGATGCTCGGCCGCGATCCTGCGTGGCGGACTTCCCGGGTAGCCCGGTGTTGCCGGTGTTCGCGCCGCTCCTGCCTCACACGGGCCGGCACGCGAGCGCTTTCGCGCATTGTGCACGCGCCGCCCGGCGAGCGGCGGCGATTTGACAATGGTTGACGCGAATCGCCGCGCCTTCAGCCGGAATCCGCGCAATCCACGAGGTAATCGATACGCGCCGGATTCGCCCGGTTCACACCGCGCGGTTGCGTTCGGCACGCGCCGCTGCTCCCGCACGGCACGGCCCCTGCCGGCATTCCCCGTTCCGGCAGAGGCCGCGCGTATCAATCCGAATCGTCGTCGTCCTCGTCGTCGGCCGCGTCGGCCGGAACTTCGCCGTATTTCGCGACGACCGCCGCCTTGAACGTCTTCAGCGCCGGCTGCTGGTCGCACAGCTTGTACAGCGCCGCCAGCTGTTGCGGCCAGTCCTTCAGCTCCTTGGCGAAGACGTGCAGGCGCGCGACGGTGTCGAGCGCGTCGGCTTCGCGGCCGGCCAGTGCCTGCAGCACCGCATAGCGGCGCAGCACCGTTTCGCCGGGCAGCAGCGCGATCGCGCGCTCGTGCGCGGCGAGCTTGGCCGGCAGGTCGTCCGCCGAAATCGGGAGCAGCGTGGCCGCGCCGTACTCGCCCCAGGCGCCGAACAGCAACGACGGCGCGTCGCGGTATTGCGCGGCCGGATCGCTGCCGTAATACAGCACTTCCGCGCGCTGGTAGTCGCGCAGCACGGGCACCGCCGCCAGCACGCCGCCGACCGACAGCACCGCGAACAGCCCGAAGGCTGCGCGCCCCGGCAGGAAACGCAGCGGCTTCACGTCGAGCAGCCCGATCACGAACATCGCCGGCAACAGGAAGAACATGTACTGCTGCGGATACTCGACCAGCGCATGCATCAGCAGGATGCCGATCAGCGCGAAGCCGAACACGCGCATGCTCGACTGCGGCGCGCGCACCGCACGCACGAACCACGTCACCAGCGCAACGACGAGCACGCCCAGGCCGACGAGGCCGGACTTCGCGAGCAGGTCGATGAAGATGTCGTGCGAGTTGTTCGCGATCTCGACGCCGCCCAGCGAGCGCACGAGCGCGAACTGGTGTGACGGGAACTCGCCCCAGCCGACGCCGAGCAGCGGGTGCTCGCGGAACATCGCGAGCCCGTACCTCCACAGCGCGAGGCGCGGCGCGATCTGCCCGGCGTCACGCATCCGGTCGGCCGCGGATTCCGCGAGGTTCAGGTGATAGTGCACGTTGGCCCAGCGCACCGCGACGTTCACCGCGATGAACGCCACCGCGAGCACGACCGGGATCAGCCACGCGCGCGCATTGCCCGGCGCGCGGCGCGATTCGAGCCACGCCATCCAGAAGCCCGCGACGACCATCACCGCGACCTGCAGCCACGGCCCGCGCGACACCGTCAGCGCAAGACCGACCGACAGCACGAGCGACAGCGCGAGCCACGCCCATACCGCGAGCCGGCGCGTCTGCACGAGATACAGCGCGCCCGCAAGCGCGAACGCGATGTAGCTGGCCAGATGGTTCGCCTGCGCCATGTTGCCGTACGGGCGGCGATCGACCGCGACGTTGTACACCACGACGAACGGCGACAGCGCCGACTCGAGGTGGAACAACTGCACGATCTGGGTGCCGACCGCGAACACGCCACCGACGAGCAGCGCGCCGGCCATCATCCGCGACACGGCCTCGGCCAGCCCGTCGCGCGCGAGCGTAAAGCCTGCCTGCATCGCGACCAGCGCGGCGGCGAGATAGCCGACCGCGAGCCAGTTCATCGACGGCACCTTGAGCGGGATCAGCGCGACCTGCGCGATGAGCACCGCCGCGAACCCGAGCGGCGCAACGAACGCGGCCGGTGCGGCGAACGGTTCGGCCGGGCGACCGGTGCGCGCGAGCAGCACGACGGACACCCCCACCAGCAGATACAGCACCAGCGCGGAAAACTCGGAATAGAAGGTCGGGATCGGATACGTGTGATTCGTGATCGCGTACGGCACGATCAGGGCGACAGCCAGCGCAACGAGCGGCAACGAACGGGAAAAAGTAGAAGGCATGAGCGAACCGGATGTCAGCAACCGGCGCACTATACAAAACTTTCCCCCCTCTGTGCGGGGCCTTCGCGCCGCGCCCCGGCGCGGCGCGGCCGCCCTGGCCGACCGAAGCGGCGGCCGGCATGCTGCCCGTGCCGTCCTGCTCCGCTGCCGGCACTATGCGCGGCACTCCGCCGGCGCATATTTCGCAGGCAGCGTCGCGGCATCGCCCGGCAACGGACCGGCCCCCGGCGCCGGCAGCGACGACGCGCCCTTGCCGGCGGCGAAGCATTCCCACGCGATCGCGCCGGCCTGCATCGCGCCCTTTTTGAGCGGCACGCGTGCGGTGGGCGCGTCGGCCTTGTCGGGCGCGGACGGCACGAGCACCAGCGTATTGGCGCCCGCCGCCGCAACGCGCGTGGTGAAGGCGACCGTGATCTGGCCGGTCTCGCCGTCGATCGCGACGGATTCGACGTTGCGGGTCGCGGCCGGCGGGCTGTAGCCGCCGTCGAGGCCCGCGCCGCTCGCGGCGTTGTCGGCGACGGCCAGCCGCGCGGACGACGCAAGCGCGAGCCCCTCGCCGACACGCGAGCGCGCAAGGTAATCCTGGTACGCGGGAATCGCATAGGCGGCGATCACGCCGACGATCGCCAGCACGATCATCAGTTCGATCAGCGTGAAGCCGGCCGGCCGCCAGCGCGGTGACGACCGGTTTGCGCGCCGCAGGTCGGCGGCAACACGACGGAACAGGGAAACGGAAAAGGCTTCGAACATGGCAGGCTCCGGAAACGAAAAACGCCTGCCGTTAAAGGCAGGCGTCTCGATCGTAGCCAGCAGGCCGTGAATCCGGCAGTCGGCCGGATGGCCAGTGTCAGTGCGCGCGCGGTGCGCCGCTGCGCCGCCTGAGCGCGTAACCGATCGCCACCACGAACAGCGCGCCCGCGATGCTCGCCCCGTACAGCACCGGCTGCGTATCGAGCACCGGCCAGCGGTCGCCGACCGGGTCGTTCACGATCAAGCCGCCCGCGATCCAGCCGAGCAGCCCGGCGCCGAGCGCCACGACGATCGGGAAACGGTCGAGCAGCTTCAGCACCAGCGTGCTGCCCCACACGATGATCGGCACGCTGACGACGAGCCCGAAGATCACGAGCGGGATCCGGTGCGACGGGTCGGCCTGCTCAGCCGCACCGGCGATCGCGATCACGTTGTCGAGGCTCATCACCGCGTCGGCGATCACGATCGTCTTCACGGCGTCCCACAACCGGCTGGCCGGCTTGATGTCGTCGTGCGCATCGGCGGCCGGCGCCATCAGCTTGATACCGATCCACAGCAGCAGCAACCCGCCGCCGAGCTTCAGGAACGGCACGTCGAGCAGCGCGACCGCAAACGTGATCAGCGCGACGCGCAACAGGATCGCACCCGCGGTGCCCCAGATGACACCGCGCAGCCGCTGGTTCGCGGGCAGGTTGCGGCAGGCGAGCGCAATGACGACGGCGTTGTCGCCGCCGAGCAAGATATCGATGATGACGATCTGGAGCACGGCGCCCCAGTGCAGCGACGTCAGGAATTCGAGCATGGGGTGATGTGCGGGGCAGTGGCGGCCTGGCAGGCGGCCGGGTTCATCGCCGGCGCATGCACGACGCATGTCCGGTGGGTGCTTACGAATTCATTGCGCGAGCATAACAAAAAACGCCGGCAACGCCGGCGTTTTTTGCAGGACGAACCCAGGGGGAAATATTACAGCGCCTTCTTCAGCAGACGGCCCATTTCCGACGGGTTGCGCGTGACGGTGATGCCGCACGCTTCCATGATTTCCAGCTTCGCTTCGGCCGTATCCGCACCGCCCGAGATCAGCGCGCCAGCGTGGCCCATGCGCTTGCCCGGAGGCGCCGTGACGCCCGCGATGAAGCCGACGACCGGCTTCTTCATGTTGTCCTTGATCCACTCTGCCGCGTTGGCTTCGTCCGGACCGCCGATTTCGCCGATCATCACGACCGCATCCGTATCCGGATCGTCGTTGAACATCTTCATCACGTCGATGTGCTTCAGACCGTTGATCGGGTCGCCGCCGATACCGACTGCCGACGACTGGCCGAGGCCCAGTGCCGTCAGCTGCGCGACGGCTTCATACGTCAGCGTGCCCGAACGCGACACGACGCCGATGCGGCCCTTGCGGTGGATGTGACCCGGCATGATGCCGATCTTCAGTTCGTCCGGCGTGATCGTGCCCGGGCAGTTCGGCCCGAGCAGCAGCGTCTTGCGGCCTTCGCGACGCATGCGGTCCTTCACTTCGATCATGTCGCGCACGGGGATGCCTTCCGTGATGCAGATCGCGAGATCGAGGTCGGCTTCGACCGCTTCCCAGATCGCAGCAGCTGCGCCTGCCGGCGGAACGTAGATGACCGACACGGTCGCGCCGGTTTCTGCCTTCGCTTCCTTGACGCTCGCGTAGATCGGAATGCCTTCGAAATCTTCGCCGGCCTTCTTCGGGTTCACGCCCGCGACGAATGCTTCGCGGCCGTTTGCGTATTCACGGCAGGCGCGCGTATGGAACTGACCGGTCTTGCCGGTAATGCCCTGCGTGATGACCTTCGTGTCCTTGTTGATCAGAATCGACATGTATTTTGACCTCTGTTCGATTGGCGTCGCGTGCAAGCCGCGCCGCCATACCTATTCATTGAGCGCGCTTACTTGCCTGCGGCAGCCGCGACGACCTTCTGCGCAGCTTCTTCCATGCTGTCCGCCGAGATGATCGGCAGGCCCGAATCGGCCAGCATCTTCTTGCCGAGGTCCTCGTTCGTGCCCTTCATGCGCACGACGAGCGGCACGTTCAGGTTCACGGCCTTCGAACCGGCGATCACGCCTTCCGCGATCACGTCGCAGCGCATGATGCCGCCGAAGATGTTCACGAGGATCGCCTTCAGGTCCGGGTTCTTCAGCATCAGCTTGAACGCTTCCGTGACCTTCTCGGTCGTCGCGCCACCGCCGACGTCCAGGAAGTTCGCCGGTTCGCCGCCGAACAGCTTGATGGTGTCCATCGTGGCCATCGCGAGGCCTGCGCCGTTCACGAGGCAGCCGATGTTGCCGTCGAGCGAGATGTATGCGAGATCGAACTTCGACGCTTCGATTTCAGCCGGATCTTCTTCGTCCAGGTCGCGGTACGCGACGATTTCCGGGTGGCGGAACAGCGCGTTCGAGTCGAAGTTGAACTTCGCGTCGAGTGCGGTGACCTTGCCGTCGCCGGAGACGTTCAGCGGGTTGATTTCAGCCAGCGATGCGTCGGTTTCCCAGAATGCCTTGTACAGGCCTTGCAGGATCGCGCGCGCTTGCGGGATCGAAGCAGCCGGCACGCCGATCTTCGCGGCGAGGTCGTCGGCTTGCGCGTCGAGCAGGCCCGTCGACGGCTCGACGATGACCTTGTGGATCAGTTCCGGGTGCTTCTCGGCAACTTCCTCGATGTCCATGCCGCCTTCGCTCGAACCCATCAGCACGATCTTCTGCGAGATGCGGTCGACGACGAGGCTGACATACAGTTCCTGCTTGATGTCCGCGCCTTCTTCGATCATCAGGCGGTTGACCTTCTGGCCTTCCGGACCGGTCTGGTGCGTGACGAGCTGCATGCCGAGGATCTGGTTCGCGTATTCGCGGACCTGCTCGATCGACTTCGCCACCTTCACGCCGCCGCCCTTGCCACGGCCACCCGCGTGAATCTGAGCCTTCACGACCCATACCGGGCCGCCGAGCTCTTCTGCCACCTTGACGGCCTCGTCAACCGAGAACGCCGGCTTGCCGCGCGGTACCGCGACTCCGAATTTCCGCAGGATTTCCTTACCCTGGTACTCGTGAATCTTCATGCGTGATTCCCTTCAGTCTGAGAGTTGGATGAAAAGTCGCTTTAGACGCTTCTTCGAATGATTTCCGTTCATTCCTTCGTGCTGCCATCACCGGGCAAATCCGGCCGAAGCGGGCCATACCACCGCGGGTAATACTGCCGCACGACCTCGCCGTCGAACCGCAACGCCCGGCAGCGGCCGAGCTGGAAAGGCGGTTCGGCGTGCACGTCGCCGTGATCCGGCCCTTCGCCGCCCTCCTCGCGCACATTCCACACGTCACCGGCGAACGCCTGGATCGCTGCGGTCGGCAGCACGGCGCACAGTTCGGTGAGATGGGAACAGCCTGCGACGCCAGCGAGCAGCCGGTTCGCGTTGCGGCGGAAATTGCGGAAGAGATTGAGCCCGATGAGGGCCCGATAGGCAGGAGGGGCGGATTGACAGTGACCGGGATAGGGAACCCATTCCGAAGACGCTTCGGCGTCGACGACATTGAGGTCACGATCGATAGTCACGCGCAGCCAGAGTTCGTGGATCGGCAGGCCCTGGGGCCGGATGCCCGACGCAAGCGCGACATCGCGCGGCTTGTGGTCGGTCAGGCAGGCTTCGATGTCCCACAAGCCGTCGCCGCGCTCGTAAGCTTCCGCTCGGATTGCGCGTCGATGTCGCAACTGACGGGGCACGGGCTCGGATAGCGGCATGCTGGAGGTTGAGGCCGAAGAGGAAAACCCACGGATTTTAGCATATTGGGTATTTGAGACACTTTGACGCGACGGCGGGTATTCCCGCCTGTCCGGAAGCAGTTGCGTTGCAGCAAAATCGCGCGCCACGCGCGCGATCGGCACGGTCAGTCGTCGATCGGGAAATCGTCGCCGACCTTCAGCAACTTCACGATGGTCGCGCTCGAGAAGCCCCGCGCCGCGAGAAAGCGCGCCTGCTTCGCCCGCTCGGCCGGCGTTTGCGGCAGTGCACCGAATTTCTTGCGCCAGACCGCCTGCGCACGCGCCCATTCGGTCTCGCGAAGCTGCGCGTTGACCTCCTCGACGAGCGTGTCGCCGACCGCATGACGCTTCAGCTCGCTGACGATGCGTGCGACGCCGACACGCGACGCGCGGCGATGCACGAGACTCTCGGCAAAACGCGCATCGGACAGCCAGCCATCCTTCTCCAGCGCATCGAGCACCGGTTCGACGGACTCGTCTTCGCCGACATACGGCGCGAGCTTGCGCGCGAGTTCCGTGCGGCTGTATTCGCGCCTCGACAGATAGCCGAGCGCACGGCCTTTCAACGAACGCGGCGGCTTCGACGACTTGCGCGCGCCGGCACCCGGATCGTCGCCGGAAGCAGCGCTTGAAGCACCGCCCGACGCACGGCGTGTGCGGCGCGGATGCTGGCTGCTGCGCGTATAGACATCTTCCGTCGCAGGCGCCGACGTATCGGATGCGCGATCGCCAGGGAAACTGACACCGGACACGCGACGACGGGAGCGGTCGTGTGCGTCGAACGACTCATCGTCGTCGAACGGATCGTCCGGTGCGGCAATCTCAAACGAAACGAGGGCATCGTCGGATGCCCTCGTCGCGGTGCGGTTCGCGGCATGGCTGCCCGCGATCCGCCGATCGGCGCTCGAGGATCCGGCTCGCCGGCCAGGGCGACCCGCCGCTTCGGGCGCGTCGCTCTCCTCCGGCTCGCCAGCCTGACCTCGGCGCCCGACCATCACTCTTCTTCGTCCACCGCCTCGGCTTCGTTGCCTGCACCATCGGGCATTGCGACGACGCCGAGCGATTCGCGGATGCGGTTCTCGATCTCGCGCGCGATTTCCGGATTCTCGCGCAGGAATTCACGCGCGTTGTCCTTGCCCTGGCCAATCTTCTCGCCGTTGTAGCTGTACCAGGCGCCTGCCTTGTCGACGATCTTCGCCTGCACGCCGAGATCGATGATTTCGCCCTGACGCGAAATGCCCTCGCCATACAGGATGTCGAAGATCGCTTCGCGGAACGGCGGCGACACCTTGTTCTTGACGACCTTCACACGGGTTTCGTTGCCGATCACCTCGTCGTTCTTCTTGATCGAGCCGATCCGGCGGATATCGAGGCGCACCGACGCATAGAACTTCAGCGCGTTACCGCCCGTCGTGGTTTCCGGGTTGCCGAACATCACGCCGATCTTCATACGAATCTGGTTGATGAAGATCACCAGGCAGTTCGTGCGCTTGATCGTGCCGGTCAGCTTGCGCAGCGCCTGCGACATCAGGCGGGCCTGCAGGCCCGGCAGCGAATCACCCATCTCGCCTTCGATTTCGGCCTTCGGCACGAGCGCCGCGACCGAGTCGATGACGATCATGTCGATCGAGCCCGAGCGCACCAGTGCATCGGTGATTTCCAGCGCCTGCTCGCCGGTGTCCGGTTGCGAAATCAGCAGCTCCGGCACATTCACGCCGAGCTTCGACGCGTACTGGACGTCGAGCGCGTGCTCGGCGTCGATGAACGCTGCGGTGCCGCCCAGCTTCTGCAGCTCGGCGATGACCTGCAGCGTGAGCGTGGTTTTACCGGACGATTCCGGGCCGTAGATCTCGACCACCCGGCCGCGCGGCAGGCCGCCGACGCCAAGCGCGATGTCGAGGCCCAGCGAACCCGTGGAGACGACCTGGATATCTTCCGCCGCCTCGCCGTCGCCCATGCGCATGATCGAGCCCTTGCCGAACTGCTTCTCGATCTGGGCAAGCGCGGCGGCCAGCGCCTTGCTCTTCTCGGCGGTCATCCCGGAGCCCTTCTTGCTATCTTCCATGAATCGTCCTTTGCTATGATGAGCAGCGTCTGTCAGAGGCGCGCCCGCTTTCAAGCGCCGCCCACGAATGCAGACACTGTATAAAAAAACAGTGTTTTGTGCAAGCCCGCAATGCAGGCTGCGTTGTACACGAATAACTTCGGAGACAGCCGGCCGGCGCGAACGCCCTGCCGGCCATCGGTCAGCACCATGCGAATTCTCATCGCGGAAGACGACAGCATACTCGCGGACGGCCTCACCCGGTCACTCTGCCAATCGGGCTATGCGGTCGACCACGTGAAGAGCGGCGTCGATGCCGATACGGCACTGTCGATGCAGACGTTCGACCTGCTGATCCTCGACCTCGGGCTCCCGAAAATGTCCGGGCTCGACGTGCTCAAGCGCCTGCGCGCCCGCAATTCCAATCTCCCCGTGCTGATCCTGACGGCCGCCGACAGCGTCGACGAGCGCGTGAAGGGGCTCGACCTCGGCGCCGACGACTACATGGCCAAGCCGTTCGCGCTCAACGAGCTCGAGGCGCGCGTGCGCGCGCTGACCCGGCGCGGTGCGGGCGGCGGCCCGACCGTCGTGCGCCACGGCTCGCTCGCGTTCGACCAGGTCGGCCGCATCGCGTACGCGAACGATCGCGTGCTCGACCTCTCCGCGCGCGAGCTCGGCCTGCTCGAGGTGCTGCTGCAGCGGATCGGCCGGCTCGTGTCGAAGGAGCAGCTCGTCGACCATCTGTGCGAATGGGGCGAGGAAGTCAGCAACAACGCGATCGAAGTCTACGTGCACCGGCTGCGCAAGAAGATCGAACCCAGCGGCGTACGGATCTCGACCGTGCGCGGCCTCGGCTACTGCCTCGAGAAGGCCGCGCCCGCCACGCCGGCCGACTCGGCCGCGCCCCAGCCCGCGGTGGCCGGCACGCCGCTGCGCTGACCCCGGGCGTTGCCGCGATGGCCACGCCGGCCCATACCCGCCACCCGACCGGCGCGCCGTCGTCGGCCGCCGACGAGGCGCGCGACGCGCGCTACGAGAACCCGTTCGCGCCGCCCGACGAAACCGATGCGCCCGAGGCGCCGCGCCCGCGCTCGCTGTTCGGCGAGATCCTCGACTGGATGCTCGCGCCGCTGCTGCTGCTGTGGCCGATGAGCATCGCCGTCACCTACCTCGTCGCGAAGACGATCGCGAACGGCCCGTTCGATCGCGCGCTCGAGACCAACGCGTACGTGCTCGCGCGGCAGATCCATCCGGTAAACGGCGTCGCCGAGCTGACGCTGCCGCAGCAGACGCGCGACTTCCTGCGCGCGGACAACGTCGACAGCGTCTATTTCCAGGTGCTCGGCACCCGCGGCGAACTGGTCGCGGGCGAAGCCGACATGCCGCTGCCGCGCGACGAGGACCGCCCGCCGCCGGGCGTCGTCATGTTCCGCGACGACCTGCTGCGCGGCAACGACGTGCGCGTCGCGTATACGACGGTCGCGCTGCCGCAATCGGACAGCACACAGCCCGTGCTCGTGCAGGTCGGCGAAACGCTGGACAAGCGCAACGCGCTCGCGAACGACATCATCAAGGGCGTGATCCTGCCGCAATTCGTGATCCTGCCGCTCGCGATCCTGCTGGTCTGGTTCGGGCTGTCGCGCGGGCTCGCGCCGCTCAACGCGCTGCAGGCGCACATCCGCGCGCGGCGGCCCGACGACCTGTCGCCGGTCGAGGCGCAGCGCGCGCCGCCCGAGATCGAGCCGCTCGTCACGTCGTTCAACGACCTGCTCGCCCGTCTCGAGCAGAACATGGCGCTGCAAAAGCGCTTCATCGCCGACGCCGCCCACCAGATGAAGACGCCGCTCGCGGGCCTGCGCACGCAGGCCGAGTTCGCGCTGCGCCACCCCGTCCCGCCCGACGTGCAGCGCTCGCTCGAACAGATCGCGACGAGCTCCGAGCAGGCAGCACGGCTCGTCACGCAACTGCTCGCGCTCGCGCGCGCCGAGAACCGCGCGAGCGGGCTGACGTTCGAGCCGGTCGAGATCGCCTCGCTCGCGCGGCGCGCGGTGCGCGACTGGGTGCAGGCCGCGCTCGCGAAACGCATGGATCTCGGCTACGAAGGGCCGCCGGACGACACGCCGCTCGACGTCGACGGCAACCCGGTGATGCTGCGCGAGATGCTCGGCAACCTGATCGACAACGCGATCCGCTACACGCCGGAAGGCGGCCGCATCACGGTGCGCGTGCGCGCCGAGCCCGCCGCGCGGCTCGTGCATCTCGAAGTCGAGGACACCGGGCCGGGCATCCCGGCCGCCGAACGCGAGCGCGTCGTCGAGCGCTTCTACCGGATCCTCGGCCGCGAAGGCGACGGCAGCGGCCTCGGGCTCGCGATCGTGCGTGAGATCGCCACGCAGCACGGCGGCACGCTGACGCTCGACGATCACGTCTACCAGCACGCCCCGCGCCTCGCCGGCACGCTCGTGCGCGTCAGCCTGCCGCTGACCGAAACCGCCCCGGATTAACCCTGACGCGCGCCGCCGCGGCCCGCCCCGATTACGTCAAAATCGACGATTTTGGCGACGTTGAAAGCGCGATAGGCACTCAAAGCCGAAAATTGGACGCAAGTCGACGCACATCCGCTTTGCACACGCGAGTCAGTCCGCCGTAAGTTTCCCTACCAATAATCGTCAACAGGCCCGCCCCACCCAAGGCGGCCGCACACCTACAAAGGGACTTGGAGACGACTCATGGCAACGTTAGGCGGGCAAATTTCGCACGCGCCGATGACGGGCGAAGAGAAGAAGGTGATCTTCGCGTCGTCGCTCGGCACCGTGTTCGAGTGGTACGACTTTTACCTGGCCGGCTCGCTCGCGGCCTACATCAGCAAGAGCTTCTTCTCCGGCGTCAACCCGACCGCCGCCTTCATCTTCACGCTGCTCGGCTTCGCGGCCGGCTTCGCGGTGCGGCCGTTCGGCGCGATCGTGTTCGGCCGCCTCGGCGACCTCGTCGGCCGCAAGCACACGTTCCTCGTGACGATCGTGATCATGGGCGTGTCGACGTTCGTGGTCGGCTTCCTGCCCGGTTACGCGTCGATCGGCATCGCCGCGCCGGTGATCTTCATCGCGATGCGGCTGTTGCAGGGTCTCGCGCTCGGCGGCGAGTACGGAGGCGCGGCGACCTACGTCGCCGAACACGCGCCGGCCAATCGTCGCGGCTTCTACACCGCGTGGATCCAGACGACCGCCACGCTCGGCCTGTTCCTTTCGCTGCTCGTGATCCTCGGCGTGCGCACCTTCATCGGCGAGGAAGCGTTCGGCAGCTGGGGCTGGCGCGTGCCGTTCGTCGCGTCGATCCTGCTGCTCGCGGTGTCGGTGTGGATCCGGATGCAGTTGAACGAATCGCCGGTGTTCCTGCGCATCAAGGCGGAAGGCAAGACGTCGAAGGCGCCGCTGACCGAAGCGTTCGGCCAGTGGAAGAACCTGAAGATCGTGATCCTCGCGCTCGTCGGCCTGACCGCCGGCCAGGCCGTCGTGTGGTACACGGGCCAGTTCTACGCGCTGTTCTTCCTCACGCAGACGCTGAAGGTGGACGGGGCGAGCGCGAACATCCTGATCGCGATCGCGCTGCTGATCGGCACACCGTTCTTCCTGTTCTTCGGTTCGCTGTCGGACAAGATCGGCCGCAAGCCGATCATCCTCGCGGGCTGCCTGATCGCGGCACTGACCTACTTCCCGCTGTTCAAGGCGCTCACGCACTACGCGAACCCGCAGCTCGAGATCGCCACGCAGAAGGCGCCGATCACGGTCATCGCCGATCCGGCCGCCTGTTCGTTCCAGTTCAACCCGGTGGGTACGTCGAAGTTCACGAACTCGTGCGACATCGCGAAGAGCGCGCTCGCGAAGGCCGGCCTGAACTACGAGAACGTCGCGGCACCGGCCGGCGCAACGGCCGAGATCAAGGTGGGCGACACGGTGATCCCGGCCTACGAAGGCAAGGTGGCCGACGCGAAGGCGCAGGGCGCGGCGTTCGACAAGACGCTCGCGTCGACGCTGAAGGCGGCCGGCTACCCGGCCAAGGCGGACCCGGCGCAGCTCAACTGGCCGATGACGATCGTGATCCTGACGATCCTCGTGATCTACGTGACGATGGTCTACGGCCCGATCGCCGCGATGCTGGTCGAGATGTTCCCGACGCGAATCCGCTACACGTCGATGTCGCTGCCCTATCACATCGGCAACGGCTGGTTCGGCGGCTTCCTGCCGGCCACCGCGTTCGCGATCGTCGCGGCGAAGGGCGACATCTACTCGGGCCTCTGGTATCCGATCGTGATCGCGCTGGCGACGTTCGTGATCGGCCTGCTGTTCGTCAAGGAGACGAAGGACTCGAACATCTACGCGCAGGATTGAAGGTGAAGGGCGGGTTGTCGTTTGCCGGACGCGGGTTCCGGCGACCGACACCTCGCCCCACGGCGAGGCCGGCACGGGCCGCCGGCAACTTTTTTCGCGGAAGATGAAAAAAGGTGTTGACAGCCCAAGCGTCGATCTACATAATTCAAGTCTTCGGCGAATTAGCTCAGTCGGTTAGAGCGACGGAATCATAATCCGCAGGTCCGGGGTTCGAGTCCCTGATTCGCCACCAAATGCAGAAAGGGCTCAGCGCAAGCTGGGCCCTTTTTCTTTGCTCCGCAAACGCAGACGCGCTCCGCAATCCTTTACCGAATACTGGCGAAGCTCACTCGGAACTACGAGATGCCTCGCACCAATCGGACGAGGGATCATCTCGAAAAATCAAAGCTCGCCACCCTCGTCCTCGTCCACTTCCGTGTAGATGTCCAAGCAATCGAGCACTCGGACCGACTCAACTTCATTGGATCGCGACAGCTTGCGATGCAGGCTATCCGGCAAGCGTCGCTTGCGCAAATAGCCATAAATCAACTCACGTTTATCAGGGTTCAGCGCGTACTTCTTCTTGGAGTTACTGATCTTGTAAACCACGATCTCCTCCTGGAAGAGCGTGTTCAGCACGTGCGGCACCCGCCCACTGTATTTATCATCGATGCCGCGACCCTTCGGAATGTCGCTCGACCACATATACCCCTTCGAGTTTCCCGTCCACATGTGCTCCTGATCCAGCTTGCGCATCAGGAGAAAAGCCACGACAACGTCGAGGGCTTCGTGCGGCTCGCCGCCTTGATGGCGCCGGCAAACGTCGGCGATTGAAGCCCTCAGGCCGTCAATCTCGTACGCCTCACAAACAACAACTGGCACAAAACCATCGAGCTTTTCACGCACCAGCTCAACGGTCTTGTTTTGCACCGGGCGAATTAACAAGACCGGCCCAGGAGTCTGACGGACAACAGAACAGAACTCCCGAACATTAAGCGACGAGTTGCGCTCATAAATGGTCGCTTTGATCACCCAACCGCCGTGCCCATCCGGTTCTCGCACGCAAAGCTCAACCAAAGCCGCGGCATCGCCGGCATATTGGTTAGCAGCATGACCTATGTAAACGACTGGCATCGCGCGTTCCTTTGACTCGCGCTAAATTAGCGCGTCTTAGCCTGGGAAAGCGCGGACAGCATCACTCCTGCGGGAATTGGAATTTCCAGAAGCCTTTCGAGCGGCAGCGTCGAAATCGCCAACAGAATGGCCTCACGAAGGCCCTCGCCACCAAGTACAGGCGCCGATTGAACACTCGGAAGCGCATCCCCCACTTCCTGCTGCCGAGGGCGCGCAGCCCCCTGGAATCCTCGCTCCACCGGCAACGAGTGCTGCGTCAACCACTCTTGAACGCGCGTCGACACCTTCGCAGAACGAAAGCGATTCCACATCCGCGCAATATTTTCGTCCTGCCCCCGAAGCGCCTGGAAGAATGCGTAAGGGTGCCACCCCTCAGTCGCCAGAGTCTGCTCTGCCCCCGCGACATTTTGTCCGTCAGCAGTAGCGAGGAAATCTCGCGCCCACTCGCGCTGCTCGTCCGTAGAAATCGGGACAATCTCCACCCAATCGTCTGCCGGCGCCGGCGCGATTTCCAGCCCCGAGCGGATCAACCCGTTGACGCGATGCATAAAGCGCCGACCGCTCGGCGAAGGCAGCACAAAAGCTTCCCAAACCGACTTTCGCAGAGGATTAAAGACTTCGATAGCAGGGACATCTCCGACCGGCGACTCGCCCACTGGCGAAACCGCCAGAGCGCCCTTTGCGGTCTCAAATGTCTTGAGATGGGGCCGAACCCTCGTATCAGCCAAAAGCTCACCGAGAGTGCGCTTGCCGAAGGTTTTCCAGGTGACGTCCGGCGACGCCTGCCGGAGCATATTGCCCAAGGCCGCAGCCGTAACGGAGCGGGTCCCGGGATTCATATTTTTTGTTACGGTCTGGACCAGGAGGTCCAAGTATTCTTCGAAAGTCATCTTTGGCCCTTGAAAGCAGAAAGCCCCTTAGGAATTTCCTAAGAGGCCGTTGTCTTGGACTGCTTTTGCAGGGGGCGAGAAGATCTAGGGCGCAATTGCGCAATTATCTAAGTCATACGTAGTAGCCGCCTGCATGCGGCCCGCGACTCAGAACCCAGTCATCTGGACTTTCAGGTCCCACCACCCGATAGGCATTACACCAATCTTTCCCCCACGGTTTCCCGTGCAGCGGCAGTAGGTCTTCAGTGGGACGGATTTTGTGCGATTCCCCGCGACTTGTCAAGCGTTGCCTCCCTGCTCCAGACAACCAGCACGCAGCGCTCATCGGCCGAGCGCCGCTCAGTCAGCAATCACGCGCCAGCTCTGAGATGTCCGACCATGACCGAAATAAACTCTTCCGTCGTGATCTCGCCGGCAACCAAACGTTCCTTCTGAGCCTCCTCAAATTCACCCGGCTCGTACCCCTCCAACCGCGAAATTGCGTCCGCCCGACGAAAGTGCTCCCGCAACTCGCACTGTCGCTCAATCGAATTCAGCTTTTCCGCCATATCACCCTCACTTCGTCGGATCGACCTTATCACCCTTGCGCTCGCGCACGTAGTGCTCGGTCATCGCAAGCGACTTGTGCCCCAACTGACGCTGCGCCGCTCGCATATCGCCGGCCAACTCGGTTTTATCTGTCCCCGCTTTTGCCCGAAGATCCCGAAACTGGAACGAATCTTTCGGCACACCGGCCAATGACCTGCCCTGGAATTTTCGGACCAGTTGAAACTTGAGAGAATGGCTTCCAACGGAGAAAAGGAAGTCATGAAGAAGAGCCGGTTTACCGAAGAACAGATGGTCACCATCCTGCGCGAGGCGGACAAGGCGCCGGTCGCGGAAGTTGCGAAGAAGCACGGGGTCAGCGAGCAAACCATTTACAACTGGCGACAACATTTCGGCGGGCTGGAGGCTGCCGACGTGAAGCGGCTCAAGCAGCTCGAGCAAGAGAATGCGCGGCTGAAGAAGATGCTGGCCGAGCGCGATCTCGAGCTGGACGTGATGAAAGAGATCAACGCAAAAAAGTGGTGAGCGCGCCCGCCCGACGCCAGCAGGTCACCTACGCGAAAGCACGGGGCCTGTCGGAGCGACGTGCGTGCGCGCTGATGTCGGTCGCCCGATCGGCGCTGCATTACGAATCGACGCTGGCCGTGCGGGACGCGCCGGTGCTGGCAGCGATGAGCATTCTGTCGGCGCAATATCCGCGTTATGGTTACCGCCGCATCCAGATCTTTCTGGAGCGGCAAGGTCATCTTTGGTCATCGGCCTGACGGGGCCAGTCGCAATGCTGCTGCCGTGGGATTTCTGCGCGGAAAATTTTGTCGCCCCTGCGTCCCGATGTTGAAGTGCAGTCCGTTACGACTTGGCCACGAGACCAGCAACCTTGGCAAAGGTTTCGGCAAACCTATCTGACGCGGGCTTCGTCGCCGTCCAGTAAGTCGTCCAACGTATCATTTTGAGGTTCCGGATAAGTGCCGCAATAGCAGACGGCTCGGCATCAAGCATGTAGAGCTTGCGCAACGTCTCCTCTCTCGGTCGCTTACCGTCTGGTAACGGCCTCGCAGCAAGGAGATACACCTTGGTGGCATCGTCGAGGTAGCTCTTGCAGTGAGCGTTAATTGCCTTGCTCTCGCCCTTGATTACAGCGACTTTCGCTTCCAACGGAATAGACGCCGGAATCATCCCATTCAGCTTGCTTAGGAAGTCGAGAAGGACAAAGGCGGGGCCTCCGGCGGCTCCACCTAGGCCGAGCTCCGCTCGAATGGCCTGCTTGTCGCCTTCGGTCAGCCGCACCTTGAAATCGCCCGCGATTTTGTGGTTCCCCAGCAGTTTGAATCTCAGCATCTTCTGGGTATTGGCGAGGAGTATAAACATCTCAAGCGCGCCCCACACTATGCGCCCCGCCGAGTCTGTCGCCATGAACAGCAGAAAGACGAACTTACCCTTGCCTTCTGCGAGTGCAAAGGCAATGGATGGTTCGTGCCGGTTGACCGCCTCCAGGAAAGCTGGGTGCAGCCCTTTGAAGTTGAAGTCCATCGTCAACGCATTGTCCTCCTATAAGCGGGAACGGGAGGCATAAACTAGTGCTGATTCACCGCTCCTATATCGGCAGATATTCAAAAAACTTGCGGCGCCTGACAAGGACCACACACCGTTCAACATCCGTCTCCAGCCAGATTTCTGCGCAGAAATAAGGAAGTTTTCGTCTATCAGACGCATCTCCTATCCGAGATGAGGGAGCAATCACCTGCGGGGTCTCAGCAAAACGCGTAGACCGCCAATCCTTATGCTGCCGGCCGCAGTACCTCGACGAGGTGCTGCAATTTCTGAAGCAACTCGTCAAAGGTGATAACTAGCACAAACCTGAGACTATTCCGGAACAGTTCGAACGACTTCTGCTGTGCCCTGTCGGTGAGGTTTCTTCCTGCGATGACTACCCCATTAATTGCGTAGGCCTCTAACGACAAATCCTGTGAACTTTCCTTTAGTAGGGGCAAGTTCTTTTGCAGATTGTGTGCCTGGTCGAGGACCTGATTAACCGCCCCCGACAGCTCTCGGCTCGGCGCATAAACTTGGCTCCGATAAGCTGCCTTTTCGAGTAGTGCAGTTTTCGGCGTTTTAATTTCAACCAGACCAAGGTTGCCGGTTGCGGCGGCCTTCATAGCAAAATCGCTAATCTTGTCACCTGAACCATCGAATTTTCTGCCTCCGACAGAAAATTGTTCACCAACCTTCACCACTGGGAATCCAAACGCGAGCCTTAGAACAAACTGATTGTCACGGAAGAATTCCTGCCAAGCCGCTTCGTTCAACTGCTTCGAAAGCATCTCCTGCATTCTTTCAACTAGCGCTTCTAGGCTAACAATTTCGATTTCGTGCGATAGCGCCAGCAACTGTGCTGCATTTGATTGGTTCAGTTGCTTGCATGCGCTTGTCACAGTGGCGACTACCGCCTGCCGGTCAGCTGCGGACAGCGGAACGTCTTTGGGTGATGTCGCGCCGAGTGCCTGAACAATAGAGTCCTTTCGATATCGAGGACTCTTAATCGGATATTTCTTTGCATCGACAGAATTGAGCAGTGTGTTGCTTACATATGCAACCTTCTCCGAGCTTGCAACCTGCAACGCCTTTTCGTGTGCGCGATTGACTGCCTTTCGCGTTTCATCGAATAGCTTTGCAGAAATCGAATATGTCGAGCCTTTGTAAGTCGGGGACTCGCCTTTCCCCTTGAAAATCATTAGTGTTTTGACACCGCTAAGTTCTTCAACCGCATCGGTGATGAATCGAAGGTCGTAGTTCAACCCCAACCCGAAATATGGGTCCCGAACAAATCCCGATGGCAAATCTCGGAAAAATTCCTTGATGTCGTCCAGGTTCTGAGGCCAAGTCACGTCATCGTTATCACCGTCGTCATCGTCGAAGGCAAACCAACCGGGGATAGTTCGAAAACCGGAAAACGTAATTGCGCGAAGGCGGTCGTACTTTGGCTGCAAGAAGGACGGGCTTGCTGCGTTCGTATTCAGTGGATAGGTCGAGACTATCTTTTTTTCACCGTCCCCATCAGCCAGCAACAAGGCCCCCTTGGGTGCAACGAATCCGTCAATCCACTGCTTGGCAATGTCGATAGCTTTTTTCGAGGGCTTATATTTGAGCTCCCACCTTGCTGTGTTAAGCTTCTTAAGAATTAGCTCTGCACCATCCTCTTCAGTTGCAACATTTCCCGTTCGAAAGCGATTTATCGGCATCGTACTTTTTCCTTCTTGTTCATTATTTGAGCAATGTCGGAGATGTTACCTAGGAATACCACCGCAGCCCCCTACAAGCAGCAGTCGAGGTGCTCGGTCGTCTAGCCACAAGCCGCGAACGCCGTGACACGACTATTGCAGGCGTTCAATGGCAAGAACATCGACCAACAATTGCTTCTCATCTTTTGGAACGCCCATTCTGGAATTTTTGCGTGCCGCCGCCACGAGTTCTTGGAGGTATACCGCGTCTTTCCCCAAGCGGACCGTCGCAGAAATTAGTAGCTTCAAGGTGCTCACTGCGGCAACCCGAGGCATGTTGCTCCGAATGTAGGAACGAGCCTTGTTCTCGTCGATGACCACAGATAGCCCCCGCTGTTGAGCTACTACCAATGTCGCGCTCTCCCCCGCGTCTAACCGTTGGCCCAAGGGCGCCTGAATGAGGCTCAGAAAGCTTGAATATTCCTCTTCCCCCATTCTCACCCGTTCAATGAACCCGGCATTCTGAAGAGCCTGTAGTTCCTCGGTGTGGCAGAGCCCAGGAATCGGATGCCGAGAAATCTCGCCGAAAACCTTCTCCTCGACAATGCAAGGCAGGTCGAGCGTACTAAAGACCTCAGCAGCAGCACAGCATCCAAGCAGATTAATGAGAACGCTTGCATCCAGAACAAGCTGCCCGTTAGGCATGTGGTCACGAAACCAGCTCAAGCGTCTCCCCCTGTCCGTCCTGATAGCCTTCATCCAATGCTTTTCGCACCGTCAGTAAGTCAAGCTCCAGCATGGATGCAATCTGCTGCTCGGTCAGCAACTCACGCGCATGGGCAGCCGCAGCCAGCAACATCGTGCGTGCAGTGAACCTTGGCGGCTCCGGCGTAAGGCCAAGCTCATCTCTTACTGCTGCTTGATGCTTCAGGCTGAGTCCGTCATCCTTGAGTCGTTCATAGGTGCCCGGTGGCAGCAGTTTGAGAGCCACCATACGTCGAACTAACGCTTCCATTGACACATTGAAGTACAAGGTCATCGTCAGCAACTCGCGCACAGTGAATCGCCCCACAAGCTTTTTTAGTTCAGCAGCCTTCTTGCGCATAGTAGCCGCCGGCATAAGCAAGCAGCTACCGAAGACGTCGCAGAACCGCTCTTCCCTGTCTTCAAATGAATCATCCTCGAAGTGCACGGTGAGTCCCGACTTCCTTAGAACCGCATGGGCAAGCTCATGCGCTGCAGTAACTCGCCGCCTGTAAATCGGATGTTTCAGGTTGACGAGAACAAAGCCGCCAACCTGCTCAGAGAACGCCATAGCTCCGCTGATGCGCGAAGGCAGAGGTCTCTCGAATACCCGAAGGCCAAGCTCCGACTCCAGCAGGGCATTTAGGTCTTGAATAGGACCCATCCCAAGGCCAAGCCTGGCTCGCACGGCCAAAGCAGCATCTTCCGCCTGCTGTTCTATCGACTCCTCACGCGATAATGGTACAAAGGGGATGTCTACACGAGGTGCTGGCATACCCACCAAGGACTCTAGCTGAACCACCGACGTGGCCAGCCTATTCAGCATCGAAGCTACGAGTCCCTCATCATCTACCCCACCGCGTTGTGGTGCGCTGCTTCGGAACTGGACCTGCATCTCAACCGGCGCAGACCCGTCGTCAAGCAAGTCGATTTCTGAAGCGCCATACAATTCCGCCATGGCGCGCAATTCGTCCATGCTGACCTGACGCTTACCTGCTTCAATGGCTACAACGGTCGTTCTTGCCATGCCGAGTGCATTAGCGGCGGCCTCCTGGGTCAAACGACTAATCGTTCGAGCAGATTTCAGGCGTGCGCCAAGCACTTCGGGTCGAACTTTCAGTTCGAATTCCATTTCAATCTCGTGCGAGTTGTGCCGCCCAAGACGACATCCCGTTGTACTCCAGGAAGCCTGTCCATTCGCGGCTGTGTTGTTCAAGCATTTGGTCTAGCGCCCCCCGCACTTCGCTTTGCGAGCGCCCCAAATATTCTGCGAGACTGGCCGCCTCCGCAGCGACACGATATCGCGCACCAGCACCAGCAAGGTCAGCTAATCGCTGCATGCTTCGGGCCGCGTTGCGTGCGATGTCATGGTATGCCCCGGGAGTGAGCAGTTTGTCGTCCTCGACCATGGCCTGTTCGAGTGACTTCGCATGTAAGTCGGTCACTTTATAGTCGGTCGTGTCCGCGATATTCGCTGCGTGCAATGACATCCGCCGCAGCAAGCAGTTGCCACAGACACCACAATGCACCTTCTTGCGATTACGATTCGCGTGGCGCGCATCATACGAGCAGGAGGGATGTTCAGCTAGCCACGTTTGACTGTCCGGCTGAACTTGCAACAGTTTCCCGAGCACCTGCCCTTTCGTCTGAAACAGCGCGGGATGAACGAAGGTTACGTCACGCCCGCTCAGATGTTTGAAGAACCGTCCGAGACGCGTCGTGAAACCCGGATGACAGCTCCTGTGTGGAGCCTCTGCCCCTAGTCTGACCAACGAGCCACCCAGGCTACCCTGGCCATTCTCAGGAATAACGACCTCACCGCCACCGGACAACACCGCAGCATAAGCTGCCAGTCCGTCGTACAAGAATGGGCGCGTACGGAAACTCTGTTCGGAGTGACTACGCTCACTCACTCTTGCAGAGACCGGGATTGGGACAAGCCTGTGTTTGGCAAGCCGGCCAATCGACTTCAGCGTGCCCTCCACGCTTCCCGACCGCAAGTGGACGGGAATGACATCCATTTCCGTGTCACCCGTCCGCAGCAGTTGGCTTTGTGCGAAGCTATCCAGTCCATGGCTGAACGGAATAAAAACACGACGCCTGTCAGGCGAGTCGAGAAGCGGTCTTTGCCCAGACTGAGCCGGCTTCCTTTTCCTCTTCACGAAATAAAACTGCCATGCATCGCCAGTTAGATACTGGAGGGCGTCCATCAAAGCCGATGCAACTTCGTCGCGCCTCCAAGTAGCAAGTTCGTAGACCGGCACAGTCAACCGGAGTTGACGCGCCCAACCGTTACCATGCTTGCGGCGGACGGACCTGTCAGCGTACTTGACAGCGCCAAGAAGCACCGTCAGGTCACACGAAAGGGGGCTTACTTCCGTAAAGCAAACCTCGTGCAGCAATCCGGCCTGAATGGCCAACCCCTCACCGAGGGGTACTTGTGAATGATTTCCCTTGATGAGAAACGAACCAGACTCGACGACGGTGACGGTGCCTTCGGTCGGAGGCAAGAAATTATGGTTCACGCTCACAGTCCCAGCGGTAGCTCAGTGGATAAGAGTTCGTCGACGGACTTGTTAGCTCGTTTCGGGGGACGGCTGACTTTGACGGAGAAATCACACAGCGTGAAAGCTCGCTCGAGTACGTTTCGCACTTGCCTCGCCTCATCCAGACTATGGGTCGAGGAAATTCGTGAAACCATGTGCTCCAATTGGTCGCGGGCGTGTAGTTCGCCTACCGCGTTGGTTACCTGATTCCGAAAACTGTCCGACATCCCGTGTATCGCCAGCACCCCAAGCGCAATTTCGCAAGTCGTACGTGCCACGACTGAGAGTGGGCCTTCTTGAATTCGATGCAACGCCAACTGCATCTTCTCCTCGCCGTCATCGAAGAGGTCGACATAACTCTCATTTAAAACATTGTCGACGGCCTGCAGGCCCGTGTCGTCGTTGGTTGCTAGGTCACCTTGCACCGTAGCAACAATCAGAGGCGCGAGTTCCTCTGGAGTCCAGCGGTCTTTCGACAGACGCCGAAGTACTCGCCCCCAAGAGCGAGACAATGGAACCGTCTTGTGCAAGTCGTCGCGCATATCGACTTTCCTCCGACAATGTCAGGGACAGTATAGACGACAAAATGACAATGTCAACCAGGCACGAACTCACAGCATGACAATGTCAGATTGGCACAAATGAGTCGGATACGATGCCCATGGCACACCTCAAGGCAGTACGTGGCTTGTCGCGGAATGTCAATTCTGGTACAAAGACCCAGTACAAAGCGTGGAAAGGCGATTTCTCTAAGTCATTGATTAATAATGACTTTCGCACTGAATGTGACTTTCTGGGTCTCCTCCCTGATTCGCCACCAAATGCGAGAGCCGCTGTTTCGAAAGAAACAGCGGCTTTTTCATTTTCCCGATGCCGCGGCAAGTGGCACGGATGATCAAAATTCCCTGCCCGCGACGCGATCGCCACGGCACCTGGTATCTCCGGGTCGCCCCCAATCTCTTCAAGCTGCGCTCAGCACCCGGCGACCTGAACAAATTTCGCATCAATCTCAAGCAAGGCATCATCAACGCCTGTACGCGGTGATACCGAACGGCGCAAGAATCGATACCCCGCGCAATGCCACCCGCCACCCCGCAGTAAGCACACGACACCGCGCTTAGAATCGGTACGTCCAAATTCCCGCTGCATCCGGGCACAACGTCAATGAGAAAACGCCTCGCATGCTTCCTGTCGATTCTGATCGGCATCGCACTCCCGCTCGCCTGCCGGGCCGACCCGCTGCCAGACACCACCGTCGACGGCCTGCATTGGAGATTCGAGCAACTGCACGACACCGGGCACGATGACGATTACGAAGTAGCCGCCCGTCGAGGCGAACAGGTGCTGATCTGGGACAACGGCAAGAACCGGCAAGCTTATGCGGGAGCCGTGTTCCTGCTGGTCTCCGCTCCCTATGACCAGGTGCAGCCGCTCGTGGAGCGCGTGCTGCAACGGACGAGCCCGGTCAAGGCCAGTGCCGATAGCTGGCAGTTGCAGAATTTGCCGGACCCCTGGAGCCATGTCCTGTTGTCGCGCCGGCCGGACCTGCGCGCAGCCATCGCCGACCATGCGACCCTGCCGAAACTGCAGCAGGCGCTGCAACAAGGCGCAATCACCCGGCAGGAACTGGACTGGCGCATGGATCAGGCCCGGGCCCGCGTCGACCGGCTGTTCAGCGGCTCCGGCCTGCCCGCACTGCAACCCACCTACGCGTTCTGGGAGGCCCGCCAGGATCACAGCGACGGCATCACCGGCCAGTACCGCAGCGCGCTGTTCGTCAGGGTGCAGGACACGAGCGCCATATTCGGGCATCCGGCGACGGTCGTTCAGTTCGGTCGCATCGACTCCCGGCCCAACCCCGACTACAGCCTGTGGAAGGCATTGACACTCCAGGACCTGGACGTGTTCAGCGGCAACCGGACGCAATCCAGCAGGACCGGCATCTCCGTCGTCCCGGCCGACGTGTTCACGGCATTGACCGACGCGTTGTCTGCACTGCCGGCCAGGCTGGAAATCGCCACGTCGCCCGCTGCATGGCAGTTGCCCTCGGCACCGTCGATGCCGCCCCCCGCCATCAAGCCGGTGGCGCCGGACCCGAGCGCCCCGGTAATCAAGCCGTCGATCATCCGCTGGGACAAGTTCGTGACCGACCCGTCGCAACGCACGTTGCTGTACCCGCACGACCTCCTCGGCCTGCCGGATGGCAGCCTGCTGTTCAGCGCCCAGGTGGCCGACAACCGCGGCTGGAACGAGTACGTGTGGCGGCTGCGCGCGGCCAACGGCGCGTTGCAGGCGGACGAAATCTGGCATGGCAAGGAGGGGCCGCGACAGATGATGATCAACGGCGACGGCAGCGCCGTCTGGTTCGACGGCCAGCCCGACGCCAAGAGCAAGCCATGCCTGTACCGATACGACATCGCAAGCAGCAAGGTCGATCGTCATGAAGTCGTCTGGCCGAGCGAGACCGATTGGCGAGACCATCAGATGAGCGATATGTCCTGGATTCTCGATGACGATCTGCCGGCCAATTTCTGGCATGACCTGCGGCATGGCGAGAAGGACGCGAATCCGGTCGGCTCCGCGTTCCTGACCGTGCAGCGCCCGGCGTCACCGCCGCCGGGCAACGACGATCCGTGGCCGTTCGTCACGACGCTGTCGTCGGTACGCCAGTCGCTGATGGACGAGATCAGCAACGGCAGCAATGCGCTGATCTGGCCGGTACGCTGGCGGCCTTCCGGGAGCTACTGGACGGTGGATTCGCAAGGGCTCGCCGAGCTGGACGCCCGCACCGGCCGCACGCTGCGTACGATCGTGTTGCCCCGGCGCTTTGGCGCGCCGGATTCCGTCAGCGCCGCCGGCATCGCTCATTGGGCGCCCAAGCCGCTCGGCTCGCCGCAGGGTCAATGGATCGCGACAGGCTTCGAGCTGTTGCTCGACGACGACGGCAGCACGCCACCTCCCGTGAAGGCCCCGGACCCGAAACGGACGCGCTTCGTCGGCATGCACGTAGTGGATCTCAAGAACGGGCACGTACTGTCGCCCCTGCTGGGCGCTGCCGACTCCTTCAAGGCCGCCGCCCGTTCGGCAAACGGTCGCTTCCTTGCGATGGGTACGACCTACAAGGCGGGCGGCTGGCAACATCGCGTGGCACTCTGGGATGTCGCACAAGGCCGCACGCCCGTGCAGCTCGACGCATCGTCGCTACCCAAAAACAGCGAGATCCAGGCGCTGGCCTTTTCGTGGGACGGTTCCGCGCTGTGGGCACTCGGTACGCGCGAACTGATGCTGTGGAAATTGCCCGCCGCACTGCGCGATCGGGCGGGGCATGGCGCTGTTCCGGATCAATCCCGCAACTGAAACCGCGGCATCGACACGCGGCTTTTCCGGGACGCCAACACCGCGGTGACCGGTGGCACGGCCACCCCGGCCGCGCCCCGGCGCCTCACGCCGCCACCGCCCCTCGCT